>CANBRM010000004.1 GCA_947371915.1 Comamonadaceae bacterium | reverse complement strand
CCCCCGTCGACTGGGTAGAAAGCGCCAGTCACGAACGAAGCGCGGTCCGATGCCAGCCACGCGACCAACTCAGCCACTTCTTCTGGAAGGCCAAGTCGGCCCAAAGCATGGGCCGCAACCAAGGCTTTTAAGGCCTCTGTGTTTTGTTCTAAGGCCTCCACCATCGGTGTGTGGATGTAGCCAGGCCCCACGGCATTGATGCGTAAGCCTTGATGTCCGTATTCCCACGCTGCCGTTTGGGTCAGGCCAATCACGCCATGTTTGCTCGCGGCATAGGCGCAGGCGTGTGGGGCACCCACAGCACCCAAGACCGAAGATATGTTGATGATGGAGCCGCCGCCCCTCGGCAGCATCGCCTGAATCTGCGCTTGCATGCCATTAAAAACGCCGCTGAGGTTGGTTTGAATCACTTGGTTCCAACCGTCAAGTGGATAGTCAGCAGTGCGCGCACTCGGTCCTATGATGCCCGCGCAATTGCAGGCAATGTCAAGGTAGCCAAAATGGGTCAACGCGGTATGCACCAACTGATGGCAAGCTTTTGGATCACCAACGTCACTTGTGACGGCCAAAGCTTCGCCCCCCTGCGCGTGAATGAGCGAAGCGGTTTCTTCATTGCGTTGCGTGTTCAGGCCTGACACGATCACCTTCGCCCCCTCACGCGACAAAACCAATGCGATGGCTCGGCCGATACCAGAGGATGCGCCAGTCACGATAGCCACTTTGTGTTTAAGCATGGGTTGAGTCATTGGCCCATCATGCGTGGTTTGTTCTCTCTCTTCTGTTCGCCATCCAACAGACGCCACCTCGCGTCACGGGAATGATGACTGTTGCTGGCCGCCAAAACTGTTTTGGTCTGTCCCGCCTCAGAGAAAGACCTTCACGCGATGCGAAATGCCGACGACAACCCTCGGACGAGACCCGAAAGCAAAGTCGTCACAGCCATCGACGCCGTGCGCCATATCGGCAACGGCACCACGGTGGCCACAGGTGGGTTTATTGGCATCGGTTTCGCCGAAGGCTTGGCCGTTGCGCTTGAGCAGCGATTTTTGGGACAAGACCCGTTGTCGCCCGCTGGTAGCCCCAGCGGATTGACCTTGGTGTACGCCGGTGGTCAAGGTGATGGCAAAGACCGTGGTCTCAACCATTTGGCGCATGCTGGGCTGCTGCAGTGCGTGATCGGTGGGCATTGGGGCTTGGCGCCAAAGTTACAACAGCTGGCGCTGGCCAATCAGATCGAAGCCTACAACCTGCCGCAAGGCGTGATCAGCCAATTGTTTCGGGACATTGCAGCGCACCGTCCGGGCTTGATCACGCGGGTGGGCTTAGGCACATTCGTGGATCCTCGCCAAGGCGGTGGCCGTGTCAATGCGTGCAGTCAACGTGCCTGGGTTGAATTACTGCACATCGACGGCAAAGAATTTTTACTCTACAAAACTTTTCCCATCCACGCCTGCCTGCTGCGCGGTACGACCGCAGATGCGCACGGCAACATCAGCATGGAGCGTGAGGCGCTGACCTTGGACTCTTTGGCGATTGCCATGGCCACGCATAACTCAGGCGGCATCGTCATCGTGCAAGTCGAGCGGTTGGCAAAAGACGGTTCACTGCCATCACGCGAAGTCAAGATTCCGGGCATCTTGGTCGACTTTGTGGTGTTGGCTGAACAGCCTGAACACCACATGCAAACCTTTGCTGAACCCTACAGCGCGGTATTTTCAGGCGAGTTGCTGGGGCCCACAAAGGCGCCTCAAGCCATGCCATTGGATCTAAGAAAAATCATGGCGCGCCGCGCCGCACTGGAGTTGCGAGCTCACGACATTGTCAACCTGGGGGTGGGCATTCCTGAGTGCATCGCTGAAATTGCCGCAGAAGAAAACGTGGTGGATCTGATGACGTTGACCGCAGAGCCTGGCGTGGTGGGTGGCTTGCCCGCCAGCGGCTTGAACTTTGGTGCAGCCACCAATGCCGAAGCGGTTTTGGATCAGCCCTACCAGTTTGATTTTTACGACGGCGGTGGCCTCGATATTGCGTTTCTTGGTTTGGCTGAGGTAGACGCCAAAGGCCATGTCGATGTGAGTCGGTTCAACCACCACCTGGCCGGCTCGGGTGGGTTCATCAACATCAGCCAAAGCACACAGCGGGTGGTTTTTATGGGCACTTTTTGCGCAGGCCATTTGCAAGCCAAGGTGCAAGACGGTGCGCTGTCGATCACCTGTCAAGCGCCTGTGAAAAAGTTCGTCAGCGCAGTGGAGCAAATCACCTTTAACGGGACCGATGCCGTCTTGCGTCAGCAGTCCATTCTCTATGTGACCGAGCGCTGTGTTTTTCATTTGACGGCAGCCGGATTGGTGTTGATCGAAATTGCACCAGGTATTGATTTAGAGCGCGACATTCTGTCGCACATGGACTTTCTTCCGATTCTTTCTCCCGACCTAAAGCGCATGGACGCCCGCATCTTTGACGATGCGACCATGTCTTTGCGCCAAGACCTGCTCAGCGCGCACGCCACACGCCGTGCTCATCCATCCGAGGAGCACGCACGATGAAGATCCAAGACATCAAGGCCAATGCGTTTGCCATGCCTTTCACCAGCCCCGCATTTCCGCGCGGGCCTTACCGGTTTACCCAGCGTGAGTTTTTGGTCATCACTTACCGCACTGACATGGACGCCCTGCGAGCGGTGGTGCCTGAGCCATTGGAAGTTGTCGAACCGTTGGTGAAGTTTGAATTCATCCGTATGCCCGATTCCACTGGGTTTGGCTCGTATACCGAGGCAGGCCAAGTGATTCCCGTGCGCTTGCATGGCGTGAGCGGCTCTTATGCCCACGCCATGTATCTCAACGACCATCCGCCGATTGCGGGTGGCCGCGAGTTGTGGGGCTTTCCCAAAAAGCTGGCAACCCCGAAGTTGCAGACCGAGATCGACACCTTGGTCGGCACTTTGGACTACGGCTCGGTTCGCATTGCCAGCGCCACGATGGGCTTTAAACACCGCGAGGCCGATGCGGCCTCGGTGTTGGCTTCGCTCGCCGCCCCTAACTTTTTGCTGAAGATCATTCCGCATGTCGACGGCACGCCGCGCATTTGTGAACTGGTTCGCTACTACACCACGCACGTCAATCTGCGAGGGGCTTGGACAGGGCCCAGTGCATTGGCGTTGCACCCACACGCCTGGCACCTGTGTCTGAACTTCCTGTGCTCGACGTTGTGTCGAGTTTGCACTTTGTGGCGGACTTGACCTTGGGGCTGGGCGACGTGGTCTACGACTACTTGGCCTAACTGACTTTCTTATTTTTAACCATCGACCACTCAAGGATCATTGATGAATACACCCATGACATTCCCACGCCGAGGCGCTCGTAATTGGGCACGCATGGCTGCTTCGGGCGCAACTTTTCTGATGGCGATGCCTGCATGGGCAGACATGTCGCCGGCGTTGGACCGGTTCACCATTTCGGCTGGCGTTTTGAGTGCCAACCCCAAGATCAATGTCTCCCTCAATACCGCGTATGGCAACCTCGGTTCGGGTGATGTGGGGTTAGGCCAAGAAACCATGCCGCGCATCAAAGCCAACCTCATGTTGTTTGATAACCAAGGCTTGTCATTCGACTTTTACCAGTACAAGCACAGCTACACGGGCTCCATGGGCAACAGCACGAGTATCAACAACACGCCGGTGGTGGCGGCGGTCAATGCCAACCTCGACCTCAACCTCGACTTTGCAAAGCTTGCATATAGGTATTGGATTGGCAGCGGTAACACCGTCGTGGGTCTAGGCGCTGGTGCTGCTTATTACAAGCTGGATTTGACGGCGAATGCCTCTGCATCCTTCAACAACTCGATCTCCTCGATACAAGACAGCTACAAGGACTCAGCCGTCGCGCCGCTTCTGGAGGTCGCCGTGCGCCATGCCATCAGCCCGGATCTGCGTTTGTTCGCAGATGCCTCAGGCATGAAGAAATCGGGCGGTCGCTTGAATGGCGATATTTACAACGCCACCGTGGGGGTGGAATGGTTCCCCGCTAAAAACGTGGGCGTTGTGCTCGATTACGGTGTGAGCCAAATCAACCTGAACCGTCTAGATACGGTTGACGTCAATTTCAAATTGAAAGTTCAGGGGCCTTCGACGTTTGTCAAAGTCCGGTATTGATAAACGCTTGAAAGGGTGGCCTCGGTTCGCTAGCGAACAGACCAAAACGATTTATACCTTTATCGTCGAGTCACAGAGCCAGCCCTTGGCTCTGGCGCGCCAAGGGTGTCGCTATATCAGCATGGAGTAAATCGTGGTCACAAAAATCAAAAGCTCAGACGTCATCAAAAAAACCAAGGTCATCGCCCCCAAGAGCACCGACGCTTTGAACAAGGTGAGCACCCCCAAAGCGCGCAGCCCTCGTCGTCCAGCGGCAGCCAAGCCGGCCGTTGAAGAGGCGGTGTACACAGAGGCACATGCTGAGACGCGTCAAGCGCAGCAGTCGCGTCAGTCGGCGGATGCCAAGCGTCGAATCAGCCATATGGTGGCGCGTGGCAAAGACTTGGTATCGGGGGACGCCACCTCCGTGGCCACAGCCGCTGCCATTGTGGTCGGTGCGGCGCTGATTGAGGTGGAGCTGATTCCGGGTTTGATCATTGGTGCCGGTGCCATGTTGCTGAGCAAGTTGTTTCCTGAAATGAGCGGCTATGTGCGTCCTGCCATCAAGGGTGCCTTGCGTGCCGGTTTTGTGATGGCACAGAAGGCGCAAGAGCTGATGGCCGAGACCAGCGAGCAGGTGCACGATTTGGTGGCCGAAGTGATGCTTGAACAAAAGCATCCCCACGCCAGCAAGGCCCCCGTGACTGAACCAGCAAACGGCAACTTGCCCAAGGCATAAGGTGCCCAATACCGCATCTCGTGCGCCACGCACGGTTCGCATTGCACACCATGTGCCTGGTCGCATGCGGCTCAAGGTGCTGGGTGCACCGGCCGAGCATGAGTTTTTTGCAACCGTTAAACAAGTCATCGCCAGCTTGGAAGGTGTTCAACGTGTGCGCGTGAATGTGGCGTCCTCCAGCATCGTGATTGATTACAGCCCCGCTGACACGGTGTTCCATTTCCGCCTGCAAGATGACCCAGATGTGAACACCTGGTTGCGCTTGCAGGGCGACGATGCGCTGTTGGCCGGTATCGACGAGGCCGTGGCAAGCGGGTCGCACTATCTGGCTCAGCACTCTCGCTTGGCTGAAGACTTGGTGTCAGGTGCGGAGCAGCTTGACCTTCGTTTGCGCCGTGCCAGCGATGGCTATTTGGATCTCAAGATCTTGTTGCCCTTGCTGTTTGCGGCAGCCACCTCGATGCGCCAAGCACGCGGCACGGGCACGCCGATGTGGCTGAGTTTGGGCACCTTTGCGTTTAACTCTTTCATTTCTTTGCACCATCAACGCATTGATGCGCCGGTGGTGAAAGTTGTTTCTACAGGACCGGTCCATGCACGAACTAAAGCCTAACGCCACCGTGGCGTCGCCTCGCGACAGCTACGTGTTGCTGCATGAAATGCCTGGCCGTTGCCGCATCCGTGTGGCGCGTATGCGGGTGGACGCCTCTGTGCGAGACGGCGTCAGTCATCGACTGACCAGCAGTCCGTTGGTTTCTAAGTTTCGAATCAACCCTGCGTGCGAATCCGTCACCATCGAGCATCTGGGGCAAGTCGATGCGCTGTTTGACATGTTGTTGCAGCCTAGCTTGTTGCCAGCGGTATTGCCCGCGGTATTGCCCGCGCGACACATTGAAAAGATCGATGGCGAGAAAAGTGAAGCCAGTCCCTTCCGCGCCATGGCTTGGGCCGCCACGGCCTTGGTGCTGGGGCCTGCAGGTGGGTTTGGTTTGGACCTCGTTTTGATTCTGCTGACGGGGTTGCCCATTTGGCGACGCGCTGTCACCACGCTCGTCAAAGAGCGCCGATTGAATGTCGACTTTTTAGATGGTTTGGCTTTGGCGATTGCCGTGATTCGCCGTGAACCGCGCACTGCCGCTTTGATGGCGATGATGGTGCATTTGGGCGACGTGGTACGTGAGTTGACCGCACGCCAATCGCGTGGCCATATTCGCGAGTTGCTTGATTTTCAAACTTTGCAAGCCAGACGTTTGGCGGCGGATGGCAGTGTCACTTTGATCCCCGCACAATCGTTGCAATGCGATGACATGGTCTTGATGTTGGCGGGTGATTTGGTGCCTGCAGACGGCATGATCAGCAGTGGCTTGGCCGTTGTTGACCAACGCCACATCACCGGCGAATCAGTGCCCGCCACACGCCGTGTGGGGGAGATGGTGTTTGCAGGCTCATCCATCGTCAAAGGTTCAATCACGGTGCAGGTCACCGAAGTAGGCGCAGCTACCGTGGTGGCCAAAATTGTGCAAGTGATTGAATCGGCCCCAGTGGGGGAGACACGCATTCAAAATTACGCCGAACAGTTTGCCGACCGTTTGGTGGCCCCGTTGCTGGGGGTCAATGTGGCCATGCTGGCACTCACGGGCAACGTGGACCGTTTTATGTCGATGGCCATCGTGGATTACGGCACCGGCATTCGGGTCGCAGCACCCACCAGTATTTTGGCGAGCATGACGCGTGCGGCCCGTCAGGGAATTTTGATCAAAAGTGGCCACCATGTAGAGCAGTTGGCTTCGTTGCGCGGTATCGCGTTCGACAAGACGGGGACGTTGACCAGTGGCCATTTGTCGGTGCTGGACGTGCGGCCCATGCACGCGCGCATGAGTGCAGACCGCATGCTTCAATTGGCCGCGGCGGCGGAAACGCAGCTACGCCATCCGGTGGCGCGCGCCTTGGTGTTGCACGCCGAGCAGGTGCGTGGATTGACGTTGCCAGCTTGTGATGACGTTCAGTTCACCATTGGCATGGGGGTGACCGCTGTGATTGCGGGCCAACGCTTGCATGTAGGCAGCGAGCGTTTCCTGCGCAGCCTTGGCATTGCCACGGGTAAGGCTGCGAAGTATTTAGCGCAGGCTGAGAGCCATGGCTACATCGTGCTTTTGGTGGCGTGGGACGACAGCTTTGTAGGGGCCATTGCTTGCAGCGATGCACCCAGACCCGAAGCCCTTGCTGTGGTGGCAGGTCTGAGGGCGCGTGGTGTTGAGCACATCGTGATGTTGTCGGGCGATCGTGAATGGGTGGCTCGGCGCGTGGCAGACAAAGTGGGCATTGACACGGTGTATTCCGAAATACTGCCGCACGAGAAAGCTGACATCGTGCGAACCTTACGCTTGAAATATGGACCGTTTGCCATGATTGGCGATGGCGTGAATGACTCGCCCGCTTTGGCTCAAGCCGATGTGGGTATTTCATTGGTCGACGGCGCAGACATTGCCCGTCATGCCGCAGATGTGGTGTTGATGGAGGAGGGCTTGCACCTGTTGCTCCCCGCCATGGACATTTGCCGTGATGGCATGGCCTTGGTGCGCCAAAACTTCAGTTTGATTGCAGGCGCGAACACCTTGGCTTTGGCGCTGGCGGTGCCGACGGGGCTGATGTCGCCCATGGCCTGCACGCTCATCAGCAATGGCTCTGGCTTGTTGGCGACTCTGAATGCCATGCGTCCTTTGTTGGCCTCGCGCCGTCACTGAAACTTGATATGACCGATTTGTACATCTTGCGCCATCACGCTCTCGGTTTGCGCGAAATCCGCAAAGTGGCCTTCTCTTGGGCTGAACAGGCCGAACAAGAGTTTGGTATGGCATGTATCTATCAGGAGGGGCGGACCAGGGACGAGCTGTTGTTCACACGACAAGGTGTTCAGGGCCGCTTGCTGGCTACCCATAACAAGGTAGAAATCAACGTGGAACTGGGGGTGTTGTTGCGTACGTTCAAATCACGCATCGAAGACGAAATCGTGAAAAATCTGGATGCGTTGCTTCAAGGTAAGGCCCACTAAAAATCAGCCTCTCGCACACCGTTACCATGCGGGGGTTGTCGTTGTGACACCTCATGTTTTGGCTAATGAAAAACTTCAAGATTTACGTGTGCCTGTGTGCACTCTTCATGGTGTCACTCGAAATTCAGGCGCAAACGAAGGTTCCAGCTTCTGAGTTGTTTGAGGTTGAAATTAGTCAATTTCGACGCACAGGCAGTTACGCTGAAGTGGAAGGGGTGTGTCATCGTTTCGCCAAAGACCATCCAGACGCTGTTCGTTGTCTGGACATTGGGCGCACAGCAGAGGGACGTCCCATCGTTGCATTGGCCGTCAGCCGCACGGGTGCCTTGTCGCCAAAAGAGGCGCAACGTATGGGGGTTCCTGTTGTGCTGGCCATTGGTGGCACACATGCCGGTGAAATTGACGGCAAAGACGCAGGCCTGATGCTGATCCGGGACATGCTGAAAAAACCTTCAGGCAAAGACCCCCTTCAGCACCAAGTATTTTTGTTTGTTCCCGTGTTCAATGTGGATGGGCATGAGCGCCCCAGCCCGTATAACCGGCCCAATCAGAACGGTCCCAGTTTGCAAGGTGAACGGGTCACTGCTCAGCGTATCAACTTGAACCGCGATTGGATCTTGGGCCAATCGTCGGAGATGAATGCCATGCTGCATTTCATCTCTGAGTGGGACCCTTTGCTCACGCTAGATTTGCATGTGACAGATGGCGTGCGTTTTCGCCACGATGTGTCTTTGTCGATGTCGCCCATGTTTGGTGTGGACGAACCGCTGCATCAGGTGGCCGATCAATTCTCTGCAGACATGATGAAGCGCTTGTCTGCCGATGGACATCGTCCCCTCGACTTCACCCCTGTGTTGCTCGATTTTGAAAATCCGCGTGCGGGCATCATGCGCGATGCAGATGCGCCTCGGTTCTCACATGTTTATGCGGTGTTGCGCAATCGCCTTGGCATTTTGGTGGAAGACCATGCTTGGGATCCCTACAGCCAGCGCGTGAAAACCAGCAAAGATGTGCTGATTGCCGCCTTGGACTTGATTGCTCAAAAGGGCCAGTACTTGTTAGAGGTGGTGCAGCACGCGGACCAAAACGCCCAAACCATGTTCAGCCAAGCGGTGGCCTTGGATTGGCACAACATGCTGGAGACTGGGATTGACATTCCTACAGGGCAGGCGGATTTATTGGGCTACGAATACACCACGCACACCAATGCGCCTGTGGTCGGTGGGCGACATATTACTTACCATTTGAATCAACCCGCGGTTTGGCGTATGCCTGTGTATGGCGACATACAACCCGTGAATGAAGCCATCGTTAGCTTTCCACAAGCCGGGTACATCGTTCCCGCGGGATGGGTGTCGGTGGTGTTGCCGTATCTGCAAAAGCACAACATCAGCTACCAGGTGTTGACGGATGCGATGCAAGATGTCGAGGTGCAAGAGCTGCATGTCGACCCAGACAGCATTTCGTTTGAATCACGCACGTTTCAGGGGCGATTGCGTACCAGCATGAATGGTGAGTGGGTGAGTGCGCAAACCGATTTTCCAAAGGGTTCACTCTTTGTGCCCATTCGACAGTCACGCGCATTGCTGGTGGCGCATTTGTTGGAGCCTGTGTCCCCGGACTCGTTGTCGCGCTGGGGTTTGTTCAACACGGCGTACGAAATTACCGATCACATCTCTAACCACCGGCAACTCCAAATTGCGCAGTGGATGTACACCCAAGACCGACGCATTCGCGAACGCTACGGCGACAGCTTGCATCGGAAATTGTCAGCCTTGAAAAAAGAGTACCAAATACGCATGGACCGTGACGAACGATTTCAAGAGGACCCCGAGCAACGGATGGACTTTTGGATTCGTCAAATCCCGTATCACGACCCCACGTTCAACAAGTACCCTGTGATGCGCACAGACCGCGTTTTGGTGCAACCCTAGGCTTGTGTTGTTGGGTATTCAGGTGAGCACCATGCCGCCATCCATTTGAATGGATTGACCGGTGATGCCTGTGGCGTCTTGTGAGGCCAAGAAGACGGCCATGGCCGCAATTTCTTGCGGTTTCATCATGCGCCCTAAGGGAACACGCGACAGGGCAGCTTTTTCAAAGTCTTCGATGGAGGTGCCTGCGCTTTGCGAGGCTTGAGCTTTGAGCTCGTCCAGCATGTCTGTTTCAACAAAGCCCGGGCAAATCGCGTTGACGGTCACTTTGTGTGGGCTTGCCTCGAGTGCGACACAGCGTGTCAGTCCCACGACCGCATGTTTGCTGACGTTGTAAGCGCTTTGATTGCGTGACCCCCATTTGCCGGCTGTTGAGGCAATGTTGATGATGCTGCCCTTTGTTTGTTGCTGCATGTGAGGCAGGCAGGCTTGTGTGAAATGCAGCACGCCAAATAAGTTGACGTCGAGCATGTCTTGAAAGTCTTGGGGCGTGAAATCTAGAAAAGTCTTAGAGCGATAGACACCTGCGTTGTTCACCAACGTGTCCACATGCCCAAAGTGTTGAATCGCGGCTGCAACGGCTTGAAAGCAAGCGTCGCGGTCTGTGACATCCAAGGCTTGCGTCATCACTTGTGATGATTCAAGGCCAAGCTGAGAGGCCACGTTATTCAAGTCTGCTGGGTTGCGTGCCACCAAACACAGAGATGCGCCTTCATCCGCAAAGGCTTGGGCGATGGACAAGCCAATGCCTCGGCTAGCGCCAGTGACGATGGCCACGCGGCCACTTAAACGATGCCCCATCGTCAGTCCGCATATCCTGGGTTGACACGGTCCAGCACGCGCATCATGGCTTCGAAGTACAAGCGCTCACGCTCTGAGCGCGAGTGACGATCGTCCTTGCTGGGCGTGCGAACTTTGTCAATGACGTGTTCTTCCAAGATATTGATCGGGCGTCCGGTGCTCATTGCCAGCACTTGTGTTTTGCAAGCTTTTTCAAGTTTGTAGAGCAAGCGATAAGCCTGCGCGACGGTATTGCCAACGGTGATGACGCCGTGGTTTTTCAAAAACATGACGGACTTGTCTTGAAGAAGAGAGGCCAATCGTTCGCCTTCATTCAAGGAAGCGGCCAGACCTGTGTAGGTGTCGTCGTAAGCAATGCGTTCATGAAAAAACGCAGCCGTTTGTGTGGCCGCTAACAAGCGGTTGTCTTTCAGCATATTGAGCGCGAGTGCCCAAGGCTGGTGGGTATGCAAAACCACCTTGGCCCCTGAAATTCGGTGCAGCGGTGCATGAATGCTGCGGGCTGAGAGTTCGACCACGCCATCGCCCTGGAGTGTCTCGCCGGCTTCGTTGAACACCATGAGGTTGCTGGCAGACGCTTCCGACCAATGCAAACCAAATGGCAACACCATGTACTGGTCTTCTTGTCCAGGCACGCAAACGGTGAAGTGGTTGTCGATGCCTTCATCAAAGCCGTCATGAACAGCAAGCCGCAACGCAGCGGCTAAATGTATTTTGGTTTGCCGGATCTCATCTGAGTTGGACGGGGTGTGCAGCGCGTGAACGGTCATGATTTACCTTTTGAAAAACATGGAATCCATATTTTTGGAGGTTAACGGAAAACCGCACGCATGCCATTGCTTTCGTTTGTCAGGGCGTCTCCGGCAAGACACATCCGCTCTTGAGGCCAAGTGTTTGTCCAGCACGGACTTGGCGTTTTTTTGTCGTATGAGGGCATGCCGTCTTGGTTGATGCGCGCGACATGCGTGTCAAATCCATAGACACCCGTTTTGTCGATATTGAGGCGAAGCACCCAGCCCACACGCTGCTGATCGTTGTCTGTTTCTTTCATGATGAAATTTCCAACGCTATAGATGATGGGCTTGCCTTTGTAAATCTCAAGGTCTTGGGTGACATGCGGATGGCCCCCGATGACGGCGTCCGCGCCCGCATCGATCATCTTTTTGGCCAGTTGTCGTTGCCTTAGGTTGGCCTTGGGTTCGTTTTCCCAGCCCCAATGCATAAACGGTAAGACGATGTCTGCTTGGTAGATGCTGCGAGCACGGCGAATGTCATCGACCACTTGTTCATCTTCACTCCAAGCTACACCTGGGGTGTAGGTGCCGGCTTCGTAGCTTCTGGGCATGAATTCGTTGTAGCTCAAAATTGCGATTCGTATGCCGTTGCGCTCCGCCATCCAAGGCGTGTGCGCTTCGCTCAAATTCATGCCTCCGCCTGCTTGAGCAATGTTGTTTTTAGCCAGAAGTGACAGCATCTGTGCGAATGCTTCGCGGCCGTAATCGCCTGAATGGTTGTTCGCCAATGTGACACCGTCAGCGTGACGTTTTAGCGTTTGAAGCACCTGAGGTGCCGCTCGAAATGTGTAGTGCTTGGGTTCCGCCTGACCCGTTGTCGCGACCACGCATTCCAAATTGAGAAGCCGAATATCGGCAGCGGCAAAGAGCGGACTGAAGCTCTTGAATGGGTCGATCCCGCGCTTGATTAAGGCGCCTGGCGTGCTGTCTAGGGTCGTATCACCCGCAAAAAGAAGTGTCACAGGTTTTGTGCGAATGACCGGCGTCTCAGCAAAAACACTGAACGAGGAGACAGCAAAAATTAAGCTGATCAATGACAACTTCATGGCCTATTCTTTCCTGCGACGCAGCGATAAATCAGCTCTCTTTCTAAGGGGCCTGCAAACAAGTGTTGTTCGCCCAATAAGTCAATAGATTCGCCATTTTGGAGCTTTGGATAGGGCGGGCGAATTTGGACATGTTGTATCAGCAGCGGCGGTTGCTTGTCTGCGAAATAAACGTAAATCCCAATTCGGGGGCTCAGATCTTGAGCTTTGACATGTACCGCTTTAAATAGAAAACGGTGACCTATATTGACCGTTTCATGTCTGTAGGGCTCATGCGTTGGGCAGACCTCAATTTCTTGTGTCGCGCCTGCATAAGTCACATCGCAGGTGAGTTTGAGGTCATCCGCAGAAATTGTGGGGCAGCACAAAGCCTTGGCTGAAATACCAGTCAACACACTTGCAAGAAGGAGACCGCGAAAAATAGGTTGTCGCATGAAGTGAGGGTACCGTAATAGACCGTCCTCTTTGTTCGGCATCTTCCCCTAAAGCCAAGGGCGCTTTTGTTAGCGGGCGCGCGCTTGATGCAATTTTCTGTAGCTGTCGATCAGTCGATGGTGCCTGTCGAGTCCTTCGAGTTTCAAGCTCGTTGGCGTGAGCCCAAAGAAGCGCACGGTGCCACCCGCCGACCCCATGGCTGCATCCATGCGTGCCTGGCCAAACATGCGACGGAAATTGGCCTCGTAGTCATCGAGGTTCAGTTCAGGATCGAGCGTCACTTCCAGCACCACGTTCAGGGCTTGGTAAAACAATTTGCGTTCGACCGTGTTGTCGTTGTATTGAAGGAAGGCACCCACGAGTTCATGGGCTTCTTCAAATTGCTTCAAAGCTAGATGGATCAGCAGCTTCAATTCGAGCACGGTCAGTTGGCCCCACACCGTGTTTTCATCGAACTCGATGCCGATCAAGGTGGCAATGTCTAAGTAATCATCGAGCTCATTGTTTTCTAAGCGATCCAGCAGCGCAGACAAGCTGGCGTCGTCCAAGATGTGCAAGTTCAGGATGTCGGTGCGGAACAGCAGGGCCTTGTTGGTGTTGTCCCAAATCAAATCTTCGACAGGATAAATCTCAGAATAACCGGGCACCAAAATTCGGCAAGCAATGGCACCCAACTGGTCGTACACCGCGGTGTAAACCTCTTTGCCCATGTCTTCAAGAATCCCCAACAGGGTGGCGGCTTCTTCTGCGTTGGCGTTTTCACCTTGCCCAGAAAAATCCCATTCCACAAATTCATAATCCGCTTTAGCGCTGAAAAAGCGCCATGACACGATGCCGCTGGAGTCGATGAAGTGTTCTACAAAGTTGTAGGGCTCTGTGACCGCATTGCTCTCGAACGTGGGCTGCGGCAAATCGTTGAGGCCTTCAAAACTGCGGCCTTGCAGCAGTTCGGTCAGGCTGCGCTCCAGCGCCACTTCCAGACTTGGGTGCGCGCCAAACGATGCAAACACACCGCCGGTGCGCGGGTTCATCAAGGTCACGCACATCACGGGGTGGGTGCCGCCCAGTGACGCGTCTTTGACCAGCACCGGAAAGCCCTGTTCTTCCAAACCTTGAATCCCCGCCAAGATGCTGGGGTACTTGGTCAACACGTCTTGTGGCACATCCGGTAAACAGATTTCACCTTCGATGATCTCGCGCTTAACGGCGCGTTCGAAAATTTCAGACAGACATTGCACTTGGGCTTCGGCCAGCGTGTTGCCGGCACTCATGCCGTTGCTCACGAACAGGTTTTCGACCAAGTTGGATGGGAAGTACACCACTTTGCCGTCCGACTGGCGCACGTAGGGCAGGGCGCAGATGCCGCGCTCGGCGTTGCCTGAGTTGGTGTCGATCAGGTGCGAGCCGCGCAACTCGCCATCGGGGTTGTAGATAGGCAGGCAATACGCGTCCAAAATTTCTTTGGGCAGTGCGTCTTTTTTACCGGGCTTGAACCAGCGTTCATTCGGGTAATGGACAAACGCGGCGTTCGCGATGTCTTCGCCCCAAAAGGCACCCGCGTAGAAATGGTTGTTGTTGAGCCGCTCGATGTATTCGCCCAATGCGGAGGCCAAAGCGCTTTCTTTGGTCGACCCCTTACCATTGGTGAAACACATGGGGGAATGGGCATCGCGGATGTGGAGCGACCACACATTGGGAATGATGTTGCGCCAAGAGGCAATTTCAATCTTGATGCCTAGGCCAGCCAGAATCCCCGACATGTTGGCGATCGTTTGTTCCAGAGGCAGGTCTTTGCCCGTGATGAATGTACAGGCGTCAGAGGACGGCTTCAGCGTTAGCAAAGACTGCGCATCGGCGTCCAAATTAGCAACTTCTTCAATGACAAACTCGGGCCCGGCTTGCACCACTTTCTTAACCGTACAACGCTCGATCGAGTTCAGAATGCCTCGGCGGTCGACCTCTTGAATGTCTGATGGCAATTCCACTTGGATCTTGAAAATCTGCTGATAGCGGTTTTCCGGATCAACGATGTTGTTTTGCGAGAGCCGAATGTTTTCGGTAGAAATATTGCGGGTGTCGCAGTACAGCTTCACAAAGTAAGCCGCGCACAGGGCCGATGAGGCCAAAAAATAATCGAAGGGTCCAGGGGCCGAGCCATCGCCTTTATAGCGGATGGGCTGGTCGGCAACGACGGTGAAGTCATCGAACTTGGCCTCTAGGCGAAGTTTGTCGAGAAAGTTGACTTTGATTTCCATAGATGAGGTTCAGAACGTAATACAGATGATCGGACAGGTGGGGTGGGGCCGTTTTTGGGCTTAGTGGTCCGCCATGAGGTGACCCGTTTTGACGAAGATGGTGCAGCCCTCCACGCTGAATGGTTTGTGCGCGCTCATGTGCGGGCTGCGCAGCCAATAGCCTTGGGGGTAGCGTCCATGTTCGTCTTCAAAAACGCCCTCAACGACAAAGATCTCTTCGCCGCCGAAGTGTCGGTGTGGATTGAAATATGTCCCCGGCGCCCACCGCACCAGTGCGGTGTGGCTGGTGCCAGATTCAGACAAAGGTAGGACGGACAGACCGGGCACCATGCCCGGATACCAAGGTGTTGACTGGGTGTTGATCACGCATCGCTCGTTGTCGTCCACTGCCATGTGCCGGAGTTTCACAAAGAGGGTGCATCCCTGCTGCGTGAAAGGCGTGTGCATGGACCCCGGGGGATTTTTGACATAAGTGCCAGCTGGGTATTGGCCAAACTCGTCTTCAAACGTCCCGCTCAACACCAAAAACTCCTCACCTAAATCATGGCGATGGCTCGTGAAGCTTGAGCCAGGGGCGTAACGCACGATGCTGGTCGCTTTGGCAATTTCGTCTCCGTCGCGCTCCAACATTTTTCGATCGACGCCAGGCATAGGCGATTCAACCCAGTTCATTTCAGTTGAATTGATGGCTATCTTTTGTGAATAGTCGGTGTTGATTTGCATCTGTTTTTTTAATCGGCTGAGCGCGTTTGAAATAAGGCCTGCTGAAGTTGTCATGACTTCATAGCGGTTTTACGAATTATCGGTATCGATGATTCGTACGCACAAGAAAAAGCCCCTGCACGTGAATGCAGGGGCTTTACTTTTTTGGCTCCTCGACCTGGGCTCGAACCAGGGACCTACGGATTAACAGTCCATGCGCCAAAACGAGTTGTAAGGCCCGTAAATGCTGCATTCTACATGCAGACCCATCTAAAAAAATCATCCGGAAAAGCGGCAAAAAAGCCCATAAATGTCCGGTTTTTCGGTCTAAAACTACTGGATATTAGATAGCGCCACCGCATTGGCCACCGCTGTTTCTTGCCACCGCTGCTTGACGTAAATCTCGGTCGTGCTCTTGTCTTCGTGGCCACACAAGTGCTGGATCAGCTCGATGGACACGCCGCTTTGCCACATATCGGTCGCGCCCTTGCCCTTGAGGTCGCGGAAGCCAAAACCTTCAATGTTTGGCAGCCCACGTTTGGCGCGCAGCACGTTGGCTTTTTTGAACGACCGGCGCAGCATGGCGCTCAGGCCGTCATAGGTGTAGGCGCTGCCGTCACGCGTGCGAATGAGCGGCTGGCGAAGTTTGGGCACGTCGCCCAAGTTGTCGCGGATCATCTTGTCCAGCTCGGTCGCGATAGCGATCTTCATTTTTTTACCGGTCTTGGCCTGCGTGAATTGCAGCTTGCGTTGCCCGCCCTCGGTCAACAAAATGTCGGTGGTCCAGCGGATGATGTCGCTCTCGGGGCGCTGCAAGGTGCGGTAGGTCAGCGCCATCATCATGCGAACAGAGGGGTGCGCCACAGCCCAAATGTCTTGGTAGTCGTCGTGCGACACGTAGCGGTCGCGCTTGGTCTCGGTATTGCGCTTGATGCCGCTGGCCCGTAGGCACGGATTGACCACCAAGCCTTGCACCTTGCCCGTGCGAATGAGCCAACTGATGCAGCTGCTCAGCGCAGCTTTTTCACGGTTGGCGGGCACGGGGCGACCAAGCTCGGCATTCACGTCCAGGAAGATTTGCACGGTCGATGGCTCCACATCGAGCGGGGTCATCGGCGGGGCAAAGAATTGACGCAATGCGCCGGGCTTTTTGTCGGTGCCTTTGATCGCGCTGGTGTAGTCCTCCAGCGTGCGTTGGGCCAGCAGGCCAGCCGCTACGCGTTGCTCACAATCGACCAAAAACATGTCGAGCCAATACACCATCGTGCCAAACAAACCATTGGGGTCGTTGTACAGGCGGGCGCGCTGGTTGGCCTCTTCTATGTCAGTGCCGATGCGCTCCCACTTGCCCGTGCGGTGGACGTAGTAATACGCCCCAAACTTGAGGTAGACACGGGGCTCTAGCCCCGTGTTGGATTGTTTGCGCTTACGTCCCACAGGCGGCATGTTAAGCCGCCTTCATCGCTTTGCCAAACGCGGCGCGGTATTGCGCAATGTTCGGCACAGATTTTTGGACAGACGTTTGCACAGGTGCGATTTTTTGACCGCCCGACAAAACCTCTTCAGCGTGCGACCGCATCACCAACGCCCGCCCATTGGGCCTGCTGTGCACAGTCAGCCCCATGGTGCGGAGGTAGCGGATTTTGGCGGCGTTGTTGATAAGGCCGGTGCAGAGGTCGTCGATCTCGGAGTCTGAGAGCCATGGGGTCATAGCATGGCCTTTCCTATATCGATAGCCGCTAAAAAAATTGCTCGCCGAGTTGCTGCAAGGGCGTCTGAATCAAGGGGGTGTGCATGTGGATTTTCAAGGTGGTGGGCTACTACGTCGTACTTACCACCCCTGTACTCTTGGGGTATGTAAACCCCGGTGAACCCCATATCATTAATCACGCATACGGATAATCCCAATGTCACAGCCAGCCGCAGCGCATCACCATCATCATCCTCAGGCCGCCAAGGTTTATCGCCAATAAATGCAGCCTCAAACGGACCACCTTTGCAGTTGCCGGTTTTCCATGTGATGGACAGGCCAGCAGCACGCGCAGCGAGTTCATAGCGTTCGCGTTTGGTGCTCATGCCGCACCACCCGTCATGAAATCAAACGGCACACTACTCAGCGCCACCGTAATAATCCAAGCGCCTGCGATCACCCATGCCCACGCAAGCCATGATGACCCGCCGCCGAAGATGCGATCCACAGCAACCAGTCCAAGGCCCGCGATACAAAGGCAAGCGCCGATCAACACCAGCGCAATAAATCCAATGATAGAAATCATGGTGCACCTCAAAATAAATTCAACGTGTAAATATCGTCACTGCTAGGCTCCAAGCCGCGCTCTTGCGCGACCCAGTCCTGCACAACGATGGCCGTGGTGGCCACGATGGCCATGGGGCCCGTAGGCTCCTTAATTTCTTCCTCCACTTGGCTGAGTGGCACCCATGCTTGACGTTTTCCGTCGGTGACCAAAATGCTCAGATCGGTGCGGGCAATTTCTGTGACGCGAATCTTGACGGTGGTGCTCATGGCTGCGCCTTGGTGCTGTTGGCAGCTTCGCTTGGTATTGCATCAATATGTGCAAGGTCTCCAGCTCTTACCTCGCACCAAACTTTAGTTTGGTCTTCAACTTTTGCGAACTGGAACCAGCCGCTACAAAACTGGTGATCTTGATGCCTGCCAAGGTAAACAAGTGTTTCTGATTGGTATCGCCATTTGTATTGACTTCCCACTTTGAGGTTTTCTCTGAGCATGTCTTACTCCTTAATGCCGTGGGCGGCGAGAATTTCGAGCACTTGCTCATTTGTGTAAAGGCATGGGCCAGTTTCACGGCCACCCCATTCGCTTGCGCAGCTACCTTTTGGAAGTGGAAGCGGCTTGCGCTGTGCTGGCTGCGGGGCGGCATCGTCAAGCATCATGTAATCTGCCATTGCCTCGTAATCGGTGTCATCCCAAATTGCGCCAATGCCTCCGCACTCGCTGCATCCGTGGCCCATGTGACACTTGAACACCGGGGAAAAAAACGCACCAGTCGGTGGATGGCCTTCGTTTGTTTCGTAGCATCCTGTGCATGACTTCCAAAAGCCATTGCCCTTTTTAATTGCCTCTTCCACTCCAACGAGCTCCACGGGCACAGGCTCCTGCTGTGCTGGCTGGTCCGTCAAGCCATTGACCGCTTCATAAATCGCAGTAAAAGACTCAGCCGCTGGATCGATGCCCTTTTTCACTTGGGGTGGCTTACCCTGCTCCAAGCAGTGCTCATACCCCAAGTCATAGCTGTTGGCCATGGCTGTGACGGTGTTTTCATTCACCGCTGCCATGCGCAGCACTTGGACCATTTCTTCTTTTTTCATTGGATGGACCCTTGCGATCAGTAGTTGTTGTTGTGCTGGCGACGGTCTTTCAGCACGCCTACGCAGCCGCTCACGGGGGGCTTGTAGTCGACATGTTTGCCGCTGACCAGCGAAGGTTTTTTGAAGGCATCTTGCGAGCCTGGGCGCATGGGTGGGGTGCTGGGCACGTAGGTGCCGGTGGGTGCTGTTTTCATTGAATGTTGTCCTCGGTTGGGGCCTTGCAGGTAGGGGCGTTGGCCAGTGTTTTTGCGATGGCGGCTTGTGCGTGAAAGTGGCCCTCAAAGCAGTGGTGCAGCTCGTGGCCAAGCACCGCGTGTGAGGTCTCCGGTAACGTAAAAATCGTGCAGCTTTGCAGCTTGGGGTTGAAGATGGAGCAGCCGTGGTCGCTCTCACCCAGCGAGCCTTTGCCGGCCACTTGGCCAAGCGCATGGCAGATCTTTTTCATGTCGGTCGACGCAATCCAGCTGATGTGTGGCGCCTCGATCACGCGGCTGTCAGCGGGTGCTGCGGTGATCTGCTGGTCAAGGCTGGCACAGCCGGTGAGCACGGTGCAAAGCAGGGCACAAAGACGGGTTGTGATGGCTTTCATGCGGCCAGCCTTTCATCGGTATGCGTCGTCTCCAGCGTGGCGGTGTGGCCTTGGGCAATGGTGTGTTTTTGGGCAGCGTCGATGGCTGCCAAAAACTCAGCACGGCCGAGCTGGTTGACTTGGAATTTGTGCAGGTCAAAAAACGCGTCCAGCACATCGAGCTCGTTGAAATACAAAGTCACCCGCAGCCACCGGCCTTGCCCCATACGCAGGGCGCGGTCGTAGATGTCTTGCAGGACTTTTTCTGCCGCTGTGAAGTGCTCTGCAAGGCCGCGCACGATGCCACGGGCTTCGATGGCTTTGGCAACGGTCAAGCTGCCTGACACGATGGACCATTGGTGCTCTGTGGCCACGCCTTGGCGCAGCGCTTTGATCGCGGTGCGCAAAACACCCAGTACCTCGTGACGATCTTCAGCGGCTGGCTTGGCGGCATAGTGCTTGGCGATGGTCATCGTCTCGGCGCTGACGGGGCGGGGCCGGTAGGCTTTGCGGGGCTTTTTGTTGGCGCTCATGCGGACACCAACACTTTCCGCACGCCACCTTCGTTGCACGCGCTGACCTTGCCTGCAAGCTCTAGCTTTTCCATCAGCTCCATGGCTTTTTTGGTGCCCACTTTCAGCTCTGCTTTGAGCAAGCGCACGTTGGCTTTTTGCTCACGGGTGATGACGTACACCGCGCCATTGAACAGGTTGATGTCATCCACCAAGGCCGATATGCGTGCCGTCTCCTCCTGCTGGTCGGTGGACGACGCGTCGGCGGCGTCTGTGGGGCGGGAGTCCGCCCCACCATCGTTGCTTTGCGCGTCAGCGCCTGTTATTTCTTCCGGTCGGCGTGCCGAACCGGAAGCCTCGGCACCTTGCATTGCGGCAGCGATGCCTAGCATTGCCTCTTCGGCGCGTAGCTTAGGCTTCGGCGCGCGCAGCGGAGCTTTATTTTTTTTGCCTTCCCCCACACCCCCATCGGCTTGCGCAGCAGGGACGTTCGCGGTAGGCACTTTTTGTGGGTTTTCGGGCCAAACGTTGGCCTTCACATCCAGCTTGATCTCTTGAATCGTGGCCTCCAGCGCGTCGCCAAAAGCATTGCCAGCGATCAGCAACAGCCCCTCGTTGGCAATGCGGCCCTCATACGCATGATCGTGGGCGCTTGATGCCTCTTGCATGATCACCAGCAGGTTGAAAAGTTCGGGGCTGGGCGTTTCTTTGGCGAAGTCGGTCACGGCTGCAATGGGCGAGACTTTGCCAAGGTTGAGCACACGGCACAGGGCCTCGGCGTTGTCGGTGCTCAGGCTCTTGGCTGAGCGCACGGCCAAGTAGCGGTGCACGTTGGTGGTGAAGGTGGGGGCGCTGGCATCGTCACGCAGTTGCATCCACGTTTCGCGCAGCAGGGTGTCGCGCCAACCTTGCTCAAACAGCGCGGTGGCTTTGGCTTCTGCCTTAGCCTTTTTGTCGCTCACCAGCTGCTGCACTTCTTTGCTGACCTTGGCGGTTTCTTGGCTTTGTCGCTCCACCATTTTCAGCAGCTTCAAGGCCACTTCGTTGGGCAGGCATTCCACCAGCACGCCCTTCTTTGTCGGGTGCTCAATGGCCACGGGCTTGATGCCCTCGCTCTGCATCAGCTTGCCAATGATCTTGCGAAGCGGCTGGTCGGTGGGGCTGTCTTGTGCATCGTCCAGGCGGCGGTAACCGGTGAACTTGTCTTGGTAGCCAGCGCCACGCAGCTCGGCGGCTTCTTTGCCAGAAATGACAGTCTGGCCTTTGGCCTTGGCCTGCTCAATCAGCACCGCGGTGTGGGCCTCTTCTTTTCGGTGGAAGCAGGGCGGGTCCGTGCAAATGTCAGCGCCCTTGACGTCGCTGAACAGGTCGGGGTCGTGGCCGGTGCGCTTGGTGCAGGTCTGGCAGCTACCGGCATCGGGCAGCAGGTCGACGCAGGTGATTTCAAACTTGGCGTCGCTCAGCTTGAGCATGTAGTTTTTCTGCACATGGTCCAGCGCGGCGCGGTAGCTCATCGGTTCGCTGATACCGTGCCAGCTTTTGTCGCCGCCTACGATCTCCTTCATCGCCTTGATCTGCAACTTTTCGTTGGGAATGCGGGCCACCACCAGCGCACGGCTGGCGTCCACCGAGCCGTCACGCAGACTGATGCGGGCGTCTTGGCACAGGTCCAACAGCTTGATGCGGGCATACACATAGCTGCGGCTTTTGCCAATCTTCTCGCCCACTTGCTCGGCGGTCAGCGAGCTGTGCTGCATCAACGACTCGTAGCCCTCGGCTTCTTCCAGCTCGGTCAAGTCGTCACGTTGAAGGTTCTCGATGATTTGAATTTCCATCACCTGGTCATCGGTCAGCTCGCGCACCATCGCAGGAATGGTCAGCATCTTGGCTGCCAAGCTGGCACGGTAGCGGCGCTCGCCACACACCAGCTCGTATTCGGGGCGGGGTTGCATGTAGGCCGTGTCTTCCAGGCGGCTGGCAGGCAGCGGACGCAGCAGCACGGGCTGGTGCACACCCATCGCCTTGATGCTCGATGTCAGCTCGTCGAGCTTGGCTTGGTTGAATGTTTTGCGGGGGTTGGTCAGGCTCTTGGCGATCAGCGCCAAGGGGGCTTGTGCGAATTGGGTGGTCATGTCAGTGCCTTTGCTTGGAGGCTGTGAAAGTGGGTAAGGAATTGCCGTTTATGAAAGTCGTGATCGCCCAAGGTCATGCACCAGGTAGGGGCGCGCTCGATGCCGTTGAGGATGTCCCACGGGCCGCATTCAGGCATCAGGTGCCACTTCTCGGTTGCAAGGCGGCGCAGGTCGGCTTGCTTGATGCAGGGGGTCAACTTGGCAGGCAGGCCGAAGCGCTGGCGAATGGCTTGGTCCACCTTGAACTCGATCATTCGGTACTCGGGCAACATGGCTTTGAGGGGGCTTGATACGTCGCCCACGTAGGCCTCTGCGGCGTCGTGCAACAGGGCTTCGAGGGCATGCTCAGGGGGCACCAAGTTGCTCACCTGAATGCTGTGGGCCGCTACGCTGTAAAAGCAGCTCGTGTGGCCGGTGAAGCGGCACAGCTGCGAGAGGGCGTGTGCAATGTCTTCAATCTTGACCAACTCGGGGGATGGATTTGACAGATCAAACTCAATGCCGCTGTGCGTGATGATGTAGGGCTCCATGCTTAGCGCTCCACGGTCGAGCACATGACGGCGCGCTTTTCGGCGTGGTCTTCACGGGCTTGTCGCACTCGCTCGCAGGCTTGGGCAAACGCTTGGGCTTGGGTGTCTGCCTTGAGCTCCAGCCCGTAGTGCTTGCGGGTGCGGGCAATGATGTCGAGCGCTGCCGATTGAGCCTCGCTGCAGCGTGCGCCTACGGCGGGGGTGAAGTCGGTTTTGATGGACACGCCGCCAGTGGGTGTGTCGGCGAGTGTGATGACAACTTGGGCCATGTTTGTTCCTAAAAGTGGGTCAGTGGTGAGGTTGGGTGTGCGGTGCAGACGCATGCACTTGGTGGGCATTGGCTGCCACCAACCGCATGCCCAAGAGCGGGGCTTGCACGGTGACGGTGGTGCCGCGCTTGAGGGTCTTGATGAGCTGCTCTGCGGCGTGGTAGCCATCGGCTGGCTGGGGCCATTCAACGTGCACGGGCATGTATGAGGTGCCAGTGCCGAGCATCACGAGGCAGATGACCGGTACGGTGTGGTTGTCACCATCCAGCACGCGTGTGCGCAGCTGGGCATCGGCGGCTAAGGTGCCGCTGAGCTGCATGTCGGCGGTGGCTTGTGGCTGGGCGGTGATCATTTGGGCATCTCCATCCAGCCGGTCAATGCGGCCCATGCCAGCACGATGAGCACGGCCAACATCCAACGGGCAAGCGCAGCGCGGTAGACGCGCTGGCGGGTTTGCTTGTGGTTGCAGGCTTGGGGGTAGGGGCGACCGAGGTGGTCGAAGGCTTGGCGGTAGGTCATGCGGCACCGCCTTGGCGCAAGGCATGCAGCACCGTAGTGCCTTCAAATGCAAACAGCAGCTGGCCTGCGTCTTTGGCGCGTTTTGCTTCGTCGCAGGCTTGAACGTGTAGCTCTACATAGCCAGCAAGCAGTGCATTTTCAAGAGCTGTTGTTTTGCGTGGTTTGAACCATATCTTTTTCATGCGGCTCGACCACTCTTTGTGCAGAGCGCCTGCATGGCGTTGGTTGTCAAGAAAGCGGCTGAGGTGGGTTAGCTCGTAAGACTGTTCCAGCTTGCTGCGGAAACGGGTAAACGGGGTTGGCATGGGTCACTCCAAAACCGACTTGAGGTGTCGGGATGGGTGTGATTCTAAACACTATGTTTAACTATTGTCAACACAGTGTTTAATTTGGCGTGTAATTTTTTGCACCTTGAGTTGTTCAAGGCGAAAAAAAAACCACCGCTAGGGTGGTTTGGTTTACAAGTTGGGTCGGCTGAATCGTCTGACCATCCAAATAGTTCGAGTGAAGCCAGACATTCCGCCTGATCTATTTTTCCCATTGATTTCAAATTCAACCCATGTGCCGCCTGATCCGCGACGTTCTAAGCAGCCGAATAGCCAAGGATTGATACACCATAGGGCCCATGATTGAGCATTTGCAACAGATAGGTTTCGAATGATGATTGATGATGAATCAACCGCATATTTTTTGTAATAGGCCTCAATGAGCGTATCAATTTCTGAACGTAAAACAAGTTCACCAAGTGGCAGCTTGTTTTTTAGCTCTGTGTTGCTGCTGAGGTCTGTGATGTTTTCAAATTGATTGGCTATTGCTGGCACTTGAGCAATGGAGTAAGCCATGTCATTGATTGTTATGACGGTAGTGCCATTGATTTCGGTAACTTGAGCTTCTTCAGGTTTTGATTCTTCAACCTTGACTGCCCATGTGAATGTTGTGAGGCTTGCAAGTAGGAAGCACAGTAAATTTCTGAGTGTATTTTTTAAAATTGACTTCATTCAATACCCTTTTATTTTGGTAAGTTTTTAATTAGTTCTGTGAAATAAATTAAGTAAAAAGTTACATTTAGGACAAAAAAAAGACGTTACCCAGCCTTTTGAAGACTCGCCTCTTGGTCCGCTTCACTTTTGTTCGATGTACTGGCGAGCAGCATCGTAATGTCTTCTTTGATGATGGGTCCTGGCGACCGTGCAAAGCTCTCAAAGAGCGGGGCAATTCTTTCGCGCCCTTGCATGTCCAGATTGGTCAGCGCAGCCTCAAGCACACCAAGTGCTTGTTTGACTTTGTTTGTGTGCATGGCCCAGCCCGTTGTTGTCGGCTCTTCTAGTCGAATTGGGTGTCGATCATCTTTAGCTGGCTGAGCGTTGGGTTTCTTGCTGATATCTCGCAACGGGTCAATCATGGGTAGCTCTTCACGCTCAATCCAAGCGACCCGAATGCCACACAGGCTTGATGCCTGCACCATGCCCGCTTTTGAAACTCCACGCTCTTCCCAGTTGTTGATGGTTTGAGCTGAGCTCACCTTGAGCGTTTTTGCCGCCAATGTTGAGCCAACGTTGTCCACGCCAAGCAGAACTTGCAAGGCTTGATACAGACGCTGGGTTGTGGGGTGCATTATTTCAACTGTAAACACGATGTTTTCAACGTGCTGTTGACAAAGCATTAAACATGGTGTTTATAATGCGTTTATGACTGACGCAGAAATCATTTCTCACTACGGAGGGGCAACCAAGTTTGCCTCGTTGCTTGGGCTTGAGAAGCCGGGCTCCATTCAGCGTGTGTCCAACTGGATTAGCCGTGGCATCCCTGCGGAAGTCAAGTTGACACGCCCCGAATTGTTCGGCATCACGATTGGCGAAATCAAAACCTCGCCAATGGCTGCTGAGCATGAAGGGCAGGGTGCTTGATATGAGCGCCCGCAAATTCATTGCAAGTCTTCCCGCATGGGACAAGGTCTGCTCTTTGGAGGCCGCATTCAGCAACGTGGCCCAAAAAGAAGAGCTGCTGGCTGCTGAGGTGTATTTGCCAGTGCCTGAGGGCACCAACATGGCAAATCTCAGGACTGTCCAGATTCGCCCCCCCTTTGAGCGTGCAAGTCGTCTAACAGTTGTTGACGTTTCTCGTCTGCGCGTGTCATGAACATGGGTAGCAGTGTCAAAGCATGCTCCGGCGTCGCGCTGTCTTCGAAGACGGCTTGCACTGCTGCCCAACAGAGGTCGAGCGTGTCGGTCAGCTCTATGGCTGCATCGCGCACAAAGCTTGGCATGCCCTTTTGTAGTTCGATTTTTCGGTCGAAGGGGTTGTTTGTTTGCATGAGGGTTCCTTTTTGTGTTCTTTCGTTTGTAGTAGTTCGATTGTGCACAGATTGGAGCCCTCACCTTTTTCACACTCACCACCAACAAAACCGAGTTGCCCCAGTCTCCGGTGGTGGTTTGCCTTTCCCCACTTTCAGCGCACGCGGGCAGGTGTGCGCTGATTGGCAGGTCGGGGTGGTGGGTGCTTTTCTCCATGCCTGCAGTGTGTCTGCTGCAGCGCTGTTTGTCTTTCACAAAAGTTAACGAGGGGTTGTGATCATGGACTTACGTGATGTAGCCGCAAATGTGGTGCACGACTATGCAGGCGGGGCGCTTTCTTTAGCACCACGCATTGGTAAAAACGCGACGACCTTGGCGCATGAGGTGCATGGCACTGGCGCTGCCAAGTTAGGTCTTTTAGATGCCGAGAAAATCACCCTGCGTACAGGCGATATGCGCATTCTTGAAGCCTTCGCGCTGAATTGCGGACAGATGCTGGTGGCCTTGCCCACGGGCTTTGATGCCAGCCCCGACGACTGCATGGCCCGCCTCACCACGGCCGTGAGTGAGTTTGGCGATGTGTGCACCATCGTTTCCAAAGATTTGGGAAAGAAGGCGATCAGCGACAACAAGCTGGCCCTGATCGACAAAGAGTGTGGCGAGCTGATCGCCAGCGTGCGCGCCCTGCGCACCGCCTTGGCCAGCCGCAATACTTCAAGCAAGCAAGCTGGATTGGAGGCTGCCCAATGACCACCGCCACCGCAATGATCGAAGAGAAGAAAGCAGGCCGTCCAGCCGGCGAAAAGCGCCAAGCGTTGTCGCAATGGGTGAGCGTGCGTGGCCGCTTCACGATGGGGCAGCTGGTGCGTGAATTGAATTGGTCGATGCGCGATGCAAACAACACCATTCGCCGGGCTGTTGAGCGCCAAGAGCTGCTTGTGGCTGACCATGTGCCACAGCATGGCTGCAAGCGCCGTGTGGCTGTTTACACGCGTGCTGAATCAAACCCAAGTCATAGCCTGAGTGCCGCAGTGGCGAACTGGCTGAAGTAAAGCGCATCATGAATTCATCAAACGCCCAGTCTGGGCGCGATCAACTGCCGCCGATTAAATTTGCAGACCTCGCCAGTGCGCTGCTAGACCGTATCGAAATGTTGGTGCCTGCGTGGTTACCTGGTGGTCATCGCAGGGGCCCCGAGTATGTGTGCGGATCGTTGCAAGGCGGCAGCGGATCAAGCTGCTCCATCAATATGGTCACAGGCCAGTGGGCCGATTTTGCAAGCGACGAGAAGGGCGGCGACTTGGTCAGCTTGTACGCCGCTTGCCATGGCTTGACGATGGGTAAGGCTGCTTTGAAAGTGGCACGTGACGAAGGTCTTGAAGATGTAGCCGGTGTGCAGCACGATGCAGCTCACCAGCGCATTGACCGGCCTACACCACCCCCTAAGCCCAAAGCCCCGCGCAATGACGAAGGATGGGCCACCGTGCGGCCTGTGCCTGCCCACGCACCCGAGCCGCTGTTTAAGCACTATGCCCGCCAACCCTCTGACATCATGCGCGTGTCTACCTACGCGGTGGGTAATGATGTGCATGGCTACGTTGTGCGTTTTGCTACCAGCGATGGCGGCAAGGATGACTTGCCACACACTTGGTGCACCAGCGCAAAGGATGGTCTTAGCGCATGGAAGTGGAAGCAATTTGACGAGCCACGTCCCCTGTATTTGCCTGCGCGTCAATTGCCAACATCTGAGCAAACAGTGGTGCTGGTGGAGGGCGAGAAGAAGGCTGATGTCCTGCAAGCCTGCCTGAATGGGGGCGCACCTGGCGTGTATGTGGTGGTGAGCTGGTCGGGCGGCTGCAAGGCTTGGCAAAAGGCCTCTTGGGCTTGGATCAAGGGCAGCACGGTGTTGTGCTGGCCCGACTGTGACAGCAAGCGTGAGTTGCCAACTGCCAAAGAATTGAACGCCTGCGAAGACGATGCAGCGCGTGATCTGCTCAAGGCCTCCAAGCCCTACAAGCCTGCAAAAAAACAGCCCGGCATGATGGCCATGGTGGGCATTGGTCAACACCTCAAAGCCGAGCAAGACTGCAAGGTGCAAGTGCTCAAGATTGAACAGCCTGGCGTGTTGCCTGACGGCTGGGATGCCGCTGATGCGATTGACACTGACGGCTGGGATTTTGACCGCGTGATGCAGTTTTTCGCCACCGCTATGGATTTGCCAAGCACAGACGAAAAGACATCCGCTGACGCCAAAAAAATCGATCCCCCCGTTAGCACAAGCGCCACTGAATCCCACGATGCACCTGAGGGCTCTAAGTCGCTGCCTTGGTGGTTGGCGTGTTTCCATGACCCAGTTAAAAACCGCTGGAACATGTCACGCAAGACGGTGATCAATGCCCTACGTTACGACGACCGACTGGTGGGTGTGCTGGGCTACAACTTGCTCAGCAACACGATGGAAGCGCGTCTGGATTGGCCGTTTCCCCATGGCCGTAAAGGCAAGATCGTGGGCAGCATCGACCTGTTGTTGGGCAATTGGCTGAGCAAGGAATATGGGCTCCCCGCGATCAGTCGCCAAGCCATCATGGAGGGCATGGAGACCGTGGCGTACGAGAACCCATGGCACCCCATTCAAGAGTGGCTTTCACGCTTGGAATGGGACCAAAACAGCCGCATTGACAAGTGGTTGATCCACATCATCGGTGAGACGCCTGAGACCCTTGCGCCTGAGATGAAAGAGTACCTAACTATCGTCGGTCGCAAGTGGCTGATCGGTATGGTCAAGCGTGTGATGGAGCCGGGCTGCAAGTTTGATTACTGCCCCGTTTTAGAAGGCCGTGGCGGCTTGCGTAAGACGACCATGGTGGAATCATTGGCCAGCACGCCGTGGTACTCGGACAGCCCATTCGAGATCGGTAAAGGCAAGGAATCGCAGGAGCAAGTGCAGGGCATTTGGGCGTATGAGATGGGTGAGTTGTCGCAGATGGGTAAGTCCGAAATTACCGCGATCAAGGCCTTTATCAGTGCGAAGGTGGACCGCTACCGTCCTGCTTATGGCCGTGTGGTGGAAGAGCACCCACGCCAGTGCGTGCTGGTGGGTACGACAAACGAATCCACATACCTGCGCGACCGAACTGGCAACCGTCGTTTTTGGCCCGTGCCAGTCAAGCAAGTCATCAAGATCGAGTGGCTTGAAAAGTATCGGTCGCAGCTGTTTGCTGAGGCTTATGCGCTGTACATGGCGGGTGAGGATTGCATTCCCTCGCGAGAAGAAGAAGAGCGTTTGTTTGTGCCCGTGCAAGATGCGCGATTGGTCGAAACAGCGGTGACGTCTGAATTGATGGCCGTGTTAAACCGCGAATCTTTGACTGGCATACCAGGCGAGGGGATCAACAAGTTGACCGACTTTGTCACGCTCTCGCAGCTGACCAAGGCGCTCAACGTCGATGCAGGTAAGTCGAATGCTGGCCTTGAGTCACAAATCAGAAGTTGGATGAACCAGCAGGGCTGGGCCTACATCAAAAAGCAGATCAATGGGGCGCGTGGCTACGGCTGGGCGCGTCCAAGGAATTGGCCTCCTGTCGAGACTGAATTGAAAGCCCAAAGCGACGCTGACACAGCGTCAGCGGGTCAATCGCAGGACGATGAATACCTGATGGACGATGGCCCTTTCTAAGCCCTACAACCCCACTCAAACCGCAGCGCTGAATGGCGCCTGTGGCTTGGACGCATGCCTAAAGCAGGCATGGGTGGCTTTATGCCCACGCACACGATGTGCGTGCCAAGCAACAGGTGCATGGATGCGTGCGCTGATGGCTGCCCCGTAGTGTCCAAGTGTCCAACTGGCTGGCCTCCTGCATAGAGGGGCTGCAGCAGCTGTATGACCTTTTCAAGGGGTTGAAGCTGCTGCATGGTCTGAATGAATAAATGACCGCTCTTATAACCCCCGCATAGCACACCGGTGCAGGCACAGGCACAAGCGCACACGCGTGACGCGCTCTCTTACACATAACCCTTCTATAGAAAGTAATGGACAGATGGACACTTTAAAAAAGACCCCAGCAGAAGTAGCCCAAGTTCTGCAGCTGATCAAAACGAAGATGCCCAACGTGTACAAGGCAATCCAAAAGAAGGCCACAGAGATAGGTGATGAGGCCTACAGCTTGGTGCGTCAAGGGGTGCGTGGCGAGCCCTACACCTTTTACGCGATGGAGGCTGGGCATGTGGTGGGCACGCCCTTTGAGGGGCATGAAATCGAAGGCGATGTGGCCAAGATGATGTGCCGTTTCGGATGCGGCTTTATGTGCATGTGGAAAGCGCAAGCCGAGGTGATGCAATGATTCGCTGGGTAGACCTACATCTGAGCAACTGGGGCAAGTGGGTGCAGTTGGGCCGTGGTCGCGGTAGTGCGGGCTTGAGCGCCAGTTGGGACAGTGCAGGGCGTAGCAGTTTCGTGGAGGCTGTCATCCCGATCAAAGACATCGAGCTCAGCCGCACGCACGATTGGGTGCTCAGCTTGCCCGATCAAAACCAGCGAATGCTGTATCACGTCTACTGCACACCCAGCACAGCGCGTGACAACGCAGCCAAGCTGAGCATCAGTCTGCGCACCCTCTACGCACGCCTCCACACCGTGCAAGCAGAGTACGCACGCGGGCTTGAAGAGAGGCAGAAATAATTTTGAGTAGTAAAACGTTTTAGATACATTTCATGCACGCTGGTGGAAGTCTCAACGTTTTCGTTTAGACGTCTGCACAGCCACATAAGCCCATCGGCCTCGCCGCATGGGCTTTTCTTTTGGAGCAACACATGATCACCTTCAGCGTCAAGAGTGACCTTGAAGACACGGTCAGTCAGTGGGCTCGCATTGCTGGCGATCAAATGCCATTTGCCACAGCGGTTGCGCTGACACGCACAGCCAAGGCAGCCAAAGAAGAAGTTGAACGTCAACTCCCTTCGCTGATTGACCGGCCTACCCCCTACACCATGCGTGGCTTTCGCCTCTACCCCGCAACAAAAACAAAGCTGCTGGCTGAGGTTGACTTCAGGCCTGCATTCGGTAGGGGCACCAGCGCCCGTGATTACCTGTCTCCTTTGGTCTACGGCGGTGAGCGAAAGCTCAAAGCCTTTGAGCGCTCACTGCAACGCACGGGCCTGCTGCCATCCGGTTATGCCGCTGTGCCAGGCAGTGCAGCAAAGACCGACGCTTACGGCAACATGTCGCGTGGCCAGATCGTGCAGATCGTTGCGTACTTCAAAGCATTCGGGCAGCAAGGCTACTCAGCCAACACCACAGATAAGCGACGTGCCGCGATGGCACGGGGCAGCAAGCGAACCGGTGCGCGTGGCATCTCCTACTTCATCGGTCGTCCAGGTGGTGGTCGCATGCCGCTGGGTGTATGGCAGAAGACTTCGTTCGGTGCTGCTGGCTCAGCGATCAAGCCCATCATCATCTTCGTGAGTCTGCCAACGTATCGGCAGCAGCTCGATGTGCCGGGCATTGCCAAGCGTGTCATCGCAGAGCGATTCGCTGACGAGCTACGGCGCTCAGTCACTGACGCCAAGCGCACAGCCATCCCCAAGTCACAGATGAAATTGATCTGACCATTAATTTCACGGGTCCTCCCCCAGCCCACCCCCCTCGGGGGTAATTCGGGCCTCGATGTTCGGCTGGTTGCAGTAGTTTGCAATTGGTTTGCTTTGGTTTTTTTTAGTTTGTTTAAACAGTTTGCAATAGGTTTTATTTATGGGTCGTCTCGCTCGCAACTTGATCGGTGTATCGGTCAAGGAATGCGCTCGCCTATTGGGCGTGAGCGACACGGCAATTCACAAGGCGATCAAGGCTGGGCGGTGTTCGAAGCACGTTGACGGATCTGTCGATGTGGATGCTGTTCGGCTTGGCATGGCGTTGACGGCGGACCCGCTGCGTGGTGGTCAGCGTCAAGCGGGTGTGTTTGGTGAGGCATCGACGGGCAGTGCTGTGTCGTGGCCTGAGGAGCTGCCTTTTCATGTGTCACCAGCTGCGACATCGGGGGCTTTCTCTGCAGGGCATTCGACGGCTGCGGAGCAAGGTGAGCTTCAGTTGCCGCTTATTGCGGTATCGCCTTCGTCCATTTCATCGTCGCCTTCGTCCATTTCATCGTCGCCTTATTCCACTTCACCGACATCGTTGCCTGCATCGACTGAGGGCGGGCGTGGTCATCGGCCATTGCTTGATGCGCGGACGCTGACTGAGCAAGCGCGTGCGGAGCGTGAGCAGATCGAGCTGGCCAAGTTGAAGGGCACGCTTGCTGAGATCGCGCCGATGACGCGTGCTGTGCACGACGCCATGGTGGCTGCGCGGTCTGAGCTGCTGTCGCTGCCTGATCGGTTGACGCCGCTGGTGACGCCGGAGCAAGACCCCGCAAAGGTTTACGGCTTGATCGAATCGGAAGTGCAGCGCGTGTGTCAGACGCTGCAAGACAAGCTCAATCAAATGGCTCGCGCCCACGCATTGCAGGTGGCCTCATGAATTTAAAAGACGGATATGCCGCGATCATGGAAGCGGCTGCGGCTGGCTGGGCGTTGCCTGAGAAGTTGTGGACCTCTGAGTGGGCCGACAAGTACCGGCAGGTGCCTAGCAAGTCATCGCCCGAGGGCGGGCAGTGGCGCACATCGCGCACGCCTTATGCGCGTGAGCCAATGGATGCGCTTAGCTCTCGGTCACGCACGCAAGAGGTGGTCATCATGGCCGCTTCGCAGGTGCTCAAGACTGAGGTGCTGTTGAACTTTGTCTTTGAGTCGATTGACCAAGACCCCGGCCCCATGATGGTGGTGCAGCCCACCGAGAAGGCTGTCAAAGACTTTGTGAGTCAGCGTCTTGACCCTGCTATTTCTGCGATGGAGCGGATCTCGGCCAAGATTCCATCCAGCCGCAAACGCGACAGCGGCAACAAGATCACGGAGAAGAATTTCCCCGGCGGCGTGCTTTACCTCGGTTGGTCGAACAGCCCCTCTGAGTTGGCATCGAAGCCCATCAAGAAACTGGCGCTCGACGAGGTGGACCGCTACCCCGTTTCACTGAAAGACGAAGGCTCACCCGTCAAGCTGGCTGAGCAGCGGACGGCCAACTTTCCGCGCCGAAAAATCTTGAAGACCAGCACGCCGAAAGTGCGCGGTGCTTCGGTCATCACTGATGAGTATGAGACCAGCAGCATGGCGCAGTACTGGGTGCCATGCCCGCACTGCCAAGAGCTGCAAGTGCTGGTGTTTGAAAACCTGCGCTGGAAAAAAACCACCGACGACGATGGCAAAAAACGCCACTGGCCCGAGACGGCCGTGTATGTGTGCGAGCACTGCGGCTGCGAAATTGAAGAGCGCAACAAGCCTTGGATGCTGGCCGACAAACCCATGGGCGGCTTGGCCGAGTGGCGACACCGCCACCCTGAGCGCGCCAAGCTGGGCTATCACATCAACGGGCTCTACAGCCCCGTGGGCTTGGGCTTCAGCTGGGGTGAACGTGCCCAAAAATTTCTTGAAGCAAAGAAGGACCCTGCCAAGCTGCAGACCTTCGTCAACTTGCATTTGGGCGAGCCCTACGAAGACCACAGCGACGCCATTCAATCGGCGGCGCTGCAACAGCGTGGCGAGCCTTACCCGCTGCGCACCGTGCTGCCCGGCTACCTCATCCTCACGCTGGGCGTGGACGTGCAGCGTGCGGGCTACTTTGCGTTGCACCTGGTAGCGTGGGGCAGGGGAGAGCGGTTTCACACGGTCGAATACACCGAGATACCGGGCGACCCCAGCCGTCAAGAAGACTGGGAAAAAGTCATCACCACCTACCGCCGCCGCCCTGTGCGCAATGCGTTTGGGGTGGACCTCAAAATCAGCATGACCACCATCGACTCCGGTGACGGCGTGACGGTGCACGAGGCCTACAAATACGCCCGCAAATACCGCCACGACGACGTGATGGTCATCAAGGGTTACAGTACCCCCAACAAGCCCATCCTTGGCCGTCCTAGCAAGCAGGACGTGCGCAACGATTCGGGCGCGATGGACAAAAACGGTGTAGACCTTTGGATGGTCGGTACCGACACCGCCAAGAGCGCGCTGTTTGCCCGGCTGGATGGTGACCTGATGCACGAGCAAGCCAACGACCGCATGGCGCGGTTCAGCGCTGAGCTGCCTGCCACCTTCTTTGAAGGCATCGTCAGTGAGTACTACGACGCGGACACCGGCAAGTGGGTCAAGCGCCCTGGCAAGCGCAACGAACCGCTCGACACCTGGGTGTATGCCTATGCCGCTGCGCACCACCCGCGCATCGCCATTCACACCGCCCGCGCATCGGACTGGGACGAGCTGGAGCGCTTGCTGGAGCCCCGCGTGCACGACATGTTTGCCCAACCGCAAACAGCCCCTGAGTCTGTGGCCCCTGAAGCACTGACCGCCAGTACCAACGACAACGACACCCCCCCGTCAGCAGAACACGCTGACCCCATAACCCCCGAGGTGCAGACATCTGCACTCGGGGGTGACACGCACATCAACCCGCCCTTGGGCGACCCTTCGCCGCCTAGCGCTGACGCTGACCCTGCACCCGTGCAACCAGCCCGCCGCGATGACGACGACTGGGTACCCAACATGCGGGACGACGACTGGATTTAAAGGAAACACACATGGCCGGATTTACCGTTACCCAACTCGAAGCGATTGAAAAAGCCATCGCCAGCGGCACCTTGCGTGTGCGCTACGACGGCAAAGAAGTGCAGTACCAGGACATGGCCTCGCTCATGAACGCACGCACCCTCATTCGTGACGAGCTGATCGCCTCGGGCGCGCTTCTGGCCTTGCCTGTGCGTGGTATGTCCAGCGTGGCTGAGTTCTCACGGAGCTGAGCACCATGGACAAACAGTTACGCATTGCACCCACCGGCGTGGTTGAGCGAGCCATTGCGCAGGCCTTCCCCGGCTGGGCGCTCAAGCGCTCCATCAGCCGCATGGGCCTAGAGCATGCCCGCAGCTACGACGCCGCCAAAGTAGGGCGACGCACCAGCGGCTGGACGGCCAACGGCGGCACCGCCAACGCAGAGCTGGGCGAAGGCCTCAGCCGCATTCGCAACCGCGCCCGCGACACCGTGCGCAACAACGAATACGCCAAGCGCGCTGTGGGCGTGTACGGCAGCAACGTGGTGGGCTACGGCATCAGCATCGTGCCCAAAAGCAAGGGCGAGCAAGACAGCTGGTCTACCTGGAGCAACAGCTTGGACTGCGATGCCGATGGCACCAGCAACCTGGCAGGACTCATCAAACTCGCGGTCACCGAGCGCTTTAGCGCGGGTGAAGTGCTCATCCGTCGCCGGTGGCGCAAAACCACAGACGGCTATGCCATTCCCCTGCAAATTCAAGTGCTCGAAGCCGACCACTTGGACGAAAGCAAAACCGGCCCGCAGGCTAACGGCAACTACTGCATCTTGGGCAAAGAGTTTGATTTGCTGGGCACCTGCGTGGCGTACTGGCTTTTCTCTGAGCACCCCGGCGAAATGACTGGCTGGCGATCTAGCAGCTTGGTCAGCAAGCGTGTGCCAGCGAGTGAAATCATCCACTACTTCAAGCGTGACCGGCCCAGCACCGTGCGCGGTGTCAGCGAGCTGGCAGTCAGCCTCATGCGCTACCGCGACTTGGCCGATTGGCACGATGCCGAGCTGGTACGCAAGAAAATGGAAGCCTGCGTGATGGCCATTATCAGCAGCGACAAGCCCGACAAAGCGCTGGGCTTGGCCAGCAGCAATGGCATTGAAAAAATGCGCCCCGGCCTCATTGCCCGCATCGGCAACAGCGAACAAGTGACCTTCAACAACCCACCACCCAGCGGCGCTGGTGGTGAGTTTTCTCGTTTCGAGCTGCATGCCTTGGCCGTTGGCTCGGGCATCACCTACGGGCAGTTGACGGGCGATATGAGCCAGTCGAACTTCAGCAGCAACCGCATGGGCCTGATTGAGTTTCGCGCCCTCATCGAGCAAGAGCAATGGTTGCACCTGGTGCCGCAAGTCCTGCAGCCCCTGCGCAAGTGGTGGCGTGAAGCAGCCCTGCTGGCTGGTGTGGCACTGGGCCCCAATGCGGACAGCTACACCATGCCCGCCAAGCTTCAAGTGGACCCACTCAAAGACACCATGACCTCGAAAGAGTCGGTGCGTGGTGGATTTAAAACGGTGAGCGAAGAGCTGCGAGAGCGTGGCACCACCCTCGACGCCTACATTGCCGAGCGCAAAGACGAGCTGGCCAAACTGCAAGCCGCAGGGCTGGTGCTCGACACCGATGCGGCCACCAGCGAGCTAGGCCTGACCGGCGCTGACATGCTCAAAGCCGATCCGACCCCCTGATTTTTCACCCCTTCAACTTTGTGAGCCCACATGAAAACCTACAGCTATCTTGAGGCGCGGGTGCAGATCAACACCGGCGACCTGATTGGCGTCAGCACCGGCACCCCCACCGGCAAAGTCATTCAGGCAGGGCAGGTGGTGGCGGGCTTGGCGTGGGCGCACATCACCCATTGCGCCATTGCCTTTTGGGCAGCTGGGCGGCTTTATGCCTTGGAGATGAATGCCGGTGGCAACGTCTACAAGCCCATGAGCCAATACGCTGACCACCCCATGGTGGTGTGCGCCCCGCCTGCTGGCACCGACCTCAGCCGCTTTGACTTGGGCGTGGACCACATCACCGACCGGCACATTCCCTACAGCATGGCCGACATTGCCCGCATCGGCCTGCGCTTGCTGCCCATGCGCCTGATCGACACACGCGGCTGGGGCAACGACGGCGATGCAGACAAAGTGTGCAGCCTGCTGCCCTCGCTGATCTACCGCACCTTGGGTGGCGACGTGAGCGCCATACCCAAACTGGCAGCCCCCGCCGAAGTGGTGAGCGCCTTGCTCGTGCGATTCGAAATCGCTTAACCCCTCTTTTGAAAGACCTGACATGACACGACTCTTTGCACTCATTCCAGACAGCACCCCACCTGCGCTGGCTGAGCTGAAAGGCACACCCGCTGGCCGCCTCCACATCGAGCCGCTGGGTATTTTGGGCCTTGCCTACCAAGTGCCCACCACCACCGCCAGCACCAACACCGTGCTGAGCCCTACAGCCTCCCGCATCAGCCTGTATGCCCGTGGCAGCGCCATGCGCATTGCTGTGGGCAGCACCAACCAAGTGGCCAACGCCACCACCAGCCACTACATGGCCGCTGGCGACCGCTTGGACATTGCACTGCCCGCCACCCCCCGCATTGCCGTCATCCGTGCAGCCGATTCAACCGTGGACGGCGTGGCTGAAATTTCGGAGCTGTCATGAGGTTGCGCGCCACACGGCTGTCGGCGATTGCGGCTGCTGTTAAGACCCTGTTTGGTAATGCGTCCCTCTACCTCGACTTCACGACTGGGGTGCTCGACCCGCGTATTTCTTTTACGCGTGCAAGCACTGCGACGCGTTTTAACAGTGCGGGGGTGTTGGAGACAGTTGCTGCAAACATGCCTCGGTTTGACTATGACCCTGTGACGCTGATTTGTAAGGGGTGGTTGATTGAGGAGCCTCGGACTAACTTCATTCGGAACAGCACGATGATGGGAGCTGCGGCTGGAGTTATTGGATCAGGTGGTAGGCTGCCAAATTATTGGACTCTCGGCGGTTCTTACGCTAGCCTGACAACATCAGTTGTTAACTTAGGCATTGAAAATGGCATCAGTTATTTAGATGTTCGTTTTTCTGGTACCCCAACAGGGCCTGAAGTTTATTTAGGCTTTGATGCAGCTATCGATGTCACCGCTGCATTGGCAGGGCAAAATTGGAATGCAAGTACTTATGTGAAAGTTGTTGGCGGTACGCTTGCAAACATATTGCCATCAGAGCTTTATATTCTTGCTGTATCTAGCAATGGGACATTGGTAGAAGCCGGTAAACTTGATTTTGTACTCCCTACAGCTGGAAGTTTGGCAGTAAATCGTTTTTCGACGATGCGACAGTTAGTTAATAGCGGATCAGTATGGATAAATAGCCGCATTGATCTTAATTTTTTTGCAGGGATGCCCATTGACATCACATTGCGCATAGGCCTGCCCCAGTTGGAACTGGGAGCATTTGTAACATCGACAATTCCTACTGCTGGTACCCAAGCAACCCGCGCTGGGGAGCTTGCATTAATAGTTGGGCCTAACTTTAGTAGTTGGTATAACCAGTATGAGGGTACGTTTTTTGCGTCGTATACCTTAGGTGCAGATAACTCAAGCATCGGTGTTTTTGGTGCAGATGACGCTACGACCTCAAACTCAATCCAAATGCGTTATGCCACCGGTTCGCAGGCCCAATTTACTGTTTCTAGTAATGGGGTAAGTCAAGTAAATCTTGCGCCTTCAGGCTACTCTGCGGCAAGTAGTTATAAACGAGCTATCACATATAAACAAAATAGCTTTAATCAAGCTATCAATGGTGTGCTACCCAACTCAGAAGACACCAGCGGTGTATTACCTTTAGTAACTCAATCACGCCTTGGTAATGAAAACTCGGGCAATTTTTTAAACGGCCACATCAAATGCCTGGCCTATTTCCCCCGCCGTCTTTCAAACGACGAGTTGAAAAGCCTCACCGCATGACCCGCATGATTTCTAAGCACCTCACCTTGAAGGACTCTCCATGACTCGCAATTACGACACGCGCACGGGTATCTACCCGCGCATTGATCGCATCGAGATCGAATACCCGGCGACGGGCTTGCCTGTCATCCACTATGTGGAGCGCCAGGCTGTTTTGATCTCGGGTGAAACAAAGTTTCTCGACACCACGCCTGAGCGTCACACGCTGCAGATTGACCCGACGGCGGCGGGCATTCCGCTGGTGCACCCGACCACGGGTGAGGTTATCGCAGGGCAGCAGGTCAGCGTGCAGCAGCTCATGCTGGGCATGACGGCTGTGCTGCGTGCAGACCAACTGCGCCGTGATGCACAGGACACAGCACCAGCCCCCGCTGCTTGATCGACGCACCCACTTCGGCGTCTAGCGCGTACACACACACGCGCCGCTTCTTTCTCTCCCAACCCCCTCAACCAAAGGACCCCGCTATGCCCCAGGCAAACGCCTCGGGCGCGCAGCCGCGCGCGCCTGATTCTCAAACCCCCCATGCCCTTGTGCCAGCCACCCGCTTGCAAGACATGCCGCTGGCCAGCTTGCAAATGGCTGTGCGCAACGTGCGCCGCGAAGCGCCACCCGACAACGCCACCCGCGCTGAGGGCGACGCAGCAGGCCTTGCACCTGCTGCCCGCTTCGAGATCATTTTCAGCACCGGCGCACCCGTCAAGCGATACGACTGGACCAATAGCCGCTACTACATGGAGGTGCTGGAGGTCTCCGAAGCCGCGATTGACCTCTCCCGCCTGGAGCGTGGTGTCCCCTTGCTCAACACGCACATGGCGTGGGATCTGGAGGACCAGCTGGGCGTTTGCGATCAGCCGCAAATCCGCAACGGGCAGGGCGTGTGCCAAGCGCAGCTCAGTCGCCGCGACAGCGTCAAAGGCGTGGTGCAAGACCTCGAAGACAACGTCATCCGCAACATCTCCGTGGGCTACTCCCGTCAACGGGTAGAGATGATGGCCCCGAGCGAAGAAAACGGCATCTGGGTCTACACCGTCAAGCGCTGGACTGTCATGGAGAACTCGCTGGTGCCTATCCCAGCCGACATGGACGCCCAAGTCGTGCGCAGTGATGGCGGCCACTTCAAAACTCCCGACGGCCGCGAACTGCGCGCCTTCCCGTGCGAGATGACCGAAGTGGTCACTCGTGCTGACCCCGCTGACCCAACTGGCTCAGCCGCAACCCCACAGCAAGCCGCAGCACCCGCTGCAGCTTCACATACTCCCACGGCGGGAGCACTAGCCGAAACCCGTAACTTTTCAACACCTGGAGCCTCTATGCCTCAATCGACCCAAGCCTCGGCTGGCACAACTGCCGCCACCACCGCCGTGACCACCGGCAACGAAACACGCGCCCACGCGCCCGACAGCGCTGCCGCTCACCAAGCAGGCATGCAAGCCGAGCGCACCCGTGCCACCGACATTCGCGCCGCTGCCCAAGCCGCTCGCACCACCTTGGGCGACGAAGCCGAAGCGCTGGCCGTGCGCTTGATTGACGCCGGTGTGAGCGTGGATGAAGCACGCAAACAAATCATCGACGCACTCGCTGAGTCGAGCAAATCCACAGCCGTGCGCGGTACTGCACAAATTCGCACCACCCGCGACGAAACAGACACCTTGCGCACCCGCATGAGCGACGCGCTCATCTTGCGCAACAACCCCAATGCCAGCGAGTTTGCAGGCACCAAGATCGATGCAGAAGGCGCACGCGCTTTTCGCGGCATGGACTTGATGGACATGGCCCGCCGCAGCATCACCGCTGCGGGTGGCAATGCCGACGGTTTGAGCCGCCGCGAAATCGCCATGGCTGCCCTCAACTTGGACGCCGACGCACGCCGCAGCGCGGGCATGATGGGCACCAGCGACTTTCCCTCCATCTTGGCCAGCACCGTCAACCGCAGCTTGCGTGCCGCGTACGAGCAAGCGCCACGCACCTTCACCGGCTGGGCGCGTCAGTCCACCAACAAAGACTTCCGTGAAAAGTCGCTGTTGCAACTGAGCGGCATGAGCCAATTCAGCAAGATCAACGAAGGCGGCGAGTACAAGTTGGCCACCTTCAGCGACGCGGCTGAGAAATACAGCCTCAGCAAATACGGCGCGGTCATCGCCATCACTTGGGAGGCTTTGGTCAACGACGATCTGTCTGCCTTCGCACGCATCCCCATGATGATTGCCGAAGAAGCTGCCGCTCTTGAGGGTGACTTGGTGTACGCCGCTTTGTTGGGCAACCCCACCATGGCAGACGGTGTGGCCATCTTTGATGCTGCCCACAAAAACTTGGCTGGCTCGGGCGGCGCGATCAGCGACCTCACCTTGGGCGCTGGCCGTGCTGCCATGCGCAAGCAAACCGGTGCCAATGGCCGCATGTTGAACTTGGCCCCCGAGATCTTGATCGTCGGCCCTGACAAAGAAGCCGAAGCGTTGAAATACACCAGCTCCAACTTTGTGGCTGCCAAGTCGGTGGACATCAACCCCGCTTTCAACACATCTTTGAGCGTGATCGTGGACAACCGCGTGACCGGCAACCAGTGGTACTTGGCCAGCACACCGGCCCGCGTTGACACGGTCGAGTACGCCTACCTCGAAGGCGAAAACGGCTTGTTCACCACACGCCGTGAAGGCTTCGAAGTGGACGGTGTCGAGATCAAGGCCCGCCACGTGTTTGCAGCCAAGGCCATCGACTTCCGTGGCCTCTACAAAAACGCAGGCGCTTAAACCCGCGCCGCTCAACCCGATCACTTTGCCCACGCTGGCAAGGTGATCAGTCCCCCAGAAAGCCATCCCTTCGTGATGGCTTTTTACATCCTTTTTTTCTTTGGAGTTTTTATGAAAAGCTACGTTCAGCACGGTGATGTGATCACCCTCGTTGCCCCTTACGCCGTCGCGTCGGGTGCCCCTTTCATGGTCGGTGCCATCGTCGCTGTGGCCGTCAATGCCGCCGCTGCGGGCATGCCTGTCGAGGGCAAAACCGAAGACGTGTTCAACCTCCCCAAAGTCACCACCCAAGTGTGGGCGGTGGGCGACAAGATTTACTGGGACGATGCTGCCAAGCTGATGACCACCACCGCCACCGGCAACAAGCTGTGCGGTGCGGCCGTCGAAGCCACCATCAACCCCAGCACCACCGGCAAAGTGCTGCTGGACGGCTGCATTCGCTAAGCGCACGGCACGGCTGAGCCATGTTCGACCCCTCCGTTTTCTTGGCGGCCTTTGAGTCCCACGGCTTGGCCCTGCGTGCCCTGCGCACACAGGTGCCGGGCGACGTGGGCTTTGTGGTGGGCTTTGTGCAGCCCGAGCAGCTCATCTTGGGCGACTCGGTGCACACCGCCGCGTTGGAGATTGAGTACGCCACCACCGATGCACCCACGTTGCCCTTGGGCACCGCGCTCACCATCGGCGGTGTGACCTACCGCGTGAACCAGCAGCCCCGCAAGCAAGGTGACGGCACCTTCAGCCGTGCAGCCCTAGAGGTAGCCCGCGCATGACCGCCACCACCCTGATTGACCAAGCGCTGGATGCCTTCAAAGCGGCCATCGTCGGCACCGTGCCCATTGCGGACATCACGGGCGTCTACGAAGACCGCCAGCAGGCCTACACCGAGGCTGATGCACCCGCCATCGAAGTGTCTCTGCGCGATGCAGGCGCTGACGTGCTGGGCGACAACCACCCCGCACGCAGCATGCTCAAAACCATGCTGCAAGTCGAGCTGGCCATCTACACCCGGAGCGCCATGCGCGCTGACGGCACCGAGGCCTCGGCACGCAGCATGGGCAGCCCCGTTTGGGCAGCAGCACACGCACGGCTCATGGCTGACCCCTCGCTGGGCAACTTGGCCTTGCGTGTGCGCTGGGTACGCAGCAGTTGGCGTAAAGAAGCCGCTGACGGCACCGCTGGCTGGGCCATCCACACCTACGAGATTCACCTCGCCATGCGAGAGCACAACTTGCTCTCGCCCTTGTAAACCCCTTTGGCCGCTTGCGGCTTTTTTTTACGTCCTCAAACGGAGCCCCCTCATGCTTACATTCGGAGCAGGCAAGCTGATCGCTGTGCCAACCACGGACGCTGCTGGCAACACCATCGCAGTGCCCACCCCCGTCGCCGTCGCTGTGCTGCAAGACGTCACCGTCGACATCGATTACGAAACCAAAACCTTGCACGGCGAAAAACAATTTGCCGTCGCCGTCGCACGCGGCAAAGCCAAGATCGGCTGGAAGGCCAAGACGGGCGATTTCAGCGCCGCCGCATTGGGCAGCTTGCTGCTCGGTTCGCAGCCCACGTCGTCGCGCAAATCGGCTGTCATTGATTCGCCTTACACCGTGCCCGCCAGCACGCCTTACACCATCACCATTGCACCGCCAGACACGGGCACCTTTGTGGCAGACCTGGGCGTTATCAACGCGCTCACCGGCTTGTCCATGACCCGTGTGTCCACGGCGCCCACGGTGGGCCAATACAGCTTGTCGGGTGGCGTCTACACCTTTGCCGCTGCAGACACAGCCAAAGCCGTGCTGATCAGCTATGAGTACAGCATTGCCAGCAATGCAACCAGCCAGCTCTTCAACATCACCAACAACCTGATGGGCTACACCCCCACTTTCAGCGCCTTGTTCTACAACGAGTACATGGGCAAAAAGCTGGTGATGAAGCTCAACGCCTGCGTGATGGGCAAGCATGGCCTGCCGTTCAAAAACAGCGACTTCACCATGATCGACATGGATGCTGACGCCTTCGCCGATGCCTCGGGCAGCGTGGGCTACATCTGCCAATACTGACCATGAGCAAGCCTGTTTTGATCAAAGGCATTCCCCTCGCTTTGGGGGGCGTCACCTACACGCTGCCACCGGCTAACTTGGCCACGCTCGAAGCCAACGCAGACCAGCTCGACAAAGTCAACGTGGCCTTTGCTGGCGGTAGCAGCTTTGGCCTGCGCGATTTGCTGTTTGTCATCGACTTTGCCAGCGCCTGTTTGCAACGCAACTACCCCAACTTTGACCGCTCGGTGGTGGCTGAGCATGTGGGCCTGGACAACGTCATCGACGTGCTGCAAATGTGCCTCGACACCTCGGGCCTCTTGCGCAAAAAGCTAGAGGCTGAGACCCTTGAGCCAACCACCTCCAGCACCGCCACGGAGGGCGGCACGCTGGGGGAATTGACTGGGACCGCATCGTCGCTCACATCGTGACCGGCACGGGGTGGACGTGGCAACACGTCCGCCACGAATGCGACTTGCCCACCTACTTTGCGCTGTGCAAAGCGTGGCACGACGTCCCACCCCCCGCTGTGCAATTGCGCCGCATCGCCCAGTACTTGGGCCTTGTGCCCGATGCCAGCCCCGACACCCCGCGCATGGCCAGCAGCGCTGCACCCCAAGCCCCCAGCTCAGACCAAGACATTGCCATGGCAGCCGCCATGGCGGGCTTGCCTGCGTTTGAGGGCCGTCCTGCAGACCCCATGCTTGATTTACTCGATTGACCCCCTTCAAGGCCTTGCCCCATGACCGATACCACCACCGGCTTTCAAGTCTCAGCCGACATCAACCCCTTTGAGCAATCCATGCGCCGCATGGTCGATGCGGCCCGCAATGGGCAGTCGGGCGTGTCGTCTGCATTGGGACAGCTTGATGGCATCAAAACGCTGTTTCTTGGCATTGGCGCGGCCATTGGCGCCATCAAGTTTGCAGACTTTGTCACGGGCACCATGGATGCGGCTGGGGGCCTGAAAGACCTCAGCCAAAAAACCGGCATGACGGTGGAGAGTTTGTCGGGCATGGGCAGCGTGGCCAAGCTGTCGGGCACCGCGCTTGACACCATTGCCACCGCCAGCAACAAGCTGTCTTTCTCGATGTCGGGCACGACCGAGGAAAGCAAGGGCGCGGCCTCGGCCATCGGGGCCTTGGGCTTGGACTTCAAGGCCTTCACCGATATGTCGCCCGACGACCGCATGCTGGCCGTGGCCACTGCCATGGGCGAGTTTCAAGACGGTGCCAGCAAGACGGCTGTAGCCATGGCGCTATTTGGAAAGAATGGCGCGGAGCTGTTGCCCTTCTTGAACGACTTGGGCGAAGCCGGAAAAATCAGCGCCAAAGTGACCACCGCGCAAGCCGAAGCCGCAGACAACTTTGGCGACAACCTGATCAAGCTCAGCGTCAATGGCGAGGTGTGGAAGAAGACGCTGGTCATGGGCATGGCCCCTGCGCTCAGCCAAGCGTCTGATGCGTTTTTGCAAGTGTTCCAGCAGTCGGGCGGCCTGAAGGACCAAATTGCCAAGCTCAGCGAAGACGGCAGCATTCAGCGCTTCACCCAAGCCGCCGTAGTGGGCCTGAGCTACTTGGCCGATGTGGTGGCCTATGTGGCCAAAGCCTTTGGCACCTTCATCGCCACCATGGGCACGGGCATTTTGCAGGCTACCAGCATGCTCACCGGTTTGTACCAAGGCATCAGCAAGGCAATGACGGGCGACTTCTCGGGCGCTGCAGACTCGATGAAGCTGGGCTTCGACAAGGCCACCAAGTTTGGCGAAGAGTTCAAGCGCGACATGGTGGACATGTGGAGCGGCGACACCATCGGTAAGAAGTTCCGCGAAGCCATGGCCAGCGGCACCGGCGAGACGGGCCCCAAAGCAGTCAAAGCAGAGCTCGATTTTCAGAACGTGTCGAGCAAGGCCAAAAAAGAGCCCTCACAAATGCCCGTCTACGAAGCCGAGCTGTCTCAGCGCATTGCGCTGTTTGAGAAAGCTGCCCAAGCCGAAGGCACGCTGCGCCAGTACAGCAAAGCCGAAGAGGCTGCCTATTGGCGTGAGGTGTCTCAGCGTGCGGGTGTCAGCACCGAAGACAAAGCCCGTGCTGAAAAGAAGTGGCGCGACTTAGAGCGCACCTTGCGCGCTGACTCATTCGCCGTCGAGATTGCCGACATCGAGCAACGCAAGCAAGCCGCACAAAACAACTACGGCGAGCGCATCACGCTGGCTGAGCAAGCCCATGCAAAAACAGTGGCCATGTACGGCGCGGAGAGCAAAGAGGCCGCTGCCTCCTTCGGCAAGATCTTGGAAGAAAAGCGCAAGCTGGTGCAGCAAGTGGCTCAGCTTGAAAACATCGCCACGGGCATGCGCCGTGACAAAGCCTTGGCCGAGATCGAGTTTGACCGCCAAGACGCAGAGCTGCAACTCAACTTGGGGCTGATCACCAAGCAGCAGCTCTTGATGCAACAGCTGCAGTTTGAAGAGCGCATGAACGCCATCAAGCTGCAAGCCTTGCGAGACAGCTTGGCGCTGGTTGACCCACAAAAAGACCCTGTGCGTAAAGCAGAGCTGGACGCACAGATTGAGCAGTTGGAGACGCAGCACCAGTTGCGCATTGCTGCCATCAAGCACCAAGTAACGGCCACGCAAGCGGGCCCCGCTGTGAATGTATTCAGCGCGATGGAGACCTCATTCGCACAAGCCATCACCGGCATGATTTCGCAGGCGCAAACCTTGCGCCAAGCCTTGAATGGCATCTTCCAAGCGACCTATGCCGCCTTTGTGACCGAGATGGTCAGCAAGCCCTTGGCCATGGCAGCGGTTCGCGTGGTGCGTGAGTCTGCGCTGTATCGCACGCTGGCGGGTGTGCAGGTGTCTACACAGGGCACGGCATCGGGGGCCATTGTGGGCATCAAAGCGGGTGAGGCGTCGGCTGTCGTGGGTGCCCATGCTGCCGAAGCAGCCTCGGGCTCTGCTGCAGCTTTGGCGCCTACGCCATTTGTTGGCCCCGTGCTCGCCATGGCAGCCGCCGCCGCCATGATGTCTTACGTCATGGGCATGGGCAACAAGGGCAGCACCTCCACCAGCACCACACGCATTCCCTCAGCGTCTGCGGGCTTCGACATTCCGTCGGGCATGAACCCCCTGACCCAGCTGCACGAAGAAGAAATGGTGCTCCCCGCACACATTGCCAACCCCTTGCGCGACTCGCTGTCTCAGGGCGGCCAAGCAGCAGGGCAGGGGGGCGACAACACACCCATCGTCATCCACACCACGGGTGGCGACTTCATCCACAAACGCGACTTGGCCAAGGTACTGACCACCATGAAACGCGACTTCCGATTTGCATAAATGAGCGACGCCATCTTCCCCTCTATGCCCGGCATCAAGTGGGGGTCTACCAAGACCCCCATTTGGTCGACCAAGGTGCAAAAGACAGCCAGTGGCCGTGAGCTGCGGGCTGCGTACTACAGCTATCCGGTCTGGAAATTCAGCCTCAGCTATGAGGTGCTACGCGCCAACGCGCTGGCAGAGCTGCAAACCATGGTGGGCTTTTTCAACGCTCGCCAAGGCAGCTTTGACAGCTTCTTGTACGAAGACCCCGAAGACAGCGCCGTGGTCAACCAAGGCTTTGGCGCGGTCATTGCAGGCCAAACTAAGTACCAGCTGGTGCGTGCCATCGGTGGCAACACCGAGCCCATCACCGCCCCCAAGGGCACCCCCGCTATTTCAGTGGGCGGTGTGACCAAAACGGCGGGCACCGACTACACGGTGAACAACAGCACCGGCGTGGTGACGTTTTTGACGCCCATCACTGCAGGCCAGCAGCTCACGTGGACGGGCGGCTTTTACTTCCGCGTGCGCTTTTTGCAAGACAGCGTGGACTTTGAGCGCTTTTTGCACCAGCTGTGGTCGCTCAAAAAAATCGAGTTTCAAACCGACAAGGGCTAAGCCATGAAAACAAAAACGCCTGAGCTGGTGGCCCTGCTCAACAGCAGCACGCAGTTTGTGATGGCCGATCTGTTCACCCTCACCCTCACCTCGGGCACTGTGTTGCGTTACACCGCTGCAGACGTTGACATTGCGGTGGGTGGTAACACCTACAGCGCCCACGGCCCGCTGATCAAGCGCGGTCGGGTGCGCGTGGTGCGTGGGCTTGAGGTGGACACACTCGACCTGCGCGTGATGGCCGCATTTGACAACGCCGCCCACGCCATTGACGGTGTGCCATTTGTCGAGGCTGCTTTGAAGGGTGCGCTAGACGGGGCCACAGTGCGCCTAGAGCGTGCGTTTTTAAGCAGTTGGGCCTTACCCCCTGTGGGCACCGTGGTGCTGTTCAGCGGGCGTGTGTCGGATGTGTCGGGCAGTCGCACCGAGGTGCGGGTCACGGTCAAGTCAGACCTAGAGCTGCTCAACATCAAACAGCCGCGCAATTTGTACCAAGCGTCGTGCCTGCACACGGTGTACGACACGGGCTGTGGCGTCAACAAAGCAGCCCGCACCGTCACCGGCAATGTGACCGCCAACAACGGCACAGGGCAGTGGCTGCAAAGCGACCGCACCGAGATGACCAACGCCATGTCTGGCGGCTGGTTTGACCAAGGTGTGATCACCTTCACCAGCGGCCCCAATGCGGGCCTCAAGCGCACGGTCAAAAGCTACGGTGCAGGTCAATTCATGTTTGCGCTACCGCTGCCCAATGTGCCTCAGGTGGGCGACACGTTCAGCGTGTTTCCAGGCTGCGACAAAACGCAGGGCACTTGCTCAGCCAAGTTCAACAACTTGCCGCGCTTTCGCGGCTACCCCTACATCCCGATTGCTGAGACTGCGACATGACCCACATAACCCACATGCCGCAAGAGTTGCAAGACAAAGTGCTCGCCCAAGCGCACCGCTGGCTGGGCACGCCGTGGCACCACGAGGGCGATGTGCAGGGCGCGGGTGTGGACTGCGCCATGTTGCTGGTGCGCGTGTTTGCAGCAGCAGGTGCCATCCCGGAGTTTGACCCACGGCCTTACCCCATGGACCACATGCTGCACAGCGGTGAAGAGCGCTTTTTAGGTTGGCTTGAAAAGCATGCAGACCCTGTCACCGTGGGCGAGCCTCAGCCCGCCGATGTGCTGGTGTACCGCGTGGGCCGCTGCTACAGCCACGGGGCCATCGTGACCGAGTGGCCCTACATCATCCACGCCTTCCGCGACGAGCGGGCGGTGGTGGTGACCCGATTCGACGTTGGCCGCTTGGCCAGCAAACCCTACAAAGTGATGCGCATGCGCGCGTTGGAGAATTTATGAGCGGAGGCGGTGGAACCATCAGCATCAGCGAGCCGCGCCTTGGCGCGGTGCAGGTGCAACAGTCAAGCTACGGCTTGGCCATCCCCATCGTGTACGGGCGCACCCGCGTGAGCGGTAACCTCATTTGGTACGGCGACTTTGTGGCCATTGCCAACACCACTACCACCAGCGCGGGTGGCAAAGGCGGCGGCGGTGTGTCGCAGCAAAACACCACCTACACCTACGAAGCAGCGGTCATGATGGCTCTGTGCGAAGGCCCCGTGGGCGGCGTGGTGTCGGTGTGGCAAGCCAAGAAGCGTTTTGACGCCATTGCAGCCGCGCCTGGTGTAGACGCCAAAACAGCGCTTGAGCAAATCAACCTGTCATTTGTTGCGGGCCAGCCCGCCCAGCCCGTGTGGTCACACCTGACAACCGAGCATGCGAACAATGAGTTTCCAAGCCATGCCGCCCAAGCGATTGGCTACAGCAGCACCGCGTATGTGTGCAGCCCCGCGTTTGAGCTGACCACCAACGCAGAGGTGCAAAACCACACCTTCGAGCTGGACGGCAAGCTGCAATACGGCAGCGGCATCGTCGACGCCAACCCCGCCGACATCGTGTACGACCTGCTGACCAACGCGCAATACGGTGCAAGTTTTCCCACGGCCAGCATTGCCGACATGGGCAGCTACTCGGCCTACTGCCGTGCCATGGGCCTGTTCATCTCGCCCGCTTTCACTGAGCAGCAAGAAGCACAAGAGCACTTGCGCATGATCGCCACGCTCAGCAACTCGGCCTACGTGTGGTCTGAGGGCCGCTTGAAAGTAGTGCCCTATGGTGACGAAACGATCAGCGGCAACGGGGCCACCTACACGCCCAACCTCACCCCCATTTACGACCTCACCGATGACGACTTTGTGGTCAGCGGAAGCGAAGACCCCGTGAGCTGCGACCGCAAAACACCCGCCGATGCATTCAACCAGGTGCAGGTCGAATACCTCAACCGCAGCAACGCCTACAACATCGAAATCTGCGAAGCCAAAGACCAAGCGAATATCGAGAAATACGGCCTGAGGCCTCAAGACGCCGTCAAGATGCACGGCATTTGTGATGCGGGTGTGGCCCGCCGCGCTGCACAGCTTTTGTTGCAACGTGCGCTGTATGTGCGCAACGAGTACGAGTTTCACCTCGGGTGGAAATTTGCGCTGTTAGAGCCTATGGATTTGGTGACCCTCACCGACCCCGGCTTGGGCCTCAACAAAACGCCCGTGCGCATCATCAGCATTGAAGAAGACGAAGACGGCTTGCTGACCGTGCGCGCTGAAGATTACCCCTTCGGCGTGGCCAGCGCCACGCTCTACCCCACACAAAGCGGCGCTGGCTATGCGGCCAACTACAACGCCGCACCGGGCGATGTGTCGACGCCTGTGTTTTTTGAAGCCCCCATCGAGCAAGCCACCACCACCGGCCTTGAGGTGTGGTGCGCGGTGAGCGGGCAGCAAAGTGTGTGGGGCGGCTGCACCGTGTGGGCCTCGATTGACGGCACCACGTACAAGCAAGTGGGCACCGTGAATGGTGGGTCGCGTTACGGCGCACTCACGGCCCCCTTAGCTGCAGGCAGCGGTGGCAGCTTGGCTGTGGCGCTGACAGGGCGGGGCGGGCAAATGCTCTCGGGCACCGCGCAAGATGCCACCTTGCTCAATACGTTGTGCTGGGTGGGTGATGCCAACGGCGGCGAGTACGTGGCCTACCAAACCGCCGCGCTGACCGGTGCCAACGCCTACACCCTCACCGGGCTGGTGCGCGGGGCCTACAGCTGCCCCACAGCAGCACGCGCGACGGGTACCAAGTTTGTGCGGGTAGACCAAGCCATTGCAAAGAGCGAGCCGCTTGATGTGTCGATGATCGGCAAAAAGATTTATTTCAAGTTTTGCAGCTTCAACAGCTTCGGTGGCGGATTGCAAGCGCTGGCTAGTGTGGCGGCGTTCGAGTACACCATCACCGGCAACATGCTCAAGCTGCCGCCCTCGGGCGTGACGGGTTTGAGCGTGGCGGTAGAGGGCAACGGCCTGCGCGTGAGCTGGGCTGCTTGCCCCGATATTGACTATGCCAACACCATCATCAAAGTGGGCAGCGCATGGGGTGGGGCCACAGAGGTGGCGCGTAAAAACGCTACCAGCCACTTGCTGGGCTGGGTGCCCTCGGGCCCGCTCAAAGTATGGGCCGCGCATGTCGACCAGTTCGGCAACGAAAGCGCCACACCCGTCAGCGCCACGCTGACCATTGCCACGCCTGCCGCTGTGACCAACCTGCAACTGACTGCCAGTACCACCGGCTTGCAAGCCAGCTGGACCATGCCAACACCCGCAGCCACCGCGCTGCCCGTGGACCGCGTGGAGCTGAGTTGGTCGTCCAACTTTGCGACGGTCGTGGAGGCCAAAAAATCCACCACGGCTACGTTTGCATGGCAGACACCCGGCTTGAAAGAGCTGTTTGTGCGCGTGATCGACGTGGCGGGCAATGTGGGTAACACGGCCTCGGTGCAAATCACCGTGCGGGCCCCTGCAGCGCCTAGCGCGCTGGCTGTTGCGATTGGCAGCAGCGGTGTGGCCGCTACGTGGAATGCTCCAGCGGTGGCTACCGACCAACAGCCGCTGGACGGTGTGCAGCTGTCGTGGATGGCCAACTTCGGCCAGCTGATCGAAACCCGCTCTGGCACCTCCGTGGCCTTGGGCTGGATGGCGGTGGGCAGCTACACGCTGTATGCCCGCTATGTGGACGCAGCAGGCAACACGGGGGCTTCGGCCAGTGTGGTGTTTGCAGTGGTTGCGCCCTCGGCACCCAGTGCGCTTGATGTGTCGTTTGGCACATCGAGCATTGAAGCGAAGTGGACAGCCCCCGCCGTGGCAGCGAATCAGCAAACGCTTGACCGTGTGGAGCTGAGCTGGACGGCTGCATTCACCACCGTGGTGGACGGCAAGAAAGCGAGCACCACCACTTTCGGGTGGATGACTGCGGGCAACTACACGCTGTACGCCCGCTATGTGGACATGGCAGGCAACATCGGTGCCGTGTCGCAGGCCACGCTGCAAGTGTTGCCGCCTGCCTTGCCTGTGATGACGTCTGTAGAGACGCAAATTAATGCGGTGACATTGCGCTGGCAAGACGCCAAGACCGTGCAGCCGATCCGCAAGTACTCGATCTACTACGGCGAAGCGGGCACGCTGATTGCCAATGCCACGCTCTACGGTGCCGCCGGTGCTGACAGCCGCTCAGACCTGCTTTTTTACCGCTCAAGCGGCAACAAAGTTGCGTACTTAGTGGCTGAAGACGTGGCGGGCAATCAGTCGCCACCGCGCCAGATTGACTTGGTCATCACCATGCCGAACAACTTTGTGCTGGCCTCGGAGTATTACGAAAACTGGCAGTCTGCAGAGCTGACGAACGGCACCATCGTCAACGGACCTACGGGGCAAATCATCCTGCCCGCGAACGACGGTCGCACTTGGGGCCAGCGCTTGAGCAACAGCGGGTGGACTACGGCTCAGCAGAAGATTGACGCGGGTTACCCCATCGTCGTGCAGCCGGTGCCAGCGAGTGGCAAGCATGTCGAGCAACACGACTTGGGCAAGCTGTTGGCCACGGGCATTGTGCGTGTCACACCGACTGTGCAAAGCAGCGTGGCGGGCTACACGGCCACCATTCGCATGCGTGGCAGCAACGGGGACACCTTGGCCGCTTGGCAGCCGTGGTTGACGGGTGATTCGGCATCGATCAGCAACTTCCGTTACATCGAGGTCGAGTACTCAGTTGTGAGCGACGGCAAAGGCTTTGTGGTGCTTGATGACTTGTACGTCAAGGTGGAAATTTCGGAGGTCTCCGAGTCCACGGTGTTGACGCTCAATGCGGCTGATACAGCGGGCACTGCGTATGTGTGCACCAAGCCATTTTTGGACGTGCGCACAGCACAGGCCACGGCCTTGGCGTCGCCCAGCATTTCACGCCTCAACTGCATCGTGGACGACACCACCTTGCCCGCCAAGGTGTTTGTGCAAGCGTGGGACAGCAACCTCAACCGCGTGAGCGGCACGGTGAGTTTGTTCATCGCTGGCGTGTGATGTTTCGACCGCTTTTTATTCCTGTTTTTATTTCTTTTTTGGAGCTATGAATGAGCGATCTCAATGATCTGAGTCGGCCCGTCACGACTGACACAGAGCCTAATGTGCTCGACACGTTGCGCGGGCACATCGTGCGTGCTGCAACGTGGGCGGGCTATGGTGCTACAGCCAACAAAGTGGCGGGCATCATGTCCGCTGTCACGGCAGCGGTGAGCGGTGGCCGGTCCATGCGTCTGTACCGGCGCAATGACGCCAACACGGCGGATGAAGAAGTGGTGTCGTTGCCTGGTGTCAGTGTTGGCGGTAATGCGGCTACGGCCTCGGCTGCACAGTCGGGCTCTGCTTTGGAGGGCGCGCTGAGTGCCAAGGCCCCGCTGAACTCGCCGAACTTAACGGGCACGCCTACGGTGCCGACAGCTGCGCTTGGAACCAACTCGACACAAATTGCCAACATGGCCGCTGTGCAAGCGGCGGTGGCCAATTTGGTGAACTCAGCCCCTGCAGCTTTGGACACGCTGGCTGAGCTGTCGAGCGCTTTGGGTGGTGACGCCAACTTTGCAGCAACCGTCAACGCCGCGCTGGGTAACCGCGTGATGCGCGCATCTGCTAACCGTCCAGGTGTGTTTCGGCTTTACCGAAATGACAGTGACGATGGGTACAACGTCCAAACCTCCTACAGCACGGATCGGACGGGTTATTGGAGCCTGCGCGGTTACAGCAACGACACCTACCATGCGGGCGTCTTTGTGGCTTATGCGGGCTATGCCGATTCGGCGGGGTCTGCGCCTGCGTCGGATGTCTACTCTTGGGCCAAGCAAGCGACTAAGCCGGGGTACTCCAAAGGTGAGGTTGGGCTGGGCAATGTGGACAACACGTCTGACTCTCAAAAGTCTGTCAATTACGCAAACAGTGCAGGGTCTGCACCTGCATCTGACGTTTATTTGTGGGCAAAGCAGTCGAGCAAGCCTAGCTACTCAGCGAGTGAGATTGGCTTTGTCACGTCGCTTGCTGCGAGTGGCTATGTAAAGCTGCCGGGTGGGTTGATCATGCAGTGGGGGACAAATACTTTCACGGCTGGTGATGGGCAAATGCAGTCATTTTCATTTCCTATCTCGTTCCCAAATGCGTGCTTGAACGTCACATGCAGTGCCTATAGCGTTGCCGATGCGAATTACGTAATCGTCACAAACTCTTGGACAACAACATCTGCAAAATTTGGATTTCCCTATGCTGGCGGTCCACGCCAATTTGCTTGGTGCGCCATCGGCTATTGAAAGACCCCCATGAAATTCAGCAACACCACAAAATGTTTCTACCCTGAAGACATCGATTACCCCAGCCTCCCCGAAGACTTGATCGATGTCGTGCAAGGCGATTACGACTCAGCAATGGCCCGTCCAGTAGGGGCCACGCTCGATGTGATCGACGGTCAATTGGTCATCGTGCCAGCGCCGTCTCTCACCGTCGCTGAGTCCTTGGCATCTGCCAAGTCAGCCAAAGCCTCAGAGCTCTCAGCAGCCTGCGCCACCGCCATCACCAGCGGCTTTACATCATCGGCTTTGGGCGCGGCGCATATCTACCCCTCCGACCAAAACGACCAAGCTAACCTCAACGCGAACGTTGTCTCAAGCCTGCTGCCCAACCTGCCTACCACTTGGGCCACGCCTCAGCTGTGCTGCGACAGTGCAGGCGTGTGGACTTACCGACTGCACACAGTCGCACAGATCCAGCAAGTGGGCATCGACGGCAAAGCGGCGGTGCTGCAACAGCTGACACGGCATGAGCAAGTGCGTGCGTTGTTGGCTGCGGCTGAGACTTTGGAGGAGGTCGACGCCATCCATTTTTAAGCCCGCCTCTCGCTTCCCCCTGAGCCGCTGACAGCGGCTTTTTTTATGTCTCGATGAAAGGATAGTTACCTATGGAACCCGCAACCCCCGCAGCCACCGCTGCAGCCTCGGTGGGCTTAGCCGCATTGCTCGCCGGAGCATTTGGACAAGTCGCCGCTGACGTGATGATGGTTTTTTTAGCCAGCATTGCAGGCACCGTGATCGCACTCAGCGGCGCTGACTCAACATCGGCGCTGCAAGCTGTGCGTTTCTTCTTTAGTGCCATCTGCACCGCGCTGACCCTCAGCTGGGCCATTGCCTCAGTGGTGTCCGGCATGCACCCTTCGCTGGCTAGTGCGTACACCCCCACGATCATTGCGTTTGTGATCGGCACACAGTCCACACGACTCGGCGAAATCATGGGCAAGCTCACGGGCTTCTTTGAGAAAAAGATTTCGCAAAAGGTGAACTGACTATGACGACCCAAACCACCCAACTTGTCTTCGTGTTCATGATGTTGTCGCTGGCCATCATCGGGTTTTACTGTGCTGCACGACTCAACAGCACTTACCCGCTTTGGCTGCGCCTCATCGTCCTTTACCCCGCACTGGCCGCCCTGTGCACCTTGGGCGCGATGCTCAAAGGGCACTACGTGGCTTACGTGCAAGACATCGTTTTAGCGTTCGGGACCGACTTGATTTATATCGTCTTAGCCAGCCGGTTTAGCGACCGCCCGTGGCTTGACATTCGCACACATACCAAAGCGACCTAGCCCGCTTTGGCATGTGGCAGCGCACCACCTTCGGGTGGTTTTTTTTCGTCTTTTAAATTTTGAAGGAGTGATGTGATGACACCAAAAAACAGCACTATGCAGCCACGCGGCATCCGTAACAATAACCCCATGAACATCGAATATGGCGATGATCATTGGCAAGGCTTGACTGGCTCCGATGGCCGCTTTGCCGTGTTCAAGGACATGAAGTGGGGTGTGCGTGCCGCCACAGTGATCTTGATCAATTACCAGCGCAAATACAAGTTGGAGACCATTCAAGACTTGATTTTTCGCTGGGCCCCGCCGCATGAAAACGCCAGCGACAGCTATGCCGATGCCGTAGCCAGCCACGTGGGTGTGGATGTGCTTCAAAAGGTGGATGTGCTCGATCCCGCAATCATGCTGCCCATGCTCAAAGCCATGATCACAGTCGAAAACGGCAAAAACCCAATCGATGACAGCGTGATCTTGGACGGCATGCAGCTGGCCGGTGTGGACGTGAAGAAGGAAGTGAAGCCGCTCATCAAATCGCGCACGCTGCACGGCGTTGGCGTTGGCATGGTGGGCACAGTCGTTGGTTTTGTATTGAGCAACCAAGACATGGTGCTCAGCGTGACGGCCATGATTAGCCCCGGCGCTGCCTTGGTCCTACCGCACATCTTGTCGCTGCTGGGCTTGGCCTACGCAGCCTACGCACGCATCGACGATGCCCAAAACGGCGTGAAGTAATTCCGCCATCCATCTTTACACCTGATGTAAAGACGAGGCGACTGGCTGGGGTGTTCTAGCACCCCAACCAGCCGCCAACTAACAGACCATGCCTGTGAGCCAGCCAAGGCCCCGTCACCCTCCGGAGGGCGGGGAACAGTTTAACAGTAACAAAAAAGCACTCACAATGGCTAATCCCATCATCCCGTGGCTTGGCGGCAAGCGCCGCTTGGCCGACACCATCCTGCACCGTTTCCCTGCGCACACCTGCTACGTCGAGGTGTTTGCAGGTGGTGCAGCCCTCTACTTTTTACGTCAGCCCGCCGAGTGCGAGGTGATCAACGACATCAACGGCGATGTGGTCAACCTCTACCGTGTCGTGCAAAACCACCTGGAGGAGTTTGTGCGCCAGTTCAAGTGGGCACTGAGTAGCCGAGAAATTTTCAAGTGGACGCAAATCACACCCAGCGAGACGCTGACCGACATTCAGCGCGCCGCCCGTTTTTACTACCTGCAGCACCAAGCCTTTGGTGGCCGTGTGCAGGGCCAAAGCTGGGGCACGGCTACGACAGCACCCGCCGTCAATTTGCTGCGCATTGAAGAGTCGCTCAGTGCCGCGCACTTGCGGCTGGCCAGCGCCTACATCGAGCGGCTGGATTGGAAAGAGTGCATGCGCCGGTACGACCGTCCGCACAGCCTGTTTTACCTTGACCCGCCCTATTGGGAGACCGAGGGCTATGGCGTGCCATTCCCTTGGGAAGAGTACGAGGCCATGGCCAAGATCATGCGCGAGCTGAAAGGCAAAGCGATCTTGAGCATTAACGACCACCCGCAAATTCGCGAGTGCTTTGAAGGGTTCCACATTGAAGAGGTGCCCATCAAGTACACCGTGGGTGGCGGGCAGGGTGTGGATCGGCTAGAGCTGATCATCAGTAGCTGGGACGTTGCTGCGGAGCCTGCGGGCTTGTTTTAATTGACGAATGTCTGATGCCTTGGCTGCGGCCTTGGCGTAGCCCTCACCTCGAAAGGGGTGGGGGCTTTTTTGCGTTTGAAACTGCTGGATATTAGATGGCATCTAATAAATCATCTAATAAGCGGGCAAAGAAAAAGGGCCTTGCATCGCTGCAAGACCCGTATTCATTGGCTCCTCGACCTGGGCTCGAACCAGGGACCTACGGATTAACAGTCCGGCGCTCTACCGACTGAGCTATCGAGGAATAGAAAAATTATAGCGCATTTTTTGCGTCATTTTTAGAGGTGCCATTGGAGATTTGTACGAAATGTTCTGGGTGCCCCTGGGTTGAGGAAATATTGACCGTATTGTTTCGGCGATTCACGCCAGTAGTGCTTGTTGGCGAGATTCTGGATGCCCCACGTCCATGTGGTTTCTTGTTGGGCGATGCGCGTGTCGTAATGGGTGGTCAGATCCAAGGTGGTCCATGCGGGTAGCACAATTTCCCCGCGTTCGGTCACGTTGCGTTCGCCTTCTCGGGACAGGCGCAGTCCGCTGCGCAATCCTGTGACGCTGGCAAAACGGTATTCGGCCAAGCCGCGCACGATGTAAGTGGGCACGTTGATGGGACGTTGTCCATTCAAGCTGGGGTCACTGGTGGCATTTTCTCGGCGAGCGCGCAGCCAACTGGCTGAGCCATCCCATGTCCAGCCTTGGGTCGCGGTGGTGTGCACGTTGAGTTCAAGTCCGCGGTGATGGGCTTGGCCATCTATTTGGCGGGTGCAAGTTCCGTCGTGGCTACACCCCCATGCGTCGCCAGAGACGGGGCGTGTGATGTCAAACCAAGTGGCTTGCCATCGCGTCAACGACGCAACGCTTTTGATGCCGATTTCGTGCTGGTGGCTGCGCAGTGTGGGGAGCGCTTGGCCTGCATTGCGGTAACGGGTCGTGTCGGCGGAGGCGACTTCTGACTCAATGCCTTGCCCCGCGCTGGCAAACACCATGGGGCCTGCATCGAGTTGCTGGCTGAAGGCCAACCAAGGCGTCATGAAGTTGTGCCGGTCTTGTGTGGCTTGCGAGCCATCGGTCATCGCAGTTTGGCGGTTGAGTTGTGTGTAGCGCAAACCCAGCCAAGCGTCGGTGCGCGCGCTGAGCTTGATGCGATCTTTCACACCCCATTCGGTCGAGGCATCTTGTGCGTTGCTCATCAAGCCGTTGCGGTTCGAGGCTTGACTGGGCGTGATGAGTCCACCCGTGAGGCTGTTGGTGGTGCCCACCAATGGACTGGTCTGCATGCGCGGCATGTTGTCGACCATGCGCTGGCGCATCACACTGAAGGTGAGCCCATGTTCAAGACCACCTAGTTGGGTTTGACCGCTCAAGCTGGTTTGTGCCACCTCGTTGTTGCGCCGTTCGTTGTCGGTGTTGTAGTCGTAAATCTGAAAATCACCATTGGCACAAAAACGGTCGGTCATCGTCTCGCTGCAACCCGCTGCATACACCAGACGATCGTCCGCACGCAGTCGCTGCACGCCGTAGTGCGTGGTCCATAACCAGTTCTGGTC
>CANBRM010000003.1 GCA_947371915.1 Comamonadaceae bacterium | reverse complement strand
CGCAGTTATGTCACCGGAAAGTTAGATCGAATCACGCGACATTTTGATCAGGTGGTGGACGTGAAAGTGCTCTTGAGTATTGAGAATCAGACCGAAAAAGAGGGGCGTCAAAAGGCCGAATGCAACATCCACGTCAAAGGCAACGACATGTTCGCCGAGAGCGCACACGAAGACCTGTATGCCGCTGTGGATGAGTTGGTCGACAAGCTTGATCGCCAAGTGGTGCGTCACAAAGACAAGCTTCAAAAACACCACCACGAGAGTCCCAAACGTTTGATGTGATCTGTTTGCGCATAGAAACCAGCAAAAGCCGCCATTTTTGGCGGTTTTTGCGTTTTTAAGTGCAGCTCACAAGGGGTGCATAATCTGCGCTCACATCATGAATCGATTAGCTTCCATCCTGCCTCCTACACAAGTCCTTGTGCAAGTTGAGGTCACCAGTAAAAAACGCGCTTTTGAAGAGGCGGGTCTTTTGTTTGAAGGCCTGCACGGCTTGAGCCGTGCGATGGTGGCTGACAGTTTGTTTGCCCGGGAACGCTTGGGCTCAACCGGTTTGGGTCACGGCGTGGCCATTCCTCACGGTCGCATCAAAGGCTTGAAGGCCCCCATGGCCGCCGTCTTTCAGTTGCATCAGCCGATCGGCTTCGATGCGCCGGATGAGCAGCCGGTGAATTTGTTGATCTTTTTGTTGGTGCCAGAAGCATCCACACAAAAGCATCTCGAAATTTTGTCGGAAATTGCGGAGCTGCTGAGTGACACAGCACTGCGCGAAAAAATCAAATCATGCGACAACGCAGCTGAGCTGCACCGCATTGTTTCAACCTGGAATTCGGTGCCGATTTGAAACCCACCGTCATCAGTGCCGATCTGTTGTTTGAGGCCTTTCGCAGCAGTTTGCGCTGGGAGTGGCTGGCCGGCTTAGGCGCTTCAGAGCGTCATTTTGATGAGGTGGCGGTCCGTGCAGCACGCTCGGGCGCCGATTTGGTGGGTTACCTCAATTACATCCATCCCTACCGCGCCCAAGTGCTGGGCGAGCGCGAAGTCAACTACATCTCCAAATGTTCTTCGGCCGACGCTGCCCGTCGCATTGCCCGTATCGTGACTTTAGAGCCACCGGTGCTGGTCTTGGCCGATGGTCAAATGGCACCGCCAGAGCTGGTCGCCATGTGCGAGCGCGCACAAATTCCGCTGTTCTCCACGTCCGAGTCGGCTGCTTTTGTGATCGATGTGTTGCGGGCCTATTTGTCCAAGCACTTTGCCGATCGCACGTCCATGCACGGCGTCTTCATGGACATTTTGGGCTTGGGCGTGATGATCACCGGCGAGTCGGGCTTAGGCAAAAGTGAGTTAGGCCTAGAGCTGATTTCGCGTGGCAATGGTTTGGTGGCCGACGATGCGGTGGATTTGTTCCGCATCAACCAAACCACCATTGAAGGGCGCTGCCCTGAGCTCATTCAAAACTTGCTCGAAGTGCGTGGCATTGGTTTGCTGGACATCCGTGCCATTTTTGGCGAAACAGCGGTGCGCCGAAAAATGCGTCTCAAGCTCATCGTCCATTTGGTCCGCAAAGAAACCTTAGAGCGCGATTACGAGCGACTTCCGCACGAGCCACTCACCCAAGACGTGCTCGGCGTGCCTGTGCGCAAGGTGGTGATTCAGGTGGTGGCTGGGCGCAACATTGCGGTGTTGGTCGAAGCGGCGGTGCGCAACACCATTTTGCAATTGCGTGGTGTTGACACCTATCAGGAATTTATTTCCAGGCACCAACGTGCCATGTCCCAAAACTAAGAGGCCTTAAGCCTGCTTAGGCTTTGCTTGGTTTGTGTTCGCAACTGGGCTTACGGCAATGGGCGTACAAACTCAAGGCATGGTCGGCGATTTCAAAGCCTTGGCGCTTGGCCACTTCGATTTGCAGTGCCTCAATCTCTTTGTCATGAAATTCTTCGACGCGCCCGCAATCTAGACACACCAAATGGTCGTGGTGCTCACCTTCATTGAGCTCGTACACCGCGCGTTCGCTCTCAAAATGGCTGCGAGTGAGGATGTCAGCTTGTTCAAACTGCATCAGCACGCGGTAAACAGTGGCTAAACCAATGTCGACGTTTTGCAACACCAGCTGGCGGTACACATCCTCGGCCGTCATGTGGCGTTGCTTGCTGGTTTGGAATACATCCAAAATTTTGAGTCGTGGCAAGGTGGCCTTGAGGCCAATGTTTTTGAGGTCGTCGGCGTGGGCCATGAGGTCTTTCCAAGACGGGCGAAACAGGGGGCCCGCTACAATGAACAGATCATAGCGTTACAGCCCAATTCGGCCTTTCACACCATGTTTGAATTCTGTCGAAAAGCCTCTTTCTCGTCGGTCCACCGACACACCTCGCTCATCGCGGCCTGCTTGGTTGCAGGCTTAGGGCTGACCGCGTGTTCAGGTCTGATCACGCCCTACCGGCCTGACGTCGTGCAAGGCAATTTTGTCTCACGCGAACAAGCGCAAGCCTTGCGTTTGGGCATGCCGCGACAAGCGGTGCGCGATATTTTGGGCACACCGTTGGTGACCAGCTTGTTCCACGGCGACCGCTGGGACTACGCCTTCACCATCCGCCGTCAAGGCGCTGAGCCCCAGTTGCGACGCTTCAGTGTGTTTTTCAACAATGACATCTTGGTGCAACTCGACGGCGATCCGCTCCCTTCCGAGGCTGAGTTCGCCGCCAAGATCGACACACGTACCGCGGCTAAAAAGGTCCCCGAACTCAAAGCCAGTGAGGCTGATTTGGCCCAGTTTCCCGCCAAGCCAACGTCCTCTGCCGTTCCGGTGGTGACGCCTTCCAAGCCTGCCTCCTACCCGACGCTTGAAACCCCTGCTCGTTGATTTTTGAAAGCGCCCACGCCATGGCCCAAACAACACCTCCTTTGAAACTCGCCATCGCTGGCGCCAGCGGCCGCATGGGCCACATGTTGATCGAGGCCGTGCGTAACGCGCCTGAGTTTCAACTCAGCGGCGCTTTGGACGTGCCTGCAAGCCCCGGCATCGGCAACGATGCTACGGGTTTTCTAGGTCAAGCCAGTGGCGTCAACATCGAGGCCGATCTCCGCCAAGGTTTGAAAAACAGCCAAGTCTTGATCGACTTCACGCGCCCCGAGGGCACCTTGGCCCACCTGAAGGTGTGCCGTGAGTTGGGGGTGAAATTGGTGATCGGTACCACGGGATTCACCGATGCGCAAAAGGCAGAAATCGCAGAGGCAGCCAAAGACATCGCCATCGTCATGGCCCCCAACATGAGCGTGGGCGTGAACGTGACTTTGAAGCTCTTGCAAATGGCTGCGCAAGCCATGCCCACGGGTTATGACATCGAAATTATCGAAGCCCACCACCGTCACAAAGTGGATGCCCCATCAGGCACCGCTTTGAAAATGGGCGAGGTCATTGCTGAAGCCATGGGCCGTGACCTCAAAGATTGCGCGGTGTACGAGCGCTACGGCCACACCGGTGAGCGCGATCCGTCCACCATCGGCTTTGCCACGATTCGTGGCGGTGACATCGTGGGCGACCACACCGTGTTGTTTGCCGGAACTGGCGAGCGCATTGAGGTCACCCACAAATCGTCGAGCCGTGCCACTTACGCGCAAGGCAGCTTGCGCGCTGCCAGCTTTTTGGCCCACAAAGACAAAGGCCTGTTTGACATGTTTGACGTGTTGAACCTGCGTTAAGTCTTTGACCCAGCGACCAACCTCCTATGAGTTTTTTTGACGCCACCCTGCAAGGCGATGCGCTCAGCATGACCTTGAGTGTGGTGTTGTTGGCGATGTCCGTCGCCACTTGGTCGGTGATTGTTTACAAGGCTTGGTTGTTGCATCGCGTCAGTGCGGATGTGGCGCAAGGCAAAGCCGCTTTTTGGCAAGCCCGAGATGTGGCGCAGGGCTTGGCCGTGCTTGGCGCGTTAGACCGTTGCGCCGTTTTGCTGCCTCTGGTTCAAGCGCAACAGCAACGCATGCCCGGCACTTTGGGCGCACAAAGCGACGAAGCCGCCCAACGCACCCGCGTCCTGCGAGATGCGCTGCATGCCGTGCTGCACCGTTTGCAGTCAGGGCAGGTGCTCTTGGCAACGGTGGGTTCAACGGCACCATTTGTGGGCCTGTTGGGGACGGTTTGGGGTATTTATCACGCACTCACCGGCATCTCCAACGCTGGGCAGCTTTCTATCTCGCAAGTGGCGGGTCCGGTGGGCGAGGCGCTCATCATGACGGCGGCAGGCTTGGCCGTTGCCTTACCTGCGGTGTTGGCTTTCAACGTGATGGGCCGCGTCATCAACCGCTTGGAGCAAGAGCTGGAAGGCTTTGCTCACGACCTGCGAGAGCTCTGATGGCCTTCGGACGTTTTGAGCGCACGCCGGGCCAAACGCCCATGAGCGACATCAACGTCACACCTTTGGTCGACGTGATGATGGTGCTGTTGGTGATTTTCATCATCACCGCCCCCCTGATGGTCAGTGCCTTGAAGCTTGATTTGCCCAAAAATAAAAGCGCCCAAGCCAGCAGCGCGCCGCCGCAATCGGTGAATGTCGCGATCAATGCCAAAGGCGATGTGTTTTTGGATGACCAAGCCGTTTCTCTGGACGCGTTAAAAGAAGTTTTGGCTCAACGTGCTGCACAAGCCACGGGGCAAGGCGCAGACGCATTGCCGGAAGTGCAGCTGCGTGCAGATGAACGGGTGCCCTATGGCCGCGTGGTCGAAGTCATGGGCTTGGCCCAGCAAGTGGGCATGAACCGCATCGGCTTTATGACCGAGCCCGCAGGCGTTGGCCGCCCTCGAAAGCTCTAAAATCACCCCATTCCCCGCCTTTGACCGTGAGGCGATGCACCCCGGACTATCCGGGGTTCTTTGATTGAACCCATGCAAGACAAATACAACCACACCGAGGTCGAACGTGCCGTTCAGGCCGCTTGGACCCAAGCCGATGCCTACCGCGTGACCGAAGACGCGTCGAAGAAAAAGTTTTACGCCTGCTCCATGCTGCCTTACCCCAGCGGCAAGCTGCACATGGGCCACGTGCGCAACTACACCATCAACGACATGCTCACGCGCAACCTGCGCATGAAGGGCTTCAACGTCTTGATGCCCATGGGCTGGGACGCCTTCGGTTTGCCCGCTGAAAACGCCGCGCTGAAAAACGGTGTGCCACCCGCCAAGTGGACGTACGAAAACATCGCCTACATGAAGAAGCAAATGCAGGCGATGGGCTTGGCCGTCGACTGGTCACGCGAAGTGGCCACCTGCGACCCGACGTATTACAAGTGGAACCAATGGCTCTTCTTGAAGATGCTCGAAAAAGGCATCGCCTACCGCAAGACCCAAGTGGTGAACTGGGACCCCGTCGACCAAACCGTGTTGGCCAACGAGCAAGTGATTGACGGCAAGGGCTGGCGCACGGGCGCGCCGGTTGAGAAGCGCGAAATTCCTGGCTATTACTTGAACATCACCCAATATGCGCCCGAGCTGTTAGAGCATGTGCAAATGGGCAACGACAAAGCCACGTTGAATGGCTGGCCCGACAAAGTGCGCTTGATGCAAGAGAACTGGATTGGCAAGAGCGAGGGTGTGCGTTTTGCGTTTACTCACGACATTGCTGGTGCAGACGGTGTGTTGATTGGCGACGGCAAGATGTATGTGTTCACCACACGTGCCGACACAATCATGGGCGTCACCTTCTGCGCGGTGGCCGCTGAGCATCCACTGGCACTGCACGCTGCGGCGAGCAACCCCGCAATGGCCGCCTTCCTTGAAGAATGCAAGAGCGGCGGTACAACCGAAGCCGAGCTAGCCACGCAAGAGAAAAAGGGCATGCCTACTGGCTTGTTCGTCACGCATCCGCTGACTGGCGCGAAGACCGAAGTGTGGGTGGGCAACTACGTGCTCATGTCTTACGGCGACGGCGCGGTCATGGGCGTGCCTGCGCACGACGAACGTGACTTTGCGTTTGCTTTGAAATACGACTTGCCGATTCAGCAGGTGGTGGCACCTGCCGATGCCGCCTCTTCGGCATTCGATGCAACGGCCTGGCAAGAGTGGTACGCCACCAAAGCGGGTGTGTGTGTGAATTCTGGCGAACTCGACGGTCTGAACCAAAAAGCAGCCGTCACCAAAGTGGCTGAACTGCTCGCCGCCAAAGGCTTGGGTGAGAAGAAAACTACGTGGCGTTTGCGCGACTGGGGCATCAGCCGCCAGCGCTATTGGGGCACCCCCATACCCATCATTCATTGCGATGAACACGGTGCAGTGCCTGTGCCTGAAAAGCATTTGCCCGTGGTGCTGCCGCAAGACTGCATCCCCGATGGCTCTGGCAACCCATTACACAAGCACGAAGGCTTCCACGCCGGTGTGACTTGTCCAATCTGCGGCAAGGCAGCGCGCCGCGAGACCGACACGATGGACACGTTTGTGGACTCCTCGTGGTACTTCATGCGCTATTGCGACCCCACCAACACCGACGCGATGGTGGCCGAGGGCGCGCAGTACTGGGCACCGATGGACCAATACATTGGCGGCATTGAGCACGCCATCCTGCATTTGCTCTACGCCCGTTTCTGGACCAAGGTCATGCGTGACATGGGCCTTGTTAAGGTTGACGAGCCGTTCACCAAGTTGCTCACGCAAGGTATGGTGCTCAACCACATCTACTCACGACGTACGGCCAAGGGTGGCAAAGACTATTTCTGGCCACACGATGTCGAGCACGTGCTCGACGACGCGGGCAAAGTGGTGGGCGCTAAGTTGAAGAATGCAGCCGACAGCAGCGATGGCAAACTGCCCGTGGGCACCGCCATCGACTACGAAGGCGTGGGCACCATGTCCAAGTCCAAGAACAACGGCGTGGACCCGCAAGATTTGATCGAGCGCTACGGCGCTGACACTGCGCGTCTGTACACCATGTTCACCGCGCCACCCGAAGCTACGCTGGAGTGGAACGATGCGGCGGTGGAAGGCAGCTACCGCTTCTTGCGTCGTGTGTGGAACTTCGCGCACAAGCACGAAGCCACACTCAAGGCCGCGACCGCTGGCAACTTGAGCGCTGCCAAGCCACGTAAAGAAGCGGCAGATCTGCGCCGTGAAATGCACGTGGTGTTGAAGCAAGTCAGCTACGACTACGACCGTATGCAATACAACACCGTGGTGTCGGGCTGCATGAAGTTGCTCAATGCTTTGGAAGACTTCAAGACGGATGGCAGCAACGGCGACAACGCCGTGTTGTGTGAAGGCGTCTCTATTTTGCTGCGCATGCTCTACCCCGCTTGCCCGCACATCAGTGCGAACTTGTGGGCCGAGTTGGGCTACGCAGTTAAGGCCGGTGACCTGCTGGACACCGCTTGGCCTGAGGTGGATGAGTCTGCGTTGGTGCGCGACGAGTTGGAGCTGATGCTGCAAATCAATGGCAAGCTGCGTGGCTCCGTCACGGTCAGCGCCACGGCCAGCAAAGAGCAAATCGAGCAAGCCGCATTGGCCACCGAAGCCTTCATCAAGCAAGCGGACGGCGCTGCACCGAAGAAGGTCATCGTGGTGCCTGGCCGTTTGGTCAACATCGTCGTTTAAGAGCTGCCATGTCCACCACACGCCGTGCCCTGTTGATTTTCTCTGGCCTCGCTGTTGGGCTGGCAGGCTGCGGCTTTGAGTTGCGCAAGGCGCCGAACTACGCGTTCAGCACCCTCTTCAGCAGTGTGCCTGTGGTGTCGCCTTTAGGCATCAAGCTGCATCGCAGTTTGGCTGCCACGGGCCAAGTGGAAGTCATCACCGATTCAAAGCAAATCGAACGCGCCCAAGTCATCTTTGATCAGCTGATGGAGTTGCGTGAAAAAGTGGTGGTGGGCCGCACCTCCACAGGTGCGATTCGTGAATTCCAATTGCGCCTGCGCTACCGCTTTCGCGTGCGTACGCAGAGGGGCAAAGAGTTGATTCCCGACACCGAATTGGTGCTCACCCGCGACATCAACTTCAACGAAACCGGTGCCTTGTCCAAAGAGTCGGAAGAAGGCTTGTTGTACCGCGACATGGAAAACGACTTGGTGCAGCAAATTCAGCGGCGTCTGGCAGCCATTCGTCAGCTCTGACCATGCAAGTCGCCGCCTCGCAATTCAGCCAGCACCTGCAGACGCAGGCGTCTAAAGGCCTGCGCAGCCTCTACACCTTCCATGGCGATGAGCCTTTGTTGCAGCAAGAAGCCTTGGATGCGCTTCGTGTCACCGCGCGTGCACAAGGCTTCACCGAGCGCAGCGTGTTCACGGTGGCGGGTGCGCACTTCGACTGGGGCGAGGTGTTGGCGGCCGGTGGCTCCATGAGTTTGTTTGCCGACAAGCAGTTGATTGAAATCCGCATCCCCTCGGGCAAGCCCGGTAAAGATGGCAGCGTGGCGTTACAAAACATCGCGGAATTGGCGGTGGGCAATGACAGCACCCTGACGGTGGTTTTGCTGCCGCGCTTGGACAAAGCCACCAAAAGCTCCGCGTGGTTTACCGCCTTGGAGAACAACGGCATCAGCGTGCAAATTGACCCGATTGAGCGCCACACCTTACCCACTTGGATTGCGCATCGCTTGGGCGCGCAACAGCAGCGCGTGAGCGAAGGCGAAGCGGGCCAACACACCTTGCAGTTTTTTGCCGATCGGGTGGAAGGCAATTTGTTGGCGGCACATCAAGAAATTCAAAAACTCGGCTTGCTTTACCCCACTGGGGAGTTGAGCTTTGAGCAGGTGGAGCGCGCGGTGCTGAATGTGGCCCGCTATGACGTGTTCAAGCTCTCCGAGGCCGTGCTCAGTGGCCAGCCCTTGCGTGTGCAGCGCATGCTCGATGGCCTCAAGGCCGAGGGCGAAGCCGAGGTGCTGGTGCACTACACGCTGGCTGAAGAAATTCGTGCTTTGAAGCGTGTCAAAGACGCGGTGGCTGCAGGCAAAGCCTTGCCCATGGCGCTGCGCGAGCAACGCATTTGGGGCCCGCGTGAGCGTTTGTTTGAACGTGTGCTGCCGCGCTTGAGCGTGGGCATGCTGGAGAAATTATTGCAATCGGCTCACCAAGTCGATGGCATTGTCAAAGGCCTCAAAGTGGCCGATTGGCCGACCGATAACTGGCAGGCCTTGCACCGTTTGGCCTTGCGCCTGTGTCGTGCGTGTATGCCGCGCCAAGCTTGAAAGAAAACCACACCATGACCGAACTCAACGTCGCTGACCACATGAATGTCTTGGGCGCGCAAGCCAAGACAGCCTCGGCGCAGATGGCCAAAGCTTCTGCGGCTGTCAAAAACAAAGCCTTGCGTGCTTTGGCCGCTTTGCTGCGTGCCAACATTGATGCGCTGCAAATTGACAATGCCAAAGACATAGCCCGTGCCATGGCAGCAGGCTTAGATGCGCCCATGGTCGACCGCTTGAAGCTCACCCCCAAAGTATTGGAAACCTGCGCACAAGGCTGCGAGCAACTCGCCGCCATGCCCGAGGTGATTGGCGAAATCACAGGTTTGAAAGAGCAGCCCAGTGGCATTCGCGTGGGTCAAATGCGCGTGCCTTTGGGCGTGTTCGGCATGATTTTCGAGAGTCGTCCTAACGTGACGATTGAAGCTGCGTCGCTCTCTATCAAGAGTGGCAACGCGTGTATCTTGCGCGGCGGCTCGGAAGCGATTGAGTCCAACAAAGCCTTGGCTAAGTTGGTTCAACAAGCCTTGATCGACAGTGGCTTGCCCACCGACGCGGTGCAACTGGTGCAAACCACCGACCGCGAGGCCGTGGGCCACCTCATTGCCATGCCTCAGTATGTGGACGTCATCATCCCCCGCGGCGGCAAAGGCTTGATTGAGCGCATCAGCCGTGAGGCCAAAGTGCCGGTCATCAAACACTTGGACGGCAACTGCCACACCTATGTGGACGACCCGTGCGACATCGCCATGGCCGTCACTGTGGCCGACAACGCCAAAACTCAAAAGTACAGCCCGTGCAATGCCAGCGAAAGCTTGTTGGTAGCGCGCGGTGTGGCTGCAGAGTTCTTGCCCAAGATTGGGGCGATTTACGCTGCCAAAGGTGTGGAAATGCGTTGTTGCCCAGAAGCCAAAGCCATCCTCGCCAGCATCCCAGGTGCTCACCTCAAAGACGCCACCGAGCAAGATTGGTTTGAGGAATACCTCGGCCCCATCATCAGCGTCAAAGTGGTGACAGGCTTGGACGAGGCCATTGCCCACATCAACCACTACTCCAGTCACCACACCGAATCCATCCTCACGCGTGACCATATGCACGCCCAGCGTTTCTTGCGCGAGGTGGACTCGTCCAGCGTGATGGTCAACGCCAGCACCCGATTTGCAGATGGTTTTGAATACGGTTTAGGGGCTGAAATAGGCATTTCCACCGACAAATTTCACGCCCGTGGCCCTGTGGGCATTGAAGGCCTGACTTCATTGAAATACGTGGTTTTGGGTCAAGGCGAAATCCGCGTCTAAACCGGCGCTGCTATGAGGTTGGGCCTCTAAAAAGAGGAATGACCTGACGGCCTAGAATGACGCTCCATCAAGAAGGACACCATGGTTCCCCATCTCATCACGGCCCTCACCGGCCCCATCAACGAGCTTGAGCAGCGCATTCTCGATTCCATGCCCGCCATTGAGCGCTGGTTTCGCCTCGAATGGATGGAGCACACGCCCCCGTTCTACAGTTCGGTCGACGTGCGCAATGCCGGTTTCAAGCTGGCCCCCGTCGACACCAACCTCTACCCCGGCGGCTGGAACAACCTCACCCCCGAAATGCTGCCCTTGGCGGTGCAAGCCGCCATGGCTGCGATCGAAAAGATCTGTCCAGAAGCGCGCAACCTGCTGTTGATTCCCGAGAACCACACGCGCAACACCTTCTATTTGTCGAACGTGGCGCAGCTGCAGCGCATCTTCCACATGGCTGGTTTGAACGTGCGCATTGGCTCGATCAACCCCGAGATCAAAGAAAACACCACCATCGATTTGCCCAATGGCGACAGCGTCACCTTAGAACCGGTGATTCGCAGCGCGCGTCGTGTGGGCCTGAAAGACTTCGACCCGTGCACGATCTTGCTCAACAACGATTTGAGCGCCGGCATTCCCGGCATTTTGGAAGACTTGCACGAGCAGCATCTCTTGCCACCGCTGCATGCAGGCTGGAGCGTGCGTCGTAAGAGCACCCACTTTGCGTGTTACGAAGAAGTGGCCAAGCGCTTTGGCAAGCTCTTGGGCATCGATCCTTGGCTGATCAACCCCATGTTCAACCAATGCGGTGAAGTGAACTTCGCCGAGGGCACGGGTATGGAGTGTTTGCAGACCAATGTGGATGCTTTGCTCACCAAGATCAAGCGCAAATACAAAGAGTACGGCATCAACGAAAAACCTTTTGTGGTCGTCAAGGCCGACAACGGCACTTACGGCATGGGCATCATGACCGTGCGTGATGTCAAAGATTTGGATGTGCTCAACCGCAAGACGCGCAACAAAATGAGCGTGGTCAAAGATGGCCAGTCGGTGAACCAAGTCATCATTCAAGAAGGCGTGTTGACCAATGAGCGCGTGAACGACGCGGTGGCCGAGCCTGTGGTTTACATGATGGACCGCTACGTGGTGGGTGGTTTTTACCGCGTGCACGCCGAGCGTGGTGTGGATGAAAACCTCAACGCCCCCGGTGCGAGCTTTGTGCCCTTGGCGTTTGAACAAAGCGCGCATACGCCGCAGCCTGGCATGAAGCCAGGTGCGAGTACGCCAAACCGCTTTTACATGTACGGTGTCATTGGTCGTTTGGCCATGCTGGCCGCGAGTTACGAGCTCGAAGCTACCGACCCTGAAGCAGAAAATTACGACTGAGGTGAATGATGGAACAACACGGTAAATCGTCGCTCGCGGCGCTCACCTTAGGCGCGATTGGCGTCGTTTACGGCGACATCGGCACCAGCGTGCTGTATGCGATGAAAGAAGTGTTTGGTTCGGGCCATGTGCAGTTCACGCCCGACAACATTTTTGGCATCTTGTCCATTTTCTTTTGGACCTTGACCATCATCGTGTCCATCAAGTATGTGGTCTTGGTGCTGCGTGCGGACAACAACGGTGAGGGCGGCTTGGTGGCCATGTTGGCGCTGGCTTCCATGGCGGTCAAAGACAAACCCAAGCTGCGACAACGCATGCTGATCGTTGGCATTTTTGGCACCTGTTTGTTTTATGGCGACGGGGTGATCACGCCGGCCATTTCTGTGCTCTCGGCGGTTGAAGGTTTGGAGGTGGTCTCACCGGCTTTCAAGAAGTACGTGATTCCGCTGACCATCGTGATTTTGTTCGGCTTGTTTGCCGTGCAAAAGCGCGGCACCAGTGGCATTGGTAAGTTTTTTGGCCCCATCACCGTGATTTGGTTTGTGGCCATTGCGGCTTTGGGCCTGTATCACATCGCGTTTCATCCAGAAATTTTGTGGGCCATCAGCCCGCACCATGCTTTGCGTTTTATCTTCGCCGAGCCCGAGGTGACCTTTTTGATTTTGGGTGCTGTGGTGTTGTGTGTGACGGGCGGCGAAGCCTTGTACGCAGACATGGGGCACTTTGGCAAAAAGCCGATCCGCATGGCGTGGTTCACGGTGGTCATGCCCTCGTTGACCTTGAACTACTTCGGTCAAGGCGCCTTGTTGTTGAGCGACCCTGATGCCGTGTCCAATCCCTTCTTCAACATGGCCCCCGAATGGTTGTTGTTGCCCTTGGTGATTTTGGCTACTGCCGCCACGGTGATCGCCTCGCAAGCTTTGATTTCAGGTGCGTTCAGCGTCACCAAGCAAGTGGTGCAAATGGGCTTTTTGCCCCGCTTGCAAGTGCTGCACACCAGCGTCAAAGACACCGGTCAAATCTACATTCCTTTCGTCAACTGGGGCTTGTTTGCTGTCATCGTGCTGGCCGTGGTGATGTTCAAGTCGTCCAGTAATTTAGCCGCGGCGTACGGCATTGCGGTGTGTACCGACATGCTCATCACCACCGTGTTGACTTTCTTCGTGGTCCGCTACAGCTGGAAATACCCGCTCTGGATGTGCTTGGGCGCGACCGGCTTTTTCTTTGTGATTGACCTGACCTTCTGGGCCTCCAACTTGCTCAAGTTGTTTGACGGCGGTTGGTTCCCACTGTTGATTGCGGCCTTCATCATGATGCTCATGTTGATTTGGCGCGATGGTCGTGAGCTGCTCAACGACATTCGCCAAGAAGAGGCGCTTGATTTGGACAGCTTCTTAGAAGCCGTCTTCTTGTCGCCACCTACACGTGTTGAAGGTACGGCGGTGTTCTTGACCACCGGCAAAGGCTCGGTGCCCAACGCGCTGTTGCACAACCTCAAACACAACAAAGTGCTGCACAAGCAAAACCTGTTTGTGAATGTGCAAAACCACGAAGTGCCTTGGATCGCAGAGAGCGAACGCTTGGTCATCACACCGTTGGCCAACGAGTGCTGGCAAGTGGTCATCCACTACGGCTTCAAAGACAACCCCGATGTGCCGGGCGCCTTGACGCATTTGCGTGGCATGGGCTGCGAGGTCAACCCCATGACCACCAGCTACTTCTTGTCGCGTGACAGCATCGTGCCAACCCTTGGCACGGGCATGGCGCCATGGCGTGAAAAGATCTTTGCCCAAATGCACCTCAATGCCAGCTCGGCTGCGGACTTCTTGAACTTGCCGAGCAACTCGGTGGTTGAGTTGGGCAGCAAGATCGAGATCTAAACCATGCACATTCTGTTCGTCGCCGATCCGCTCTCGTCCTTCAAAATTTACAAGGACACGACCTTCGCCATGATGCGCGAAGCGCAAAAGCGTGGCCATCAGGTGCTGGCATGCGAGCCACAAGACATCGTGTGGCAAAGCGGCCAAAAAGTCACGGCACGCGTCCAACGTGTGCGTTTGACAGGCGATGCGACCGATTGGTTTGAGGTGCAGGGTGTGGATGTCGATTTTGCGCTGCACGTTGCAGACGCCATCGTGATGCGCAAAGACCCGCCTTTTGACAGCGAATACTTTTACGCCACCCACCTGCTCGAACAAGCCGAGCGCGAAGGCGCCAAGGTGTTCAACAAGCCGCGTGCTTTGCGTGACCATCCTGAGAAATTAGCAATTCTGGAATTTGAGCGTTTCATCAGCCCGACGCTGGTGACACGCAGCGCCGATGCCATTCGCGCTTTCCATGCGCAGCATCGCGACATCATCTTGAAGCCGCTCGATGGCATGGGCGGCATGGGCATCTTTCGTGTGAAAGATGATGGCTTGAACCTCGGTGCCATCGTCGAGACCCTCAACCGTGACGGTGCACAAACGGTGATGGTGCAAAAGTTCATCCCCGCCATAGATCAGGGCGACAAGCGCGTCTTGGTCATTGGCGGTCAAGTGGTGCCTTTTTGCTTGGCGCGTATTCCGCAAGGCGGTGAAGTGCGCGGCAACTTAGCGGCAGGCGGCAAGGGCGTGGCGCAAGCCATCTCTGCACGAGATCGTGAAATTGCAGAAGCCTTGGGCCCCATGTTGGCGGCACGCGGTTTGCTGCTGGTGGGCTTGGATGTGATTGGCGATTGCTTGACCGAGGTGAACGTCACCAGCCCCACGTGTTTCCAAGAGATCTTTGACCAAGCCGGCTTTGATGTGGCCGCGATGTTCATCGATGCCTTAGAAGCTGCCGCGGCTTGATGTTTTAAGCTTCGCGGCCTTCGATAAATACTTTCAGCTCTCCCGGCTTAAATGCCGTCCACACCTCATCGGTGGTCAACGGCGCGGTGACCACTACAGCCACGCGGTCATCGGGTTTTGCATGTTCAGCAAAGTTGATGCGCATGTCCTGATCGCTCAAGGTGGCCGTGGCAAACGGGTATTGACGCTCGATGTACCAGAGGTGGGTTGACGCATGGGCCCACAGCGCCTGCCCGTTGGAAAGCAAAAAGTTGAACGTGCCGTGCTTCGCGACCTGAGGCACCAACTCGCGCAAGGTCAAGGTGAGCTCTTCGGTCGAGGGCACGCTGGCGTGTGATTTGGCCAGTTCTTGCATCAACCAGCAAAACGCTTCTTCGCTGTCGGTGTGGCCCACAGGTTTGAAGTTGCCGTGCAAGTTGGGTTTGTAATTTTCTAGGTTGCCGTTATGAGCAAACACCCAATAGCGGCCCCAGAGTTCGCGCACAAAAGGGTGGCAGTTCTCCAGCGCCACCACGCCTTGTGTGGCTTTGCGGATGTGCGCAATCACGTTGCGGCTTTTGATGGGGTATTGCCGTATCAGTTCCGCCACGGGCGACTTGCTGGCGGGCAAATGGTCAATGAAATGGCGCAGGCCCCGGTCTTGTTCTGAGCCTTCAAAAAATGCAATGCCCCAGCCGTCACCGTGGTGATCGGTGATGCCCGCGCGCTGTGCAAAACCACTGAAGCTGAAGGTGGCGTCTGTGGGGTTGTTGCAGTTGAGGCCTAACAGTTGGCACATGGTGAAGGGACTTCGTGAAAAAAAGGTGAAAAGGCTCGGTGGGGTTGCTGATACGAATCAGGGTGCGGCGGTGTCTTGCCGTGGCAAATGCGGTTCGCGAATTTGCCAAGCAGCGATCAGCGCGAACGCACAGACGGCGGCCAGCATCAAAAAAACATCGTCAAAGGCCGCCAGTCTCGCCGCCGAACTTGCGCTGTTGTTCAAGGTGTCGCCATGCACGGCCAAACGCCATTCCAACAAGATACCGCACAAGCTGACCCCGGCTGCGCCGCCCAACATGCGCAAGAAGTTAATGGCACTCGCGCCCTGCGGGATGAGGTTGGCATGCAGCGAGCGCATGGCACCCATGTTGAGCGACGGCAAGATGAAGCCCAAACCGATGCGTCCCAAAATGGCCAAGGCCACCAAGACCCACAATGCCGTTTGCAAGTTGACCAACACCATCAAGGCGAACGACAGCGCCAGCAGTGACAAGCCAAAACTCACAAACAAATGCGTGGGGTGTGTGCTGGCGTAACGCCCCACCACGGCAATGGTCAACGCCAGCAACAAGCCAGAAGGCAGCATCAAGGTGCCCACATGACTGGGCGAAAGCCCGAGCCCCAGTTGCAAATAGACTGGAATCAAATACGTCGAGCCAAACATGGCGATGCCGTAGATGAATGCGACCAACGTTCCCATGGCGAAGGGGCGGTGCTTGAACAGGCTCAAATTCATCAAGGGCAAGCCACCGCGTTGGGCCTGCACACGCTGCCAAGCAATGAAGCTCACGATGCACACCACCGCACCGGCCATCAGCCACGCGGAGGTGGTCCACTGGCCGCTGTGCAGCAGCACCAAGCCATTGAGCAGGCAAAGGGTGCCCACGGTGGCGAGGGTGAGTCCACCCACATCAAGGGTGGGTTTGCCATGGTTGGCGCTCACGCCACCAGGCGCGGTAACGGGCACGTAGCGTTTGGCCATCCAGAGTGAGGCCAAGCAAAACGGAATCACCATAAAAAACAAGGAGCGCCAGCTCATCCAGTCCACCAAAATGCCGCCAATGCTGGGGCCAATGGCAGGTGCCAGCACCACACCCATGCCAAAGAAGCTGTTGGCGCGGCCTTGTTCGGCATTGTCAAACGCGCGCAAGATGATGATGGCGGGAATGGGTTGCACCACCCCTGCGGCTAAGCCCTCGCTCACCCGTGCCACCAGCACCCAGTTGTAGTCGGTGGCCAGTCCGCCACCAATGCCTGCCATCATCAGCAGCCACATGCAGCCGTAATAGGTGGTGCGGTAGCCAAAACGCGCCAGCAGCCAAGGGGTGGTCAGCATCGAGACAGTCATGGCCACCATGAAGCTGGAGCTCACCCACTGGGCCTGTTCTTGGCCAATGCCGAAGTGCAGGCTCATGCCAGGAATGCCCACGTTCATGATGGTGGACGACATGATGGCCGCCATGGAGCCGATCATCACCGTGGTCAACATCAGCCAGCGGTGACGCGTGCCGTAGCGGCTTTGGAGATCGGCAAGAGAGCCAGGTGCGTGCATGCGACCAAGTGTAGCTACGCTGGCAGGGCACAATTGACAAAAACGATATGCACGCATTTCTTCCAACGCCCCATGCCGCTCAGCAGCGGTTAGCCCAAGTCAACCCCAAAGACTACGCCCAGACGCGCAACGCGTTGGATGGCGCGGTGACGGGTTTGTCGCCTTATTTGACGCACGGATTTTTGAGCATCCCCGATGTGGCCTTGGCCATGTACAAGCAGCACCGTTTGGGCGTTCAGCACAAGTTGTTGTTTGAGCTGGGCTGGCGTGAGTACTACCAGCATGTGCAGGGCCACCTCGGCGATGCCATTGGCCAGTCGTTGCATGAAGGCGTGCTGCCGGATGATGCCTACAGCTTGGCCGTGCCCGACGATGTGCGCAGCGCTTGCTCGCATGTGCCGGTGATTGACCAAGCGGTGCGCACCCTCTACACCACCGGCTATCTGCACAACCACGCCCGCATGTGGCTGGCCAGTTATTTGGTGCATTTGCGCAAAGTGCATTGGCGTGTGGCCGCCGATTGGATGTATAGCCATTTGCTCGATGGCGACTTGGCCAGCAACTATTTGAGTTGGCAGTGGATTGCAGGCACCAGCAGCAGCAAGCCTTATTTGTTCAATGCGGAAAGCCTAGAGAAATTTGCGCCGCCGCGTTGGCACAGCCCAGGCACGGTGTTGGATGCGAGCTACGAGGTCCTTGATTTGCTGGCGCGCAGCCGTGCCACGCTGTCGCATGAGCGCCGCGACAGCGAGCCTCTCGAAGAGCCGCCTGTCTCGTTACAACCGCCCGAGCATTTGGGGTTCAACACACCCGCCCATCACGCGGTGTTGAATAAAACCGTGTGGCTGGTACACCCGTGGCATTTGGCAGACCTGCCCACGGATTTGCCTGAGGACGTGGTGTGTGTGGCCGTGGTGTGGTCTGACTTGGCGTGGGCCCAGCCTTGGAGCCTCGCACGCTGGCAGTTTGTCGGGGAGCGCATGGCGAGTCTCACGACGCAGCGCTGGTACGGCACTCAGCAAGAAGTGGCATTGGCCTTGTCGACCGCTGCACAGGTACACACGGTGGCGCATTTGCGCTTGCCTGAGATGTCGCGCGTCAACTTAATTCAGCGACCCGCACCACGCTTGTTCAAACCGATTGAGAAACCCCAAGACTCATTTTTCAAATGGTGGACGCAGGTCACCAAAGACGTGCGTCACTTGCAGCAGCTGGTGTTGCCGCTTACTCGGTCGGGGCCAAACGAACCGACGCAATGAAGTGCTGGGTCTCGCCAAAACACTCCGGCAAGCCGCGGTGTTGGGCATACTCCAGCACCACCTTTTGACCAATGTGCGCGTTGATTTGATCGGCAATGGCGGCATCACGCACGGTGAACGCAAATTTCTCGGGAATGGTGGGCATGTTGGCCAAGGCGCGCATTTGCTCGCCTTCCCACGTCTTGCAGACCCAGCCCTTGTAGGACAGCTTTTGCACATAGCCCACGCTTTCACCTTTGGAGTAAGTGAAGTGGTACGCGAAGAGCAGGTAGCCGCCCGCCAGCAACGCCACGATGAGCACCAAGCCCATCAAGGAACGCAAGGCGATGCGGATCAAATTTTGGGTAAAAGTGGCGGTCATGGTGGTTCTCGAAAGAAGTGAAAAGTACGCTGAATCATAGTGCCACGCGCCCATGAAAAACGGCTCCCGAAGGAGCCGTTTGCGTCAAGTCAAGCTGAAGGCAGATTACGCCGTGCCAGCCTTGACCTTCAAGCGCCAAGCATGCAACAAAGGCTCGGTGTAGCCGCTAGGCTGCTCTTTGCCTTTGAACACCAAGTCGAGGGCGGCTTGGTAGGCGGCGCTCTTGCTGAAGCGGCCGGCCATCTTTTGGTACAACGGGTCGCCAGCGTTTTGCTTGTCCACCACTGAGGCCATGCGCTTGAACGTGGCTTTCACTTCAGCAGGCGTTACCACGCCGTGCAGCAACCAGTTGGCGATGTGTTGGCTAGAAATACGCAGCGTGGCGCGGTCTTCCATCAGGCCCACGTTGTGGATGTCTGGCACTTTCGAGCAGCCCACGCCTTGGTCGATCCAACGCACCACGTAGCCCAAGATGCCTTGCACGTTGTTGTCCAACTCTTGTTGCTTGTCGGCGTCTTTCCACTTGGGCTTGGCCACCACGGGCACTTGCAGCAAGTCGTCCAAGATGCCGTCGCGCACCTTGCTGTAGTCGACTTTTTCCAACTCTTTTTGCACGTCCACCACTTTGACTTGGTGGTAATGCATGGCGTGCAACACGGCAGCGGTGGGGCTGGGCACCCAAGCCGTGTTGGCACCGGCTTTGGGGTGACCAATTTTTTGCTTCAGCATTTCAGCCATCAAGTCGGGCATGGCCCACATGCCTTTGCCGATTTGCGCTTTGCCACGCAGGCCGCATGACAAGCCAACCAGCACGTTGTTCTTTTCGTAGGCCTGAATCCAAGCGCTGGACTTCATGTCGCCCTTGCGCATCATGGGGCCGGCGTACATGGCGGTGTGCATTTCGTCGCCAGTGCGGTCGAGGAAACCGGTGTTGATGAACGCCACGCGGCTGGCCGCGGCGGCGATGCAGGCCTTCAAGTTCACGCTGGTGCGGCGCTCTTCGTCCATGATGCCCAGCTTGACGGTGCTGTCAGCTAAGCCCAAAACTTTCTCCACACGACCAAACAACTCCGCAGCAAACGCCACTTCGGCAGGGCCGTGCATTTTGGGTTTGACGATGTAGACCGAGCCGGTGCGCGAGTTGCGGATGCCGTCTTTGCCGTGGCCTTGCAAGTCGTGCAGGGCGATGGTGGTGGTGATCACCGCATCCATGATGCCTTCAGGGATCTCGTGTGTGGCGCCGTCTTTGCCGGTGTACAAAATGGCGGGGTTGGTCATCAAGTGACCCACGTTGCGCAAGAACAGCAACGAGCGGCCATGCAGCTTGGCGGGCTGGCCGTCTTTGCCGGTGTAAACACGGTCAGCGTTCAGGCCACGTGTGAAGGTTTTGCCATTTTTCTCGACAGCCTCGGTCAAGGTGCCTTTGACGATGCCCAGCCAGTTGCCGTAGGCCAACACTTTGTCTTCGGCATCGACCACGGCCACGGAGTCTTCCAAGTCCAAGATGGTGGACAAGGCGGCTTCCACAATCAAGTCGCTCACACCCGCTGCATCAGACGCGCCGATGGGGGTGTTGCGGTTGATTTGGATGTCCAAATGCAGGCCGTTGTGTTGCAACAGCACCGACGAAGGTGCGGCCGCATCGCCTTGGAAACCGATGAATTGCGCAGCTTTGGCCAGCTTGGTGGTCTTGCCATTTTTCAGGGACACGACCAACTCGCCGCCGACCACGGTGTAGCCGGTCGAGTCGATGTGCGAGCCACTCTTCAGGGGCGCAGTGCGGTCCAGCACGTAGCGTGCGTATTCAATGACTTTGGCGCCGCGCACGGGGTTGTAGCCCTTGCCTTTTTCAGCGCCGTTGGTTTCGGGCAAAGCGTCAGTGCCATACAGGGCGTCATACAACGAGCCCCAACGCGCGTTGGCGGCGTTCAAGGCGTAGCGGGCATTCAAGACGGGCACCACCAACTGGGGGCCAGCTTGCAAAGCCAACTCGGCGTCCACATTTTTCGTGGTGGCCTTGACTTTGTCGGGCTGGGGCACGAGATAGCCAATTTTTTCGAGGAAGGCGCGGTAAGCCTTCATCTTCTTGATCGGGCCGGGGTTCTTGGTGTGCCAAGCATCCATTTCCAGTTGAATGCGATCACGCTCTGCCAACAAGGCGATGTTCTTGGGTGCCAAGTCTTGCACGATGGCGTCAAAGCCGCTCCAGAACTGCGCTTGGCTCACGCCGGTGTCTGGCAGCACTTGGGTGTTGATGAACTCTTGCAATTGGGTGGCCACTTGCAGGCTGTGAATTTGCGTGCGTGGTGTGGTGGTTTGGGTCATGGGTCAACGCTCTCAGGTAGTTTTAAAAATACAGATCTCAAAAACAGAAATTCAACACGAATCTTAGGTCAAAGCCACGCCCGCATTGCGTGGCTAAATTTTTCAGATGTCGTGACTTCTAGATGCCTAATCAGCCTTCGGCGACCAGCAGCGTGCCTGCGCGCAGGCCGCGCCACGTGCCTAAGGTCAAGCCCAAAATCACCAACGAGGTGATGGCCAGCAAGCCGGTAGCAGGCAGTTGCAACCAAGCGCCTTCGGGCGCACTGCTCAGTCGCAAAGTTAAGGTGGTGAAGGCAGCCAAGGGAAAACTCATGCCCCAATGCCCCATGCCAAAAGGCTGTGAGCGCATGGCGTCGAGTTGTGTCAGCGCCCACATCAAAAAGAAAACGCCCGCCCCCCACAGCGCCCAAACGACGGGCATGGGGGTGTTCAATTGCAGCATGTCGAGGCCAATGATGGACGGCGGCACCACGGTGATGAATAGCGAGGGGCTCATGCGTGCAGGCATCGGGCCCGCTTGCACCAAACGCACGATGAGCAAGGTTTGCAGCACTGGCCACAGCAGCAGACCGATGCCCATTTGGGCGGTGGCCCAAGGCGCAAATCCCATCGTCACGCCACCCAAGGGCGCCAGTACATTGCCGACGACAGGGATGAACAACACGGGGGTGAACGTGGCCCATTGCAAGCCGCCTTCTTCCTTGGGGCGAAGCCAGCGTCCCAGCACCCACACGGTGGCTGCCAGCTCTAACAGCGAGCCGATCAACCACGTGGCGCGTAACAGGTGGTCCAGCCAAGGGGCCGTGTTCCAAAACAGGGCGGCGCCTAACGTAGACAGCAGCATCATCGAAATCGGCAGAGTGGCCATGAAGGCATGACGCACAGGGTGTTTCAAGTCAGCTTGCACGGCAGGGTTGTGGACGTTCAGTCGGATGATGCTCACCAAGCAAAGCGCACTAAAAATCAGCACCGCAAAAGCGCCAGCCACCAAGCTCATGCCCAGCGCCATGTCGCCCATCAAATCGGTGGCGCGCAGCCACGCTTGGGCCAAGCCGCACCAGCCCATGACCAGCACAAACCAAGCGGGGCTCAGGTGCGCCAAACGTGCGGTGGCGTGGTGAACCCACGTGGTGGTGCGATGACTGGGGGTGGTGGCGTTCATGGGGCGCAATTTTAGGCGGGAGCTTCACAGGGGCCCCCGTGGATAATCGACGGCATGGACAAACTCAAAGTCTTCGAGTCCTTCGTGTCGGTGGCCCAAAAGGGCAGCTTGACTGCGGCCGCAGTGGCCGAAGGCGTGGCACCCGCCATCATGGGGCGTCGCTTAGACAGCTTAGAAGCTCACTTGGGCGTCAAGCTCTTGGTGCGCACCACGCGGCGCATCACGCTCACCCATGAAGGCACCGCCTTTCTAGAAGATTGCCAACGCTTGTTGGCCGAGGTGGCCAACGCCGAAGCCAGCGTCAGCGCAGGCGGCTTGAAAGCCAGCGGCCATTTGCGCATCACCGCGCCGGCTGGGTTTGGTCGGCGTCATGTGGCGCCACTGGTGCCCAAATTTCACAACATGCACCCTGACGTGACGGTGTCGCTCAACCTCAGCGACCGTGTGGTCGACTTGGCTGCCGAAGGCTTTGACTGCGCCGTGCGCGTGGGTGATTTGCCCGACTCCTCGTTGGTCAGCGTGCGAATGGCCGACAACCGTCGTCTGTGCGTGGCCACCCCTGAGTTTTTGAAACGCTACGGCACGCCACAAACGCCGCATGACTTGATGCGCTTTCGCTGCCTCACGCTGTCCAGCGATGCGTCGCAAACCCGTGGCTGGGCCTTTCGTGCGCCCACCGCGGCCAAAGACGGCGAGAACGCAGGCCATGAGGTGATTCATCTGCGCCCGAGCGGTCCGATGGATTGTTCCGATGGCCAAGTGCTGCATGACTGGTGCATGGCGGGTTATGGCATCGCATGGCGCAGCACTTGGGAGGTGGAGGCCGAGGTCAGCAGCGGCCAGTTGGTGACGGTGTTGGACGAGTTTGCCGCACCGCCCAACGGCATTTACACCATTTTTTCGCAGCGCAAGCACCTGCCTCTGCGTTTGCGTTTGTGGATTGACTTTCTCAAAGACCACTACGGTCAGGCCGCGTATTGGAGCGCCGCCACATGAGCATCGCGTCCATTCGAGACGTGGTGCTGTGCGCCGACGACTACGCGGTCAACGCACCCACCTCGCAAGGCATCGTCGCCTTGGTGGTGCTGGGCCGGTTGAGTGCCACCAGCGTGATGACGCGCTCCCCCCGTTGGGCGGAAGACGCGCCGGCCCTGCGCGACTTACGCGGTCGCTTGGATGTGGGCTTGCATTTGGACTGGACCAGCAGCTTTGCCCAAAGTGCTGGTTTTGGTGGTGCTTTGAGCACGGTGATGCGCCGTGCTGCGCTGCGCCGCTTCGATGTCGCAGCTCTGCGCGATGAGATGGAGCGCCAACTCGATGCCTTTGAGCAACACTGGCACGCTGCGCCAGACCACATCGATGGCCACCAGCATGTGCACCAATTTGCGGGCTTGCGCGATGCGCTGTTCGAGGTGCTGTTGCGCCGCTACGGCAACGCTGCGTCGCGTCCATGGCTGCGTGTTTCCAGCGTGGCGCAAGCTGGGTTCAAAGCGCGTGTAATTTCCGTGATGGGTTCCAAGACGTTGCAAGCTTGGGCCAACGACCAGGCTTGGCCGACTGTGGGGCCGTTGTCGGGTGCCTATGCCTTTGACGGCAATGTGGCCGACTACGCCAAGCGCATGCAAGGTTGGCTGGCCGATTTGCCGCATTCGCCAGCAGGGCCTGCGCTCATCATGTGCCACCCCGCCGCTTCGGCGCAAACGGATGACGACATCGGCCCCGCCCGCGCCCGTGAGTTCGCGTATTTGGCGAGCCACGACTTTGTCCAAGACTTGCGCGATGCTGGCGTTCGATTGGTCCGAGGCAGTGGCTTGCCCATGGCCTCGGCTTAACCGCGCACCTCTGCTGCGCCTCACTTGCGTTTTCACATGACCCCATCTTCTTTATTCTCCGCACGCGGTCGCATTTGGGCCCTGTGCCTGCTGCCCGTGTTGTTGCTGGTCTTGGCCGCCTTGCGCCCTTTGGCCTTGCCCGATGAAGGGCGCTATGCGGAGGTGGGCCGATGGATGGTGATGAGTGGGGACTGGCTCACCCCACGCTTGGACGGCATTCCGTTCTTTCACAAACCCCCTTTGTTTTACTGGCTCGAAGCCAGTGCCATGACGGTGCTGGGTGCCACCCCTTGGGCGGCGCGGCTGGTGGTCGCGTTGCATGCTTGCTTGATGTGGGGTTTGCTTTGGGTCTGTGCGCGCCACATCGCGGGCGTGGCCGTGGCCAACCGCGCGGCTTGGATGTTGGGCAGCAGCTTGGCGTTTTTGATGGGCGGTCAATACGTGAACCACGACACGATGGTCGCCACGTGGATGGGCGTGGGCATTTGGTGTTTTGCCCGAGCCTTGATGCAGGCGGATGGCGTGCATGCGGGCTGGGCGCGTGCGGGTTTCATCGCCTGCGGATTGGGGGTCTTGAGCAAGGGCTTGATCGGTTTGCTTTTACCCGGTTTGGTGCTGTGCCTTTGGGTGACTTGGACGTGGGAATGGCGCAAAGTGTGGGCCTTGCCTTGGGTCAGCGGCGTGCTGCTGTTTGCAGCGGTGGCTTTGCCTTGGTTTGTGCTGGCGGCGCGTGAGCATCCTGACATGCTGGCTTATATGTTCGGTAAGCACCAGTTTGGTCGCTACACAGCCACTACGTTTAACAACGCCAGACCTTGGTGGTTTTACGGGCTTGCTGTGGTGGTGTTGATGTTCCCGTGGGTGTTCTTGGTGGTGGCCAGTGCTGGGCGCAGTGTGCGCGAGCGCGTGAGCGCGCTTGTGCCCATTGACCCGCGTTGGACCGCGCTCTGCTGGATTTGGCTCATCGCCATTTTGGGATTTTTCTCCATTCCCAACTCCAAACTCATCGGCTACGCTTTACCCGTCATGCCCCCGCTGGCGCTGCTCGCAGCGTTGTGGTGGCAGCGCCATGTGGCCCCGCGTGCTTGGGGAGAAAGGGTGTTTGCCATTCTGGTGGGGCTCAATGTGGCACTGGCGGTGGGTGCGCAAGTAGCGGCTGATCGCTACACCCAAAAACACAGCAGCTTGGATGTGGCCGAGGTTCTCGCCTGCCAAGCCCGCACCTCAGACGTGGTGGCCGCGATTGACGAATATCCCTACGACTTGCCGTTTTACGCGCAAGTGACGCGCCCGCTGGAAGTCATCCAAGACTGGGACACTTTGCGTCAAACCGCGGGCGATAACTGGCGACGTGAGCTGTTTGAAGGCGCCGACTTTGACGCGCAAGCTGCGCACAGCTTGGTGCCCTTGTCGCGTTTAGACAGCTTGAAGCAAACCCCACACGCTTGGGTGGTCGCCCCCAACACGTCCCCCACGCTCAACATGACGCAACACGTGGGGTTTGAGTTGGTGTTTGCAGGCCGCGCTTGGAGCCTGTACCAATCCAGTGCGGCGGCTCTAGATGCGTCGGCGTCAACTGCGGCGGCGAAAGGCCCAGAAGCGGCTGAGCAAAAAGGTCTGCGCGGATGCAAAGACCAAGGCAAAAAATAAGGCCAGCCAGTCTGGCAAATTCAAGCCGCGCAGCAGCACCACAAACATGAGTTCGTTGGCGAAAAAGCCCGCCAGCGCGGTCGCTGCAAAGCGACGCAGGCTTTGCCAAAAGCTGGTGCTTGCATCTTGAAAACTCAAGCGACGGTGGCCTGCAAAACTCACCACAAACGCCACGCAAAACCCAGCGGCATTGGCCAACTCTGGCAGTAGATGTGCCTTTGTCAGCTCAAACACGCCCATGTGGGTGGCCGCTGCGGCGCTGCCGACCACCAAAAACCAAAAGCCACTGTTCATTGGCTTAGATCGGGTGTTCGTTGTCGAATTGGGCCATCGAAAGCGCTGGCGCTTTGACGGGCGCCAAGGCCAAGCCTGAGCCCCAGTGGTGGCTCACCAAATACATGGGTCGCTGTTTCACCTCTTCGTAAATGCGCCCCACGTACTCGGCCAGTACGCCAATGGACAGTAATTGAATGCCACTGAAAAACATCATGCCTACCACCAGCGTGGCATAGCCAGGGACACTGATGCCCCACATGAAATATTCGGCCACCACCCAAGCGCCGTAACCCATCGCGACCACGGCCAGCAGCAAGCCTGAAACCGTCAAGGCGCGCAGGGGCGCAATTGAAAACGCCAACACGCCTGTCAAGGCCAAGGCAAACGAGCCGCGCAAGCCAAAGCTGCTCTCACCCGCGGCACGGGGCAGCGGCTCGTAATCAATGGCGGTGCTGGCAAAGCCAACCCAGGCGTACAAGCCTTTCATGAACCTGTTGCGTTCGGGCAGTGATTTGAGGGCGTCCACCACGCGGCGGTCCATCAAGCGGAAGTCGCCGGCGTGTGCAGGAATCTTCACGCGGTTGCCCATGTTGATGAGCTTGTAAAACATGCCCGTCAGCCCTGCGTGCAAGGCTGATTGGTCGTCACGCGTGCGGCGAATGGCATACACCACGTCCGAGCCCTCGCGCCAGCGCTTGAGCATGTCGGCTACCAACGCCACAGGGTGTTGACCGTCGGAGTCCATCAGCACCACCACTTCGCCGCGCGCGGCGTCAATGCCGGCGGTCAGTGCGGCTTCTTTGCCAAAGTTGCGCGACAGGTTGATGCCGACCACCTCACGGTGCGCTTCGCACAAGGCTTGCATGACCTGTGCCGTGTCGTCACGGCTGCCGTCGTTGATGAGCACGATTTCCACTTGCGAACCCAGCGCCTGCAAGGCTTGCAGCACCTGTGGCACCAAGGTGCCCAGGTTTTTGCCCTCGTTGTAGGCGGGCATGACGCACGACAGGGTGGGGGTGTATTGGAAACGGTCAATGGGTGTGAGGGTGTGGGCGTCGCGCATATAGGGGTAGATCATGCCAAAAAATATGGTGTGCTCCTTCAAAGTGAGGGCCGCCCCGTAAAATCTCGCCATGCTCCAAGTTAAACAAGAATTGCTGGCCGCCCTGAGCCAAGCCCTCGACGGTTTGTTGCCCGGTTCTGGCAACAAGGCCGCTTTTGAATCGCCCAAGGTCGCCGCGCATGGCGACTTTGCTGTCACCGCTGCCATGCAGTTGGCCAAACCCCTCAAGCTCAATCCCCGTCAGCTCGGCGAACAGCTGCGCGACGCGTTGCTGGCTGCGCCCGTGTACCAACAGTGGGTACAAGACATCGAGATCGCCGGTCCCGGCTTCATCAACATCCGTTTGAAGCCAGCGGCCAAACAACAAATCGTGCGCGAGGTGTTGGCGGCTAAAGATTGTTTTGGCTTCCAAGCCGACAACGGCCAGCGCGTGTTGGTCGAGTTTGTGTCTGCCAACCCTACCGGCCCGCTGCACGTAGGCCACGGTCGCCAAGCCGCGCTGGGCGACGCGATTTGTAATTTGTTTGCGACGCAAGGCTTCAACGTCTATCGCGAGTTTTATTACAACGACGCGGGTGTGCAAATCAACACCTTGGCCAAGAGCACGCACTTCCGCGCCCAAGGCGTCAAGCCCGGCGACGCCAGCTGGCCTGTGGACCCCGAGAATCCAGAAAGCAAAGCGTTTTACAACGGCGACTACATCCAAGACATCGCCACCGATTTCTTGGCGGGCAAAACCGTCAAGTCAGACGACCGCGAATTCACCGCCAGCGGCGATGTGAACGATGTGGACGGCATGCGCGAGTTCGCGGTGGCCTATTTGCGCCACGAGCAAGACCTCGACTTGAAAGCCTTTGACGTCAAGTTCGACAACTACTACCTCGAGAGCAGTCTGTACACCAGCGGCAAGGTGGCCGATGCGGTGAGTCGCTTGCAAGCGGCAGGCAAGACCTACGAGCAAGACGGCGCCTTGTGGCTCAAGTCCACCGACTACGGCGACGACAAAGACCGTGTGATGAAAAAGACAGACGGCACGTACACCTACTTTGTGCCGGACGTGGCGTACCACATCACCAAGTGGGAGCGCGGCTTTACCAAGGTGGTGAACATCCAAGGCACTGACCATCACGGCACGATTGCCCGCGTGCGCGCTGGCTTGCAAGCCGCCAATGTGGGCATTCCCGAGGGCTACCCCGACTACGTGTTGCACACCATGGTGCGCGTGATGCGCGGTGGCGAAGAGGTGAAAATTTCCAAGCGCGCTGGCAGCTACGTGACCCTGCGCGACTTGATCGAGTGGACCAGCAAAGACGCCGTGCGCTTCTTTTTGCTCAGCCGCAAGCCCGACACCGAGTACACCTTCGACGTGGACTTGGCTGTGCAAAAGAACAACGACAACCCCGTGTACTACGTGCAATACGCCCACGCCCGCATTTGCTCGGTGCTGCGCGCCTGGGCCGACAAAGACGGCGGCGATGTCGCCTCTTTGCAAGGGGTGGACTTGTCTGCGCTGGAAAGCCCGCAAGCCCAAGCGCTGATGTTGCAACTGGCCAAGTACCCCGCCATGCTGAGCGCCGCCTCGGCCGACTTTGCGCCGCATGACGTGACCTTCTACTTGCGCGACCTCGCGGCCAGCTACCACAGCTACTACGATGCCGAGCGCATCTTGGTGGACGACGAAGTGGTCAAAAAAGCGCGCTTGGCGCTGGTGGCTGCTACCGCGCAGGTGCTGCACAATGGCTTGGCCGTGTTGGGCGTGTCCGCGCCTGCCAGCATGTAACCCTGTCTTCGGAGACCTATTTCAATGTTGAATCAACAACGCGGCGGAACCTTGGTCGGTTTCATCATGGGCTTGGTCGTGGGCATGACGGTGGCCTTGGGCGTGGCCGTTTACGTGACCAAGGTGCCCATGCCTTTCATGAACAAAGGCATGACCCGCTCGGCAGAGCAAGACGCTGCCGAAGAAAAGAAAAACAAAGACTGGGACCCCAACGCCCCGCTCTACGGCAAGAACCCTGCGAAAGCTGCGGACAAGGCTGACGCCGCGCCAGAAACTCCCAAACCAGAGGTCAAAGCGGACGTGAAGCCGGTCGCGAAACCTGCGCAATCCAAGCCCGACGCTGCCGTCAAAGTCGATCCCAAAAGTGCCGATCCTTTGGGCGATTTGGCCAAAGCCAAAGCCGATCTGAAAGTGGCTGAGCCCAAACCGGCTGAGGCGAAACCGGCCGATGCCAAGTCGGCCCCTGCCCCGATGCCGGTGGCGGCTGACCCGTTCATTTATTTTGTGCAGGCCGGTGCTTACCGCACGCCTGAAGAGGCGGATGCGCAGCGGGCCAAAATGAGTTTGTTGGCGTTGGATGCCAAAGTCAGCGAGCGTGACCAAGGCGGTCGCACCGTGTACCGCGTTCGCGTGGGACCTTTGGACAAAGCCGAAGCTGAACGCGTGCGCGCCAAGCTCGAAGCCGCGCACCTCGACTCTGCCATGGTGCGGGTGCAACGTTAAATTTTCCTTTGAGGGTGACTTATGAAACGTCGTGATTTTTCTTTGACCGCCATCTCCATGGCCGGTTTGCCCTTGTTGGCGCAAGCCCAAGGCCCTGCTGCCGGTAAAAAGCCGGAAGAAGGCATTGAGTACATCTCGCTCGACAAGCGCGTGCCCACCGAAGTGGATGCCGGCAAGATCGAAGTGATCGAGTTCTTTTGGTACAGCTGCCCGCATTGCAACGCGTTTGAACCGCGCTTTGCTGCTTGGATCAAGGCCTTGCCCAAAGACGTGGTGGTCAAGCGCGTGCCCGTGCGTTTCCGTGACGACTTTGAAGCCCAGCAGCGCGCCTACTACGTGTTTGAGTCCTTGGGTATGGTCGATGCCATGCACGGCAAGCTGTTCCACGCCATCCATACCGAGCATCAGACGCTCAACACGGGTGCTGCCTTAGCGGCTTGGGCTGGCAAAAACGGCATGAGCGAGCAAAAGTTCAGCGAAACCTTCAACAGCTTCGGCGTCGCCACCAAGGCACGCCGCGCGACCCAGTTGCAAGAGGCATTCAAGGTGCAAGGCGTGCCCGCTTTGGGCATCGCCGGACGTTTCTACACCGATGGCTCGTTGACGGGCAGCATGGAACGTGCGGTTCAAGTGACGGACTATTTGTTGGGCGAAGTGCGTCGCGGTCGTTGAGCCCAAGTGGCCGCGCTGGCGGCCTGCGAGGACGGTCTGGGGCGTGGTTAGAATCAGCCTCAGTTAAATACAGCAATATTCGTGCCTTGAACTCCTTCCTCTCTCTGTTAGTCGCTTCGTGTGTGGCGTTTGCCCCAGCCGCGGTGTGGGCTGAAAAAGCCGACCGCGACAAGCCCATGAACATTGAGGCAGACAACTTGGTGCACGATGAACTCAAGCAAGTCAGCGTGTTCACAGGCCGTGCCGTGCTGACCAAAGGCACCATGATTTTGCGCGGCTCGCGCATTGAGATTCGCCAAGACCCGGATGGCTACCAATTCGGCACCATCCTCCCCGAACCCAACAAACGCGCTTTTTTTCGTCAAAAACGCGAAGGTGTCGATGAGTACATGGAAGGCGAAGGCCTGCGCATCGAGTACGACGGCCGAATTGACCGCATCAAGTTGATCGACCAAGCCGAGGTGCGTCGCTACCGTGGCGCTGTGCTGGGCGACCAAATGACAGGCAAGCTCATCACCTATGACAACTTGACCGATGTGTTTGCCATCGACGGCCAACGCACCGAAGACGGTGGCAAACCCACAGGCGGACGTGTGCGTGTGACCTTGGCCCCGCGCAACAAAACTTTGGACAAAGACAAAAAGTGATCGTTCCCTTGTCTCCCGTCACGCCAACGCCTGAGGCCGTGAGCCGCTTGGAAGCGCGTCACTTGCAAAAGTCGTACGGCAGCCGCAAGGTGGTCCATGACGTCTCGATTGCGGTGAACAAGGGCGAAGTGGTGGGCTTGTTGGGCCCCAACGGCGCTGGTAAAACGACCTCGTTTTACATGATCGTGGGCTTGGTGCGCGCTGACGGCGGCACCATCACCATTGATGGTCAACCCGTCACGCATTTGCCCATTCACCGTCGTTCGCGCTTGGGACTCAGTTATTTGCCGCAAGAAGCGTCAATCTTTCGCAAACTCAATGTGGAAGACAACGTGCGCGCCGTGCTCGAGTTGCAGCGTGACGACCAAGGTAAACCGCTGAGTCACGACGAAATCGAAAAACGACTGACCTCGTTGTTGCAAGAGCTGCGCGTGGAGCACTTGCGTGCTTCGCCATCCGTCGCCTTGTCGGGCGGTGAGCGGCGTCGGGTAGAAATTGCCCGAGCCTTGGCCACCAACCCGCGTTTTATTTTGTTGGACGAGCCGTTCGCTGGTATCGACCCGATTGCGGTGATCGAGATCCAACGCATCATCGGCTTTTTGAAAGCGCGCGGCATGGGCGTGCTGATCACCGATCACAACGTGCGCGAGACCTTGGGTATTTGCGACCACGCGTGCATCATCAGTGATGGCCGTGTGTTGGCGCAGGGCACACCCACCGAGATCGTGGAAAACGCCGACGTGCGCCGCGTCTATCTCGGCGAACACTTCCGAATGTGATGGCATGAAACAAGGCTTATCACTTCGCGTTTCCCAGCATCTGGCGCTCACGCCCCAGTTGCAGCAGTCCATCCGACTGCTTCAACTGTCCACGCTGGAGTTGAGCCAAGAGATCGAGCAAATGCTCGACGACAACCCCTTTCTCGACAAAGAGTTTGAAGAGGCGCCTCGTGAAGAGTTTGGCCTCGACAAGGCCGACGCGCCCACGCGCGACGAAGAGGTCGAACCTGTACGCGAGGTGCCGTCGCTTGATGGCGGCATGTCCGAAATCACCGTGGACAACACGGCTAGCGACACCGAGCCCAGCGTGGACGGTGTGGCAGAGAGTTGGGATGGCGACGGCAGCGTGGAGTTTTCGGCCGATGACTCCGAGTGGGGCGGCGATGCACCCGCCAGCAAAAACAACAACACCGCCGACAGCGATGTGGCCGACGCCACCGAGCTGGCGCGCAGCCAAGAATCGCTGACTTCCTTTTTGCACCGCCAAGCCTTGGCGCTGCGCCTGAGCGAAACCGACCAAGCCGCCCTGCGCTATTTGATAGAAAACCTCAACGACGACGGCTATCTCGAAGACACTTTGCGCAGCTTGGCCGAAGGTTTGGGCGGTGATGACGAAGAGCAAATCGAAGAACTCGAACACCGCTTTCAAGTGGCGCTGTCGCTGCTGCAAAGCCTAGAGCCCGTGGGTGTGGGCGCTCGCCATTTGGCTGAGTGCTTGACCTTGCAGCTCAAGGCCATGGATGTGTACAGCGAAGAGGCCACCAACGTGCGCGACGTGGCGCTGGCCATGTGCAAACAGCCGTTGGAAATGCTGGCCAAACGCGATTTCAAACGCTTGGCCGTGGCCGTGAACGACAGCGAAGCCACCGTCAAATTGGCGATTGCCTTGATCGCCCGTTTGGAGCCCAAACCCGGTCGTCGCTTTGCCGATGTGGAGCGCCACGTGGTGGTGCCCGATGTGTTGGTGACCCGCGTGGGCAAGTCCACCATCGCTCCCAAATTCCGCGTGGCCCTGAACCCCGATGTGATGCCGCGTTTGCGTGTGCACGACATTTACGCCAGCGCCTTGAAAGGCGGCAAGGGCGACAACCACGCCGGACTGCAGCAACGTTTGCAAGAGGCGCGTTGGTTCATCAAAAACATTCAGCAGCGCTTTGACACCATCTTGCGCGTGAGCAATGCGATTGCCGAGCGCCAGAAAAACTTCTTCATCCACGGCGAACTCGCCATGCGGCCGATGGTGCTGCGCGAGATTGCCGAGGAGTTGGGGCTGCACGAGTCCACCATCAGCCGTGTGACCACCAACAAGTACATGAGCACGCCCTACGGCACCTTTGAGTTGAAGTATTTCTTTGGCTCGGGGTTGGAAACCGACAGCGGCAACAACGCCTCCAGCACGGCGGTGCGTGCGTTGATCAAACAGTTTGTCGCCAACGAAAACACCAAGAAGCCCCTGTCAGACAACCAACTGTCTGAGATGCTGAAAGAACAAGGCATTGAGTGCGCCCGCCGCACCGTGGCCAAGTACCGTGAGGCGCTACGTATTGCGCCAACCACTTTGCGCAAAGCGCTTTAAAGACATTTATGAATCAGTTGACCCTTTTCTTGCCCTGTGCGGCAGGCGTTGAAACCTATTTGGCCACCGAGGTCAAACGCATCACCGGCGTGGCTGATGAGGATCTGCGCGCCTTCCGTGCCGGCGTGATGGTGCGTGCCTCATGGCGCGATGCCATGTTGCTCAACTTGCACAGCCGTTTGGCCCAGCGCGTGTTGGTGGAGTTGTCGCATACGTTTTATCGCCAAGAGCAAGACCTCTACAACGCCGCCTGCGAAGTGGCGTGGGAGCTGTGGTTCTCGCCCAAAGAGTCGTTCAAAATTGAAATCACCGCGCAGCACAGTCCCTTGAAGAGCTTGAACTTCGCAGCCCTCAAAATCAAAGATGCGGTGGCCGATCGCTTCCGTCACAAAACGGGCGTGCGCCCTGACGTCAACACGCAGTGGCCCGATGCCCGCATCTACGCCCACTTGACCACTGAGAACCTCACGCTCTACATCGACACCTCGGGCGAACCTTTGTTCAAACGCGGCTGGCGCGCCGACAAAGGCGATGCGCCATTGAAAGAAACATTGGCTGCCGCCATGTTGGCGGCCAGCGGCTGGAGCCAAGGCGATGGCACCGCAGCCAATCCAGACGGCTTGGTGGCGCAAGGCGTGCCGTTGTATGACCCCTGTTGCGGCAGCGGCACCATCGCGATTGAAGCGGCGCAAATCGCCTGCAACATCGCGCCGGGTTCCATGCGCCGTTTTGGTTTTGAGAAATTGGTGCCTTACCAGGCCCACGTGTGGCAAGGCTTGCTCAACAACGCGCGCAACCAAGAGTGCGAACCGCGTGCGCCGATTTTTGGCAGCGATGTGGCTTTCCGTATGGTCGACTTTGCCGAGCGCAATGCAGAGCGCGGAGGCGTGGCGCACGCCGTGCAACTGCGCGGTGGCGATGCATTGCAACGCATGCCCCCGTGCGAGCAACCCGGCATCATGCTGGTCAACCCGCCGTATGGCGAGCGCATTGAAGCCGCCGGTATAGCGGGTGCTGCACGCCGTGCCCGCTATGCACCGCCTAGCGAATACGTGTCGCCCTACGAAGACGTCAACAGCAACGGCGATGCGGGCTTTGACGAGGCCGCGTATGACAACGGCATGATCCGTGATGATGTGCCGCGCTTCGGCGCCCGTGACATTGCCCAAACCGAAGACGGCGGCGACTTCTTTGCCCAACTCGCCAGCCATTGGAAGAAAAACTACGCCGGTTGGTCGGCTTGGATGCTGACCCCCGATCTCAAGCTGCCCACCCGCATGCGCTTCAAAGAATCGCGTCGCGTGCCCATGTGGAACGGCCCCATCGAGTGCCGCATGTTCCGCTTTGATTTGCGTGCCGGCTCGATGCGCAACAAACCCAACGACGCCCAAGCCCCTGATGCTCAGCACACCGAGGGCAAAGGGCCAGCAGCATCGTGAGTCAGGGTGTGAGTGATGTCGAGCGAGTTGGCTTGAGTTTGCAAGCCAGCCCGACGCCTGTGCTTGTGGTGCTCGACACCAACATCGTGCTGGATCTGTGGCTTTATCAAGATCCAGCAACGCCCGACTTGCAAGCCGCTTTGAGCGGCAAGTCTGTGCAGTGGCTGGCCACACAAGTGATGCGTGATGAGTTAGAGCGCGTGTTGGCGTACACCCACATCGCCCGGCGCTTGGCCTTCAGCGCGTTGACTGCCGAAGACATCTTGCGCCAGTTTGATGCCCATGCGGTGTTGCAGCCCGTCGCGCCCAAGGCTCTGTTCATTTGCAAAGACGGTGATGACCAAAAGTTCATCGACCTCGCCGCGCAGCACAAAGCCCAACTCATCAGCAAAGACAAAGCTGTGCTAACCATGCGCAACCGCATGGCGCGGTTGGGAGTGGCAGTTGCCAAGCGTTTTCCAGCCGTGTTGCCGGTTTGAGATGCGAATGCGCCGAGGAGCGGCTAGCGCTTTGTCGTATCCGTCATTCACCTAAGCTTTAAGGCGTTTGAAGCAAGGCCAGCAGCGTGCATAAGGCATGCTGCACCGTAGCCTCGCGTACCGCTGCGCGATCGCCTGCGAAGTGCATCACCTCGGTTTTGACCCACGCGGTTTCGGCGCCCAAAGTAGGGCCCGCATCGCTGGGCAAGGCCCAGCTGAACCACACCGTGCCGACGGGTTTGTCGACTGAGCCGCCCGTGGGCCCCGCAACGCCCGTCACCGCCACCGACACTTGCGCCCGCGAATGGCGCAGCGCCCCCAAAGCCATGGCTTGCACGACCGGTTCGCTCACCGCGCCGTGCTGCGCGATCAAGGCGCTGTCCACGCCCAACATCTCATGCTTGGCCTCGTTGGAGTAGGTCACAAAACCGCGCTCCAGCCATTGGCTCGATCCGGCCAAGTCGGTGCAGCTTGCCGCGATCATGCCGCCCGTGCAGCTTTCGGCTGTGGCCAACATCCAGCCGTGTTGCAACAAGGCTTGCGCTAAACGTTCTACGTCAGTCTGTGTTGTTTGTGTCGTCATAGCGTTCTCCATAGAGCCATCACCAACAGCGTGCAAAAGGCGGCGACAAAGTCATCGAACATGATGCCCCAGCCGCCGCGCCAACCAAACCCTTTGAACAGCTGATCGGCCCAGCGCACCGGGCCAGGCTTAGCCGCATCAAAGTAGCGAAACAAGATGAATGCAGCTAACTCACCACCAAATGTGGTGGGCGTGACCAGCCACAAAATCAGCCAAAACGCGACCACCTCGTCCCACACAATCGCGCCCGGGTCGGCCACGCCCATGTGACGTGCGGTTAGCGTGCAAGCCCACCAACCCACCAGCGTGGATGCGCCAATTAACACGCCCATTTGGAAGGGCGTCAACCAAATTTGCAAGAGTAAAAACACCGCCCACGCCCACAAGGTGCCCGCCGTGCCCGGCGCGAAACGGCTCAGGCCAGATCCTGCGCCCAGCGCGATGAAATGGGCGGGGTGAGAGAGAACGAAGCGGCGGGTCAGCATGGCGGTTCAGTGGTGTGCAGGGGCGTGGATTAGGACGGTGCTAGGCGGTCACGCAAAGTGATCAAACGACGCAAACCTGCGTGCAATGGGCTGCCCCTGTGGGTCCAGCACCACCAAGCCTTGTTGCGCCGTGATGCGGCCAATGCGTGTCACGGGGGTGTCGCTTTCCCAGGCAGCGGCGTGGACCATTTCGCGTTGCTCAACGGGGGCGGTGAAGCAAAGTTCGTAGTCGTCACCTCCGGCGAGGGCGTAGTCGAGGCGCTTGTTCCAAGGCAACGCGGCCAGCCAAGGGCTGATGCCTGCATCGGCCTCATTGCCTGCGCTGTGGCGTTGGGTGTTGGACGATTGCAGCCACGCGGTGTCGATTTGGGCGCCCACGCCTGAGCGTTTCAAGATGTGGCCCAAATCGCCCAGCAAGCCGTCGCTCACGTCAATGGCTGCGTTGGCCACGCCGCGCAAGGCGGTGCCAAGGGCCACGCGTGGCGTGGGGCGTTCCATGCGCAAGTGGGTGTAGGCCAAGCCCGTCGCATCCAACGACTGCGTGCCGCGAAAGACTTCGAGGGCCAAGCGCGCATCGCCCACCGTGCCGCTGATGTAAATGTCGTCGCCCACTTGTGCGTTGTGGCGCAGCAGGGCATCGCCCGGAGGTACTTCGCCAAACACGGTGATGCAGATGTTCAATGGCCCTTGGGTGGTGTCGCCGCCCACCAGTTCGCAACCATGCGCATCGGCCAATTGCAGCAAGCCGCTGGAGAAGCCCGCCAGCCACGCTTCGTCTACGCGGGGCAACGACAGCGCCAAAGTGAAGGCCACGGGTGTAGCGCCACAAGCCGCCAAGTCGCTCAAGTTGACGGCCAAGGCTTTGTGGCCCAAGTGGGCGGGGTCGACGGTGCTTAAGAAATGGCGGCCTTCCACCAGCATGTCGCTGGAGATGGCCAGTTGCATGCCAGCGGTGGGGGTCAACAAGGCGCAGTCGTCGCCCACGCCCAGCACCGCTTTTTGGGTGGGGCGTTTGAAGTAGCGTTCGATCAGGTCGAATTCACCCATGTCTGGCCTCAGTGCAGGTTGCGGTTGCCTGGCGCGTCGCTCAAGGCGTCCAGCACAAACATGGGAATGTCCACGTCGAACTTTTCACCGTCTTCGGCCACGCAGAAGTAGCTGCCGTGCATGGTGCCGGTGGGCGTGCGCAAGCGGGTGCCGCTGGTGTATTCAAACTGCTCGCCGGGTTTGAGCAAGGGCTGATGGCCGACGACGCCCAAGCCGCGAATTTTCTCGTGAATGCCTTGGGCATCGTTCACATTCCAAGTGCGGGAGATCAGCTGCGCGGCGATGCTCCCCATGTTGGTGATGGTGATCGTGTAGGCAAACATGTACAGCCCGCCCTCTGGGTCCGATTGTTCGGGCAGGTATTGGGGATGAACTTCGACTTGGAATTTATAGCGTTGCATGGCCTGATTTTGGCCTAAGCCCAAAGGGGCCTTGGCGGGGATGAAATAATCACCCCCATGAACAGCACACGCCCCACCTTTCGCATCGCCCCCTCCATTTTGTCGGCCGACTTTGCCCGCTTGGGCGAAGAGGTCAAAAACGTCATTGACGCTGGTGCCGACTGGATTCACTTCGACGTGATGGACAACCATTACGTGCCCAACCTCACGTTCGGCCCCATGATTTGCCAAGCCTTGAAGCCGCACGCCAAAACTGCGGCGGGTTTGGCTGTGCCGATTGATGTGCATTTGATGATTTCGCCCGTCGACGCCTTGGCCGCTTCGTTTGCCGATGCCGGTGCGGACCTCATCAGTTTTCACCCCGACGCCAGCGCTCATGTGCACCGCAGCGTGCAGGCCATCAAGAGCAAGGGCGTGAAGGCGGGTTTGGTGTTCAACCCCGCCGAGTCATTGGATGTGCTGGAGTGGACGATTGACGAAATTGATCTGATTTTGATCATGAGCGTCAACCCTGGTTTTGGCGGCCAAAGTTTCATCGATTCAGCCCTGCGCAAAGTTGAGCTGGCGCGCAAATGGATTGAGCGCAGTGGCAAAGACATCCGCCTTGAGGTAGACGGTGGCATCAAGCCCGACAACATCCGCCAAGTGGCCGATGCTGGTGCCGACACCTTCGTGGCCGGTAGCGCGATTTTTGGCAAGCCCGACTACAAAGCGGTGATTGATCAGATGCGCGTGGCCTTGGCTTAACGCTGCGTCTAAAACGTCAGCCGTCAATACCAATTTTCTGCCGCGTTTTTTTAAACATGACGGATTCACCCACGCCTAAGACCTCTCTGATCGCGCGCGTCAAGACGTGGGCACGCAGCATCAAGCGCGATGTGGTGACGGTGTACTTTGCCGCACGTGACCCACAAGCGCCTTGGGGCGCGCGCCTGTTGGCCGCGCTGGTGGCGGCCTACGCGCTCAGCCCGATTGATTTGATTCCCGACTTCATTCCCGTTTTGGGCTACTTAGATGACTTGCTCATCGTGCCGCTTGGGCTGTTGCTGGTCATGCGCTTGATGCCCAGCGACGTGCTGGTCAGTGCGCGTATCAAAGCCGACGCCTTGTTGGCCAAGCCGCGTAGTCTTTGGGCTGCTGGATGCTTTGTTGTGATCTGGCTGGTGCTCGGGTTTTACCTAGTGCGTTGGGTGCTCTGAGCGGGATTTATTCCCTACGCATGTCGAGCCGAATCCTCTAAATTCAACCTGAAGTGAGACCGAGTCCTCCTCTCGGTTTTTGGTTTGATATTGAGTCTGTTCGTATGACAACGCTGCGCCCTTCCCTGATTTCTATCGCCCTGATCTGTGCTGGTTTCATGTCGCCGGCCTTTTCTGCTGAGCAAGACGCGCTGCTACAGCTGCCCACGGTGGAGGTGGTGGGGGCCACACCTTTGGGCGGTGTGGCCGTGCCACTTTCCCAGTTTCCCGCCAACGCACAAACGCTGACGGCCCAGGATGCGAATGAACAAGGCGTGACCAACTTGGCCGACTTGTTGAATAACAACCTCGGACCCGTGAGCGTGAGCAATGGCGTGGGCAACGGCTATCAAAACGATGTCAACTACCGTGGTTTTCAAGCCTCGTCTTTGCTGGGTGCGCCTGTTGGTTTGTCGGTTTATTTCGACGGCATTCGGATGAACGAGCCTTTCGGCTCGGTGGTGAATTGGGATCTCATTCCGATGAACGCTATGTCTCGCGTGAGTGTGTTGCCCGGCTCTAACCCCATGTTTGGCTTAAACACACTGGGCGGCGCTTTGGTGATGGACACCAAAAACGGCAAGGACAACCCAGGCGCATCGGTGGGCGTGCTGGGCGGCTCGTTCGGTCGTCAGCGTGTCAACTTTGAAAATGGGTGGGTCGATTCCACGCACGGCACCGATTACTTCTTTGCCGGCAATCTCGATCAACAGAATGGCTATCGTGACCATTCAGGCTCAGACGTCAAGCAGTTATTCGGTAAAGCCCGCTGGCGCGGTAACGGTGGCAACACGCGCTTTGAGTTGTCAGGTGCATTGGCTGACACCACCTTGCGCGGTACGCAGGCCTTGCCCATGGACATGATGGGCAACACACGTTCTGCCTACACATCGCCCGACAGCACCGCCAATCAAATGACGCTCATTCAATTGAAGGGCACGCACACGCTGGATGACAACCAGCAGCTGACTGGGAATGTTTTCGTTCGCAAAGGCCACTCGCGCAACATCAACAGCAATGTGAATTTGGATGATGGCTGTTTCAACAACGATGGTTCCTTGGCCATGACGGGTGCCACGCCTAAATGTGCAAACAAAGCACCCAACGGCACAGCGGTCAACTCAGTCACCAATGCGAATGCGCTGTCGTACGGCTACGGTCGCTGGACCAGTTCAATCAATTCGAGTCTTGTCGAATCTATGACGCGGCAAGAAACGGTTGGCACGTCCTTGCAATGGGCCAACTTTGACAACTTACTGGGTCGCAAAAATGCGCTCACGCTAGGGGGCTCCTTTGATCGATCAAAGATCAACTACGCGCAAAACACATCGTTGGCCAAGCTGGTCGATCACGCAGTAGTCGTGACGCCTAACCAAAACTATGGTTTCACGGCCAATGGATTGGCACCGTCATCCACCAACTTGCCGAGCTTCAATGGCGGCAATGTGTTGGGTGCGGTGAACTTAGATGCCATGACCACCAATCTGAGCGCCTATTTCACTGACACGCTCGCATTGAATGAGAAGCTCAGTATTACGGCTTCGGGCAGTTTCAACCAAACCACGATCAACCAGACCGGCGCGAACCAGCAATATTTGAATGACGATGGTGGCTACAACTGGACGTCTTTGGATGGCACGTCGTATTACAACCCGGCCTACATTGGCTCTTACAAGTCTGCAAGTTCAGGCAGCGGTGTGTCCGCCGTCACAGCACCCGTGGGTGGCGTCGCTGGGCCGCAAACGAACAGCTTGAATGGCGATCACCAGTACCGTCGCTTCAACCCTGCGCTCGGGTTCAATTACAACTTCGACAACGCGCACGGAATTTTTGGTAGCTACAGCGAGGCTATGCGTGCGCCGACGTCGATCGAGTTGTCTTGTGCCGACCCCAACAGCCCTTGTGCGTTGCCAACCGGTTTCAATGGCGACCCTGACCTCAAGGCCGTGGTGGCCAAAACCATCGAGTTCGGTGGCCGTGGCAAGTGGGGTAACCAGACCTTTTGGAATGCGGCCGTCTTCACGTCTCGGTTGAGCAATGACATTCAATTCATCGCGTCGTCAGCTGCACTGGGTTACTTTGCCAACGTGGGCAATACCGAGCGACGTGGCTTGGAGTTGGGCACGCACACCAAGATGGATAAATGGGCACTGTCGGCCCATTACGGGTATGTGGATGCGACTTACAAATCGGCCTTCACGACGGCGAGTGGACAAGACGTTACTTCGGGTAACAAGATTCCAGGCATTGCCAGTCAAACTCTCAAGCTGCGCCCGACCTATGCCTTCAGCCCAGACCTGTTGTTGGGGGCGAATTTGATCGTGGTTGGCAGCCAATATGCGCATGGCAATGAAAGCAACACCGACCCTAACGGCAAAGTGGCCGGTTACAACCTGCTCAATTTGGATGCGCACTACAGCTTGAGCAAAGCGTTGCGTGTGTCAGCCAATATCAACAACGTGTTGAACAAGCAATACGCCACTTATGGCCTGGCCGGCATGACCAGCGTCTACACCTTGGCCACGCAGCAGTTCAACACGCCGGCACCACCTCGCGGCATTTGGGTGGGCCTGACCTACAAGTTGGGCGATTAAGTCGCCTTTAAAAAATCACAGGGGCGAAGCGTCAATCAACTGGTGGCGCTGCGCCAAGTGCACCAAGGCTGCGGTGTTGGTGATCGCCAGTTTTTCTTTGATTTGGGTTTGATTATTCGCGACGGTTTTCAAACTCAAGTTCAGCAGTTGTGCGCATTGGGCGTTGGACTTACCCATGGCCAGCAAGCGCCATATTTCAAGCTCACGCAAGCTCAATTGCGCGATGCGCTCGGCTTCTTCGTTGGGGCTACTGCGCATCAAATCGGGCGACAAATCTTCACTCAAATAACGCCGCCCCGCATACGCCTCGCGCACGGCGTGGCACAGGTTTTCGGGCGGTGCGTTTTTGGTCACAAAGCCCATCGCGCCACCTTCTAACGCGGCGCGCACCACGCTGTCGCTGTCGTACATGCTGCACAGCAAGACCTTCGCTTGTGCGTTGCGCTGTTTGATTTTGCGCAGCAACTCCAAGCCGCCCACGCCACCCATCGCCATGTCAGACACCGTCACGTCGGGGGTGTGGTCTAAGAATGCTGTGTAACCAGATTCGGCCGATGCGGCGTCTGCCACAACCTTGATGTCGCCATCTTGCATCAGCAGTCGGGCGTAGCCAGCGCGCACGATGGGGTGGTCGTCGACCAAGAGCACACGGATCATGGCTGCGCCACCTTCATCGGGATGTGAACGTCGATGCGCAGGCCCGGTTGCGCATCACCCCAGTCGATGCGGCCTTGCAGACTGGCCACGCGTTCGCGCATGCCGACCCAGCCAAAACCTTGCTCGATGTTTTGTAATTGATCTGGGGTGTTGCTCAGGCCGATGCCGTTGTCTTCGACGCACAAGTGCAACGTGTTGGCGCTGCGTTGCAAGCGGATATGAACTTGCGAGGCATGGGCATGTTTGGCGATGTTGGTGAGTGCCTCTTGTATCACGCGATACAAGCTGGTGCAGGTGTAATCGTCCAGCACGTCAGACAGGTCGTGGGTGTTGAGTTCGCAGCAAATGCCGCACTGCGTTTGCCAAGTTCTGCACAGTTCTTGGAGCGCGCTTTCTAAGCCCATGCTGTCGAGCTGCGGTGGACGCAAGCGTTTGAGCATGTCGCGCGTCAAACTGTGCATGCGCTGCGAGGTGGTGCTGATTCGCTGGGCGGCCAACACCACGGCGTCGGGTTGGGTGAATGCCGCTTTGGCGATGTAGCTGCCTTCAATGCGCAACGCGGTGCAGGCTTGGCCCACTTCGTCGTGCAACTCTTGCGCCAAGATGCGGCGTTCGTCTTCTTGCGCGTTGAAAAGGCGTTGCGTCAAGTCGCGGTTGTGTGCCAGCAAGGTGGTGATTTGCAGTTGCGCGGCCTCGCGTTCACGCAACTCCCGCTGGGTGTCGGCCACACGCCGAAAAGCGAACCACACCAAGCCCAACGACAACACCAAGAGCGTCAGCGGTAACTCGTCGACTTGCCAAGATTCGTGTTGCTTGAGCCAAGGCAGTAGCTGTTCGGAGAGCTCAAAGTGCAGCGCCAAGCTGGCAAAGCACAACACCAAGGCGATCACGCCCACGGTGTCGCGCCAAGTGCGCGTGACGATGCTGCGCTGATGTGGGGGCATGGCAGGCGCTCAGTGCACGTCGTCTTCGGCGGCAGGGGGCACAGCGGGGCTGCGTTGCGGCAGCATGCGCGAGACCACGCCATCACGTCGTAACGCGTGCCACACGGCGGCCAAGATGTGTACCGCAACGGCAGCCATGAAAACGTAGCTCGTCACGGTGTGAATGCTGCCGAACACCGCTTTGAGTTCAGTCGAAGCCTCCCACAAACGGGGTAAAGGAAAGTCAAAAAACTTGATCGGATATTTGGTGAAACTCGATCCCAAAAAGCCGCTCACGGGCATGGCGATCATGCAGGCGTACAGGGTGGCGTGGTTCCAACGGGCCGCGTGAATTTGCCAACGTGGTGTGGCGTCGGGCAGTGCTGGGCTGGCATGTGTCAAACGCCAAAGTGCGCGCACCAAAATCAGCAGGCCCAACACCATGCCGATGGATTTGTGCCAGTTGAACCACCCTGCGCGTAAGCCCGGTGGCGTTTTCGGCACGCTGTCCATCCACAAACCTAAGCCCAGTTGATACAGCAAACCGATGGCCAACACCGCATGCAGCACGATGGCGATCGTGGTGTAGCGGCTTGGGCTCGGCGTGGTGGTGAAGTCTTGGGACGAGGTGTTCATAAGCAGGGCGCGTGCGTCGCTTCTGTCAGGTCAGTTGGCCGCAGCGCCCCATGGCAGGCGACCCACAGGAATATTTTTGAGCGGCTTGAAGGTTGCCACATCGATCACGCTCAGCGCATGGCTGCGACCTGCGGCTGCATACACCTTTTGTCCATCGGCGCTGATCGCCATGTTCCAGGGGCGTTGACCCACGGCGGCTTTGGCGATCACGGTGAAGCTTTGGGTGTCGACGACAGCCACGTCAGCATCGCCGCCATTGCTAGCGAACAGCCACTTGCCGTTGGGGTGCATCACCAAACCGTTGGTGCGTGCGCCCACTGCCAATGTGCCCTTGACCTTGAGTTGTTGCATGTCAATTGCCACCAGCAAACTGTCCGTCTCCACTGCCACATAGGCGGTGTTGCCATCGGGGCTGAAGGCAATACCGCGCGGACGGTTGCCCACGCGAATGGATGCAATTTGTTGGTGCGTTTGCAGGTCCAGCACATCGACTTGATCGGCCTCTTCGGCGGACACCAGCATGCGCTTTCCGTCAGGGCTGAACACCGCATGCTCTGGATTTTTACCGTGCACAGGAATGCTGAACTCCAGCTTCCACCGTGCCGTTGACACAAAGCTCACACTGTTGCTGCCCTCGTTGGCCACCGCAATCCATTGACCATCGGGCGAGCAATACACCGCTTCGGGCGAGTCGCCCAACGTCAGCGTTTGCGTGACAGCAAGCGTGCGTGTGTCGATGGCTTGCAGTTGTGAACCCTCTTGGTTGCTCACATACAAAAGCGGGTTGTTTTTGCACAGGGCGATGCCACGTGGTTTGCCACCCGTTTTGATGTTGCCCACCACGGCATCGGTTTTGCTGTCGATCACAGAAATGTCCCCGCTGCCTTCGTTGGTGACGAAGACTTGGTTGGCGGCGAAGGCGTGTTGGCTGATCGCGCCGATGAGGCATAGGCTTGCAGAGAGGAAATAGCGCTTCATGGTGTGCTTAAAGTGGTATTTGGCTGGTCAAACCCACCACCCAGTTGCGGGGCAGGCCAGGCTCGAAGTATTGCTTGGAGGCTTGGTTGACGATCACCGAACTCACGGTGGATTGGTTGGTCAAGTTGTCGATGCCCACAAAGGCTTCGACCCGTGCCGCGCCCACTTGGTAACGTTGACGCGCACGCGCATTGAAGACGCTATAGCCAGGAGCCAAGCCATCTACAGCTGAGTTGGTGTCGCTGGCCCACATGCTAGAGCGGTTGATCCAGTCGATGCCAAATTCAGTGCCGAGCGCGGGTTTTTGACCTGCTGCGCTGAACCCTTTTTCAGACCATTGCAGGGAGGCGAAGAGCTGTTGCTTGGGGATCGCGGGCAGGCTATTGCCCGCTGCCACGGTCACGGGGGTGCCGCTAATCACACTGCTGAATGCTTGGTCGTAGGTGGCGTTCATGACGGTGCCAGAAATCTGGCTGCGCCAATGGCTGCTGTGTTGGTTGCGCAGGGACAGCTCAAAACCATCCCGCACGGTTTTCGAGGCATTTGTGAACGCGGTTTGTCCGTTTGATGAGCGCGCAGTGACGATCTCATCGGCGGTTTTGATTTGGAACCACGCGGCATCAATTCGCGTGGCTGATGTAGGTTGCCATTTGGTACCTAACTCCAAATGCTTGCTGCGCGAGGCCAATAAATTAGGATTGAATTGACCTTTGATGACGGTGGGCGCGGTCAGCGTGTAAGCGGCCTCAGCCAAGGTGGGGGTTTCGAAGCCCTTGCCTTGGTTCAAGTAGATGTTCAAGTTGTCGTTGGCATGCCATGTGAGGCCTAAGACGGGGCTGGTGGCTTTGTAGGTCACGCTGCCTGAGCCATCGGGGTCGGTCAATGTGACGGGCATGCTGTCACTACTCTTGAGTGTGACGGAGCTTTGGCGTGCGCCTGTGGTGAGCGTCCAGCGTTCGCCTAAAGACCAATTGGCTTGTGCAAAGAAGTCTCGGTTACTGGCTTCGTTCAACTCGTTGCGTGTGACGGGTGTGGCGGTTTTTTCACCAGATGCCGTTGCGCCGGCTTGGCGTTGCTCTTGGGCGTGGTCTTGGTCAAAGCCGACCACCCACGTCATGCGTTGTCCGTCAAATACCTGCGCTTTGCCGTTGGCTTGCAGGCCTAAGCCTTCAAATCGTCGCTCCAGACCGGTCCAAACATTGGTTGCTTGGTATTGCAAGTTGCTGCGTGTGCCGCCGTAAACACGCGCTTGCAAGCGCAAGTCGCTGTTGATGGTGTGCTCCAGCACGGCACCCACTTGTTCTTGCTTCACGGTTTTGCGTGTGCCCGTGGCGATGGCATTGGTACCCGCTTGTGCTGGATTGCTAGCCAGTTGGGCTGATGTCAAACCCAATGCGTCTTTGGCATAGGGCATGTCAAACACGTTCACGATCAGTTTGATGCGCGTGTCAGGTTGTGCGTCGACGGTGAGGACGCTGTTGAGTTGTTGTCGACGTGCATCGCTGTTCTGGCGATAGCCTTCAATCCCAAAGGTGCTGTAGTCCGCGACCAAACCCACATTGCCCGAGCGTTGGCTGATCTGCCAGTCCGTGCGGGTCATGCCGAAAGAGCCTGCGTACAAGCTGACTTGAGCTTCAGGTGTGGCACCTGCTTCGCGGGTGAACGTTTGAATCACGCCGCCGGAGGCATTGCCGTAGAGCTGTGCCAAAGGTCCGGTAAGAACTTCAACGCGATCTGTGGAGGTCATGCTGACGGTGGATGCTTGGCCTTGCCCGTCTGGCATGGAGGCCGGAATGCCATCGGTGATCAGGCGAATACCACGCAAGCCAAAGGCGGCACGTGAGCCAAAACCACGAATCGAAATTTGCACGTCTTGCGCGTAATTGTTGCGGTTCAGCGCGACCACGCCGGGTGCACGGTTCAGCACATCCGAGATGTTGACTTGCGGCCCCGAGCTGCGAATCGTGTCCTCATCGATGGCAAACACCGACGCTGGCGCATCAAATTGCTTTTGTTCCAAACGTCCGCTTTGCACCATCACATCGGCTAGCGCAGTGGTTGCGCTTTGGGCATGCAAAGCGGCGCTGGGGAAAACCCCAAGGCACAAGCTTGCGACCAGTTTGAGTGCATGACGGGCTTCAGGATTTAGAGATTTTTTAGCAATTTTCATGATTTTTACCGAGGTCTCCATGCGATGTCTCGTCCGTGTGACGTGGTGAATAAAAGCAAAAGCATGTTCCATGCCGCATGAGCTTTTCGAGATGGCATTTTTCGTGCTTGATGCAACATGCTAAATCGTCTTTGCCCTGTCCAATGCTTGGAGTTTTGACATCTTATGAGCCTTCATCTCTGTCGCCTATTTGGGCGAGTCACCTTGGTTATTGCGAGCTTGATGTTGGCGTGTGCACAGGCCGGCGTGATGACGCGCGAGCAGATGGTGCAGGCGTTCCCCGCACCGTTGGTGGTGGGCGAAAAAGAGCGCGATTTGCCGGTGTGGCCCATCTTCAAACAAGACCTGACGTCGACCACGATCGCGGCTTACGCCTTTGAGTCGCAAGACTTCGCGGCGATTCCGGGGTTCTCGGGCACGCCCTTCAATTTATTGATCGCACTTGACCCCAATGGGCAGTTCATGGATGTGCGCGTTTTGTCGCACCACGAGCCGGTTTTTTTGGATGGCTTGGGTGAAAAGCCCTTGCTCACGTTTGTGGAGCAGTACAAAGATTTGTCGCTCAAGCAGAGCATCAAAATCGGAACAGGTCAAAGCAAAGGCGGCAAAGACGGCAGCGCCAATGTGTACATCGATGGCGTGGCCAAAGCCACGGCGTCGGTGCGCATCTTGAATCAATCGTTGTTGGCCGCATCGCTGAAAGTGGCGCGCGCCAAGTTGGGTTACGGCGAGGGGCGTGACCCCGATTTGGTGGGGCGCATTCGGCCGGATGTGTTCAAGGCCATGGATTGGCAGGGTTTGCTCAAAGCGGGCTTGGTGCATCGCACGACCTTGAAAAACAAAGCGGTGGAAAAAGCATTTTCAGGCACCGCCGGCGAAGGCTTAGATGCTGACGTGTCGCGCGCGCCCGACGATGTGTATGTGGACCTGTACACCGCGCACCTGAATGTGCCCGCCGTCGGTAAAAACTTGTTGTCGCCAGAGAAATGGGACTACGTGCAGCAGCGCTTAGACCCCGGCGATCACGCGCTGTTGGTGATGGCGGTGGGACGCCCGGCCTTGATGTCTGACGACTTTGTGCGGGGCACCGTGCCCGACGGGTTCACGCTGAATCAACAAAAGTTACCGATCGAAATTCGTGATTTGGATTTAGATGCCGTCTTGAACGTGCCCGCTGCTTTGCAGGGCGCGCAGTGGATGGTGGTGCGTGTGATTGCGCCTGCGGGTTTAGACCCCGCTTTGCCTTTGGACTTTCAGCTCAACGTGACGCGCATCAAGGGCGTGGTGTACCCCGAGCGTGTGCGACAAAGCTTTGCATTCGGTGGGCAGTTGCCGAGCGACTATGTTGAGCAAGCCAGCTCAGACCAGAAAACATGGCATTCGATTTGGACCGATCGATGGGCGGAGCTCTTGGTCTTGGTGATCGGTTTGGCGGTGTTGGTGTGGGCCTTGCGTGAGCCGCCTTGGCTGATGCACCACCCCGCGCGCATGTTCAAGTTCCGCATGGGGTATTTGCTGTTCACGCTGTGTTTCATTGGTTGGTATGCGCAAGGGCAGTTGTCCATCGTCAACCTCACGGCGGTGGTGCAAGCGGTGCTGGCGGGGCGCAGTTTGGACTTCTTCATGTACGACCCGATGACGGTGTTGTTGTGGGCGTTTGTGGCGGTGACGTTTTTCGTTTGGGGGCGTGGTACTTTTTGCGGTTGGTTATGTCCGTTCGGGGCTTTGCAAGAGCTGGTGAGTCAAGCTACGCGGCGCTTGGGCTTGTCTTGGATTCGCGTGCCGCAGGTGTGGGATCAATGGTTGAAAAAGGTGAAGTATGTGGTGCTTTCGGCTTTACTGGTGAGCGCCTGTGTTTCGGTGGCTTGGACGGACCGGTTGGTGGAAGTGGAGCCGTTCAAGACCAGCATCACGCTGAACTTTGTGCGCGCATGGCCGTTTGTGATTTGGGCGGTAGCCTTGGTGCTGCTAAGTTCGTTTTTTTACAAAGGCTATTGCCGCTACCTGTGTCCGCTTGGCGCGGGCATGGGTGTGTTGGGCAAGCTTAGGCGTTTCGATTGGATTGCACGGCGCAGCGAGTGCGGCCAGCCGTGTCAACGCTGCCGCAACGACTGCGCTTACCAAGCCATCGACAAGCAGGGCAAGGTGGACTACGACGAGTGTTTCCAGTGTACCGATTGCATGGTGATTTATGAAAGTGACAGCCTGTGCGTGCCACGCATCTTGGCGCAGCGTGACGGTGCCAACGCACGCGTGATTCCAATCAACGTCGCGGCAGTTGGGCCATCGAAGGACATGACATCATGAAGCGCAGAGCATGGATGAAAACGGGTTTGGGGCTGGGCTTGTTGCCCTTGTTGTCTGAGGCTGCTGCCCGCTTGCAGTGGCGCGACATCACCTTCACAGGCCTAGGCACGGTGCTGTCGATTCGTGCCGCCCATCACGACGTGGCGCTGTTAGAGCGTGCGTTGCAGCAGGCCAAGCAAGTGATTGCGCGCATCGAAGATCAGATGAGTTTGTTCCGTCCCGACAGTGCCATTCGCCAGCTCAACCGAGAGGGCGTGTTGCGCGCGCCAGCGCCTGATTTGTTGCATGTGCTCCAGCGCAGCCAACAGTTTGCCGCGCACAGCCAAGGGGCGTTTGACATCACGGTGCAGCCGCTATGGCGTGCCTTTGAGCAAGCCAAGCAATACGGCGCTTTGCCAGATGCGCGCGAGGTGAAAGCAGCGGCCCAAAACGTGGGTTGGCAACGCTTGGTGGTGGATGCGCGTGAGGTGCGCTTTTTGACCTCAGGCATGGGCATCACGCTTAACGGTATTGCGCAAGGGTATGCCGCCGATCGTGTGCGTGAGACCTTGAAGCAAGCGGGTATCGCCCACGCGTTGATCAACACCGGTGAGTGGTCGTCGCTGGGGCAATCGGCGCACGGTGCCGATTGGTCGCTGGGGGTGGCCGACCCCCGTGAGGCCCACGCTTTGTTGGGGCGCTTGTCGTTGCGAGGGCGCTGTGTGGCGACGTCGGCCGATGACCTGTCTGCATTCAGCGAGGATCGTCGTCATCACCACATCTTCGACCCACGCACGGGCTACTCGCCGGCTGATTTGGCCAGCGTCACAGTGGCTGCGTCGAGTTGCTTGCAGGCTGACGCTTTGACCAAGGTGCTGTTTGTGGCGGGTTATGAGCGGGCCTTGGCGGTGGCGAAGTCTTGGCAGGTGGAGGCCTTGGTCGTGCACAAATCGGGGCGTTGGCAGGCTTCGCCAGGTTTGCAGTGGCAGTCCGCATGAGGGGTCCCTTGTGACACGATAAGTGTTCCAAATTTGAACAGTGTGACAGTGCGCGACACCCCGCGTGACAGCGCTTGGCGTCGTGTCTAAGGCAAATGCAGATCATGCAGGTTTCTTTTTGCCATTGAAGCCGCAATCGTGGTTGGTGCTTTGGCATGTGTATTGCTAAACAGAAGGTACGGGTTCGCTTTGTTTTGGCAGCGCGACTCGCCCAAGAACACGCGACGCAACGTCGTTTGACTCACCATCCATTGAAAAATACAGGAGACCTGCTGTGAAAAGAAAACTATTGAGCCTGCTTGTCATGCTCGCCACGGCGCACGTATCAGCCCAAGTGACCGATGCAATGATTGCCAAAGACGCGACAGACACGGATTCCGTGTTGAGTTGGGGCATGGGCACACAAGGTCAGCGCTACTCGACCTTGACCACCATCAACACCAAAAACGTGAGCAAGCTGGCCCCTGTGTGGTCCATGTCTTTCGGTGGTGAAAAGCAGCGCGGTCAAGAATCACAGCCACTGGTTTACAAAGGCAAGATGTTTGTCACCGCCTCTTACTCGCGTATTTTTGCGGTGGACGTGAAGACCGGCGAAAAACTTTGGAAATATGAACACCGTTTGCCCGAAGGCATCATGCCTTGCTGCGACGTGGTCAACCGCGGCGCTGCCCTGTATGACAACTTGGTGATTTTTGGTACGTTGGACGCACAGTTGGTCGCCCTTGACCAAAACACCGGCAAAGTGGTGTGGCGCGAGAAGATCGACGACTACGCGGCGGGCTACAGCTACACCGCTGCGCCACTGATCGCCGAAGGCTTGTTGCTGACCGGCGTGTCGGGTGGTGAATTTGGCGTGGTCGGCCGCGTGGAAGCGCGCGATCCCAAGACAGGCAAACTGGTGTGGACACGTCCCACCGTTGAAGGCCACATGGGCTACAAAGATGGCAAAGAAAACGGCATCAGTGGCACGACCAACGCCACGTGGCCAGGCGAGACATGGAAAACCGGTGGTGCCTCCACTTGGTTGGGCGGCTCTTACGATGCCACCACGGGCTTGGCTTACTTCGGTACGGGCAACCCTGGCCCATGGAACAGCCACGTGCGTAAAGGCGACAACTTGTACTCTTCGTCCACCGTGGCGATTGATGTCAAGACCGGCAAGATCGCTTGGAGCTACCAAAACACGCCCAACGACGCGTGGGACTTTGACGGCGTGAACGAGTTTGTCACCTTTGACATGGACGGCAAGCGCATGGGCGGCAAGGCCGACCGCAACGGTTTCTTCTATGTGAACGACGCCAAGACCGGTCAACTCGTCAACGCGTTCCCCTTTGTGAAGAAAACCACATGGGCCAGCAGCATTGACTTGAAAACAGGTCGTCCTGTGTTCGACCCCGCCAATCGTCCTGGCGATCCAACGGCCAGCGCCGATGGCAAGAAAGGCTCGTCTGTCTTTGCAGCTCCTGGCTTCTTGGGCGGTAAGAACCAAATGCCCATGGCCTACAGCCCCAAGACCCAGTTGTTCTATGTGCCCACCAACGAATGGGGCATGGAAATTTGGAACGAGCCCATCAGCTTCAAAAAGGGCGCGGCTTATTTGGGCGCGGGCTTCACCATCAAGCCTTTGTTTGATGACCACATCGGCTCGCTGCGTGCGATCGACCCCAAGACCGGCAAAGTGGCTTGGGAAGTCAAGAACAGCGCGCCTCTGTGGGGTGGTGTTTTGACTACTGCGGGCGACTTGGTGTTCTGGGGCACGCCAGAGGGTTACCTCAAAGCGGCTGACGCGAAGACGGGCAAAGTGTTGTGGCAGTTCCAAACCGGTTCTGGCGTGGTGGCTCCTCCCATCACTTGGAACGACGGTGCTGACCAATACGTGAGCGTGGTCTCGGGTTGGGGCGGTGCGGTGCCTTTGTGGGGTGGTGAAGTGGCCAAGAAGGTCAACTTCCTCGAACAAGGTGGTTCCGTGTGGACCTTCAAATTGCCCAAGTAAACGCCAATTAACTTGAACGCATCAAGGGGTTTCTGAAGGGCGAAAGCCCGTCGGAACCCCTTTTTTAATGACACACAACTTATGAAAAAAATCACACTTTCTTTGCTGGCCTTTTGGGCTTGCGGCCAAGCTGCCATCGCAGCGCCCGCTTTGAGCGCCACAGAGTCTGCCGCCGCTGTTGAGTTGGCCAAAAGCAATGGGTGCTTGAGCTGCCACGCGATGGATGAAAAAATTGTGGGCCCTGCCTATTCCAAAATTGCAGCCAAGTACAGCGATGACAAAGACGCGGCTTCTTCACTGGCGCAATCCATTCGCAATGGGTCATCGGGCAAGTGGGGACGCATTCCGATGCCTGCGCACGGCAGCATCAGCAATGACGATTTAAATTTGTTGGCACGCTGGGTGCTGACGGTGAAGTAAAGGCTGCCTATGAAGACGTTGACTCTGTGCGGCGTCTTCATGGCGTTGTGTGTGACGTTGGCGAATCCCGCCCATGCACAAGACAGCGACCGCTTGGATTGGCTGCGCAACCCCGCCATGGGCAATTACAAGGCGTACGCTGAATTCAAGATGGCCCACTACGCCGCTGCGCGTGAAGTTTGGGAAACCTTGGCCGAGGTGGGCAACGGCGATGCCTTGTTCAATTTGGGCATCTTGGCCGAGGACGGTTTGGGTGAGCCCAAAAACATGGCCAAAGCCCAAGCGCTTTACACCAGCGCCGCGAGAAGCGACAACTTCAAGGCGCAATACCGACTGGGCTTGCTGTACAGCGTGGGGCGGTTGCTTGCCAGAGATGTTGAAAAAGCCAGGCTGTATTTGACGATGGCCGCGCAGCACGGTGACCAAGACGCACGGACCATGTTGGCCAATTTAGAGGGCACATCGGTGTCGATATCGGCCCTGCATCAGGCTGATTTGTTAGACGCCGCAGGCCAGCACACCCAAGCCGCTGCGCAATACCAAACGCTGGCAGACCAAGGAGACGCGTTGGCTCAAACGCGTTTGGCATGGCTCTACGAAGCTGGGCGTGGCGTGATACTCAACCTCACCCAAGCGGCCATGTGGTTTGAAGCGGCGGCTCTGCAGGGGCAAGCCGATGCGCAGTATGCGTTGTCGGTGATGTACCGAACCGGGCGTGGTCGCGACAAAGACACGGTGCAAAGCCTGTGTTGGTTGACGCGATCTGCCGCTCAGAACCACGCATCTGCCAAGGCGGCATTGACGTCGCTGCGGGATTCACCCGCGCTGGCATGCCCTTGATTTAGCCCCAAACGTCGCTCGGAAGCTGCGCTTTTTTTCGGTAGATGGTGTTGCGCGATACGCCCAAGATTTTGGCGGCCACCGACACATTGCCCTTCGCTGTGCGTAAGGCTTGGGCCATGGTGTCGATGGCCACATTTTCTAAGACCAAAGATCCGGCGGGGGGCGACACCGTCGTCGCGCATGTGGTTTGCCATGCCTCTGTATTCGGTTGAGCATGAAGTGGTTTGCCGCTGGTGCGTTGCGCGTTGACTTCATCCAAGAAATCATCGGGCAAGTGTTCAACCTGAATGTCCTGTGCACATTCAGCCATGACCACGGCCGTGCGAAGCAGGTTAAACATTTGCCGGAAATTGCCAGGCCAGGCGTAATGGCGAAATAAAGCCATGACCTCCGGGGACAGGCCAATGTTTTGTTCCGCTGTGCAAACACTGTTGAGTATTTTTCGGGTCACCACGTCCAAGTCTTGGCGTTCACGCAAAGCGGGGAGTTTGACCACCAGCCCGTTCAGGCGGTAGTACAAGTCTTCGCGAAACGTACCTTGGGCGATCATTTCTTTCAGATTTTTGTTGGTGGCGCAGACCACCGCCACATCAACGTCCACTTCTCGGCCAGAGCCCAGCGGGCTCACCTTTCGCTCTTGCAGCACACGCAAGAGCCGGGCTTGCAGGTGCAAAGGCATGTCACCAATTTCGTCAAGAAAAAGGGTGCCGCCATTGGCGAACAAAATTTTGCCCGTCGAGCCTTTGCGCTTTGCGCCGGTGAAGGCCCCTTCTTCGTAACCAAAGAGCTCTGACTCAATCAAGCTTTCGGGAATCGAGGCGCAGTTCACGGACACAAAGTTCTTGTGCGCCCTGGCGGAGTCGTTGTGAATGGCTTGCGCCAGCAAGTCTTTGCCGGTGCCGGTTTCGCCCAAAATCATGACCGGAATATCGCGGCCTTGAATGATGCGCAGTTTGTGAATCACCGCTGCAATTTGTGGGTCTCCCGTGTCGAGGTAGCGCAAGCTCGACAGCGGCGCTTTGTAGGCGGCCGGCTTTTCGCGGGGGGGCGACGGCTCGGCAGGAGCCGCGTGCGCGTCGGCAAAGTTCATGGCGTTGAAGGTGGCGGGGAATTGCAGGTCACTTTTGCAACACACGTTCACGCCGTTACTCAGGCTCAAGCGAAAGGCTTGCCCGCGTGCTTCGCGCACCCGGTCGTGAAACTGCGACACGGCCAAATCAAACAAGGACGAAAAAGTGTGGGCTTTCAACGCGTTGACCGAGAGGCCGAATTGAAATTGCGCACTGCGATTGGCTGACAAAAAGCGACCATCATTGGTGAATACGGCGATGCCTTCCATCAATGTGCCCAGAAACTCAGGCCGTGCGTGAAAGTGAATCCGAACCTCCGTTGGGAAGACATCGGCAAACATGTGGTTTTCGATCATTTGTGCAGACATACGGGCCAAGGCCATGGTGTGTTGGTGGTAGCTGCGGTGGTCGCCCGTGACATCCAACGCGCCGATCACGGTGCCATGCGGGTCAAAGATCGGCGTGCAGGAGCAGGTTAAAAACTGGTTGGCTTTTAAGTAGTGCTGATCGCCGTGCACAACGATGGGTTGGCCTTCTTTCAAGGCGGTGCCAATGGCATTGGTGCCTTTGCAGCGCTCTGACCATTCCGCGCCAGGTGCAAGAGCGACTTGGGCTGCTTTTTCTAAAAAGTCTAGGTCGCCCAGAGAATGCAAGATGGTGCCGCTGCGTGCCGTCAAGATGACCATGCTGTGGGTATTGGCGATTTGTTCGTACAGCGTTTCCATCACGGGGACGGCGTGTTGAAACAGAAAGTGGTTGTCTTCGCGTAACTGTCCCAGCGCGCCTTGATGGAGGGTGGTGTAGTCGGGCGCGTCCACCGCATGTAGCCCGTAATCGCGAGAGCGCTCTTTGGACGAGGCGATGATGGCCGCATGCTCTGGACTGTTAAAGGCGGTGCCTTGAATGTATTGTTTGAGCGCGCCAAGTGGCAATGCGGCGTTTGAGTGAAGCATGCAGTCTCCGTGACGTCGTTTTTTTAATACTTTTCAGATTGAAGATTCTGCGGTCTTGCGGCGTCGTGCCACTCAGTTGTTTCCCTAGCTTTTTGTGACGAAACAACGCACAGGTGTTCCAAATTGAGACAAATTGCGTGGCCGTCTCATGGCTTGATCTTTGCTAGATAGAAATAACATTTGATTCAACACCGTTTCTATAAAGGTTGTGCTCGCCATGTCTTTCGCTGCTACTTCAATTTTTCGCCGCTTGCTCGACGCTTCGCTGGCACTCATGCTGGCGGGGGCTTGTTCACAGGTACTGGCCCATGGCGACGTGGTGCCGCAGTCGGTGGATACCAGCACGCTGCCCCAACTCGGCCCTAAATGGTTAGAGTCCAACCCGTTTTCAACGGGGCCAGCCAGCAAAGAAGCGTTGCGAATTGGTACATCGGCGTACAACCAAAACTGTGCACGCTGTCACGGCCTAGAAGCCATTTCGGGCGGCGTGTCACCCGACCTGCGCAAACTCGACCGCGATTGCAATGATTTGGCGGATGCCGCCAAGAAGAACGCCTGCTTCAAGGAAATGGATGAATACTTTGTCGCCACCGTGCGACGTGGACGCACACGCGATGGCCGTGTGTACATGCCGCCGTTTGAGGGTGTGTTGACCCAAGAGGCGATTTGGTCGATCAAGACCTACCTCGAAACCCGTCGCGAGCCCTGAGCCGTTGGACCACTTTTTGAAGGAGAGCTGCATGCCCGATACCAGCGCTTTGCGCCACACTGTTTCGCGTCGTCAAGCGCTTGGCCTTGCCGCTTTGTTGTGGGGCGGCGCTGCCTGGTCCCAAGAGCCAAGCCCGCTGGAAAAAATCAAAGCGCGTGGCACGTTGAAGGTGGCGGTTTACAAAGACAACGGGCCTTACTCTGACGGACCTGCGTCCGATATGCAGGGTTTAGATGTGACGCTGGCCCACGCTTTGGCCCGCCAACTGAATCTCAAACTGTCCTTGCTCCCCTTTGATGCGGGCGAAAACATGAATGACGATTTGCGCAACATGGTGTGGAAAGGTCATTACCTCGGTTACGGCCCTGCCGATGTGATGCTGCATGTGCCGGTGGATCGGTACTTCATGGGCGAAAACAAACAGGCCTTGATTTTTGGCGCCTATGTTCGTGAGCATCTGGTTGTGTTGCACAGCCCGTCCAAGATACCTTCGGTCTACAACCCCGAAGATTTAGTCGGCAAGACCTTGGCCGCCGAGCAAGGCAGCGGCGCCGCCAGTGCGTTGATGGGCTATCGGGGCGGTTTGCTGCGCACACAAGTGTCGATTTTCAAAGACGGCATAGATGCCGCCAAACAGGTGTTGTCAGGTCACATGGATGCCGCGTTTGTCAGTCGGGCACAGGCCGAGGCTGCGATTTTTGCGGCCGGAGAAAAAGACAAATGGGCGCTGTCTAGTTTGACCTTGCCGGGCGTCATGCCCAACGGCTGGCCGCTGGGTATGGCCGTCAAAGCGGACAACACGGCGTTAGCCACTGAGTTAGACCATGCGTTGGCGGCTTTGCGCGACAGCGGTGAGTTGGCCAAAATTTTCAAATCGCACGGGTTGACGTTGGCGGCACCCTGACGGGGTGGCATGTGCTTGCGCAGGGAGCGGTGGAACGTCAATCGATGTCCACATTCATGCCGACTTTCACCACCCATTTGTCTACGCTGCCCCCAGCGGGATGTAAGGGCCGACCTAAGCCAAGTTGCAGGCGATGTGTGAGGCGTGTCTCATCCCAGACGGCATAAAGCGTTTCGTCTCGACGCTGTCGCGCCAGCGGTGCTGAGGCCGCGCCCCAGTTGCTGAAGTATTCAAACCCCAAATGGCGTTTGGCGTTGACCCTTTTGGCAATTTTGGCTGAGGGTTGAAACTGTGCTTTTGTGCTCTCTCCGCTCAGCGGTATTTCGAACGAGGGGTTGACGGCGACATGCCATGTTGACCACCGGTACCCCAAGATCGGATTCAGGCCGATGCTGTTGCCGCCTTGGCTGTCGTAGGGTGTGGTTGTGTAACCGAGGTCACCGCGAACGCCCCAATAAAAGCCCACCTCGGCGGCGTGCGGGGCCACGTATTGGACCTCTGCTTTCAGGCCTTCGAGCTTGCGCTGTCCTTGGACTTGCGACATTGGGAGTTCTAGGCCGATGGCCCATCCGTGGCCAAGGCCGTAGCCGTACTCCACCAGCAGTTGAGCCACGCGGGTGTTGGGGCCCGCCGTCGATGGCTTAGGTTGGGCGACGCTGGCAATCATCTCAATTTCAGCTTCGCCTTGGTGTGGAATGTCGTCTGAATAGACACGCAGTTCGTAGGACGCGGCGACAGCGGCCGTCATAGCCGTGGCCGCAAGCAGGCAGATGAACAATCGCGGCGCGTGGTGGAACTGGACGTGCATGAAAGGGTGTCAATGTAAAAAAGCGGGTTCCCATTTGTGGAGGCAGCGTTTTGTAAATTGATATTTCAGCTCCGCTGAATGAGTCATCGTGCTTGCTGTCGATTTCACGCAAATAACCAGCAGCAGATATGTTTGCATCTACATCGCCATCACCACCAGCAGGGTCTTCCACAGGAACAAGTTGACCGCCCTTTAATTCTCAGCATTGTTGTTCATAATTCCATTTTGGTTTCCTTGGCCTTTTAGAGCACCTTCCAGCCGCTGGTCGTTTTGATGGAGATTTCGACATAGCCGCCAATGTCGCTATGCCGCACCTCCTGGGGGTCTTCGTAGATAACACCTTGGTCATCCGTTCCTCGAAAGACATACGTCTCAAAGAGGCCGTTCTCGCGCTTCACACGAATTGTTGCCCCTAACGGAATATTAAAATTTCTCTTCATTCTTTCTTATCTCCCTTTACACGTCGGGAAAGGCCCCGCACCTGGTTTCCAAGTTGGCTGCTGCCATCAGTTCTTTTAGCTTTTCAATGAGTAGTGGCACATAAAACTTCGGAATGACGATTGCAACTCGCGGCTCTTGATCTCCGCTAAAACGCTCCCAGTCATGGAGTGGTCTGCTCAACACAACTGCATTTGAATTATTGAGGTAGGCTTTAACTTCATACTGATCGGGAACGATCACGTCATCGTGCTCATCGTCATCGTCTGGGTTTGTAACGTTACCTGTCATGCTGGTTTCCTTGATTAAAAAGACGGCTCTGAGGCTTCCGTGTAGCCTGCCAGCCATTGACTGTGTTGCCACGATCCAAAGTTGTATGGGCACTTAGAACCAATTTCGAAAGCCGAAAATCCTTGCCGCCAAACGGAGGCTTGCTGTTTGGCGATACTGTCAAACCCCTTCACAAGGGCTCTCACACCTGATGTACCAAACATGTCCAGTTTCCTTTGTTGTCCAGAATACGTGAAGGTCAACTACTCGCTTTGCCGTCCCCGCTCACGGAGCTGGGGCTGTCCGCCACATTTTTTGCGCGAGACGAGAAAATCCCCTTTATCAATTCGTGCCAAGGACTTCCATGATTCTCAGCCTCAACCAGACGCAAGGGTGGTTCATCGAGCCGGGTCAATGCGCTGCTGAACCGTCGGGCGGCAAAGGCCTCATCTAAATTGGCAGCTTCGCGTCGGTATTCTTCATAAGCCTTAGATACCGATGCCTTGAAAGCGTAGTCTTCAGACAGGCGAAATCGCTCACCAATTTGCTTGGTTGAAATCCATGCAAACCATAGTGGTGCAAACACTCCAAGAGCGGTCAACGTAGCCTGCAAGCCAGCCCCCTTAGGGTGATCGCCTTCAAACAATTCGCAACAAATGTGCTGACGATCAAAGATGCAATTAATTTGTAGTTCATAAGATTTTTTATTAATAATTGATGCAGAAGCTAGCAATAAGACAGCGCCAGTTTTAGGAATGTCATGAATTCACGTTATATAACTGCAGCATCTGATTGCAACGCTTTTTTGAAAATTTTTATATAAAATTCACGCTAAATAATCACACCGTATCAAATGCCTGAAACGCCAGTCAGTAAGCCATTGACCCAAATCATATCAGCAGAAGACCGAATCAGATGCACGTTAGGTAATGCCAACTCTTTTTCAAAGCGAAATTGCCCAAATTTGTTTACGAAAATGATAATTTTTGTATTCTGTAACGATTTTTGTTTGAGTGCACATTTAAATATCAATAAATCTTCATTCTCAGGAATTGATTCTGAATCAACCAACATACATTTAATATGAGATTTTTCAATTTTCATAATGAAATCAATTACTGACTCAAACTTTAAGACTGATATCTTTTTAAATTTCAACTTTGCAGATGACTCCATCAACTTTTCAGTTTCAGAAGCAATCAATGTGGCAATTTTTGGCATATTGGATATATTCGGCGTATTTAAGAGTCTTTGAATTGACGACATTGTGATTCTTCGATGACCGCCTAGGGTTTTCCACACCTCCAACTCACCACGTTCGACGAGCCGATGTATGGTGCCAATTGAATAATTCAGTATTTGAGCTGCTTTGCCAGTGCTGCAGCAGTCGAAATCTTGTTCTTGCAAAGTTTTCATACTCACACCTTTGTTGATTTTAATATTTTTATTATCTTTGTTGATTTCTGCGTATCAAGTATCACTTTGGGATCAAATGAAGTCGACCATGGGAATATTGATTTTTAAATTTTATACACTCAATCTGGAGGTTTAATATTTATTAATTCATATTTTGAGCGCATGTAAAACATACATGAAACTTAGGTGTATCACATTAATTATTCCCAAACCTTCAAAAGGAATTATTTATAATACATCATGTTTTTTTAATCACCTCAGCATTAACCGTGAAAGTCTTGCAATTTTGACAAAGTAGTCTGCGAAATCAGGCTTCTAATTGCGGTCGGATGGGGGTCAACAGGTTCAACGTCAATTTGAAAATATATTTTTACATTTCATGTTTGCGTTTTCCATGTGAACTAGGTTCTGATGCAGGCACAACTGGTTTGCGTTCTTACTCGGCTTAGAAACTACCAATAATCGCTTTGTGTCAATTCCAACGTCGATCAAATGCTAGAAACCGCGTTTGAACCCACCAAACAGTCCAATGGAAACCGACCTGCACCTTGCGTCACCAACACAAGCAACATGACCGCCATCATCAGTGGCACTTTGAAGTCCTATCCCATCTCAGTTTCAATCTGATTCCGTCTGCCAACCTCAAATACCGTGTACATCGCTATGTAAATGATGTGGAGCACTGACAAAGCCGAAAGGCGGAAGAACAAACCAACCAACAAGGCTGTGTCGAACACAATCTCGCTGACACTTGCAACTAGCTAACTGGCATGCACATTTAAGAGGTTATGCGGAAATGGAAAGTCGAAGCCAGAAAACCATTCAGATAAAAACCAACCACCACTGAGTTTGATATAACTTGGCACTAAAGATTCTTACGTCAACCAAATTCACAGGAGCATGAGCCCCACATTCCGCACCTCATACATGGCTTTATTGAGCTAGATATTTAAAGAATTCATATTTTTAAATTACCATAAAATGTGACGTTCATCAAGACTGCTTCACAAAGTTCTGCAAAAATACATTTCCACTGCGCCTCATCCAATTGAGGTCTTCAACTATGGGGATGGATTTCGATCAACTAACTCAACCCCAACAACATCAGATAACGATAGACCTTTATACCATTCATCGTGCAACCTTAGGGCATCACATCAGCCGTCTACCAGATAAAGTTGTAGAAGCCCTCAGACATGCCAGCTCTTTTTGGATATGGACATAGGCGGCGTCGTTAGGCATCCAGATTCTTGATAAATTTTTATAAAACCATGCGCAAATGATTGATGACATTCTTAGCTGATAAGACCAAGTCCAGCAACAAATAAGAATGCCCTTGCGAAATTTCGAGCTGTATACTCGTTAATAAGCTATCTAGCTGCTCAATAGAATCTTGGTCATCAATGACAGAGGTAAGCTTTTGCCTCCTAACTCTGTTGTGCGTCGATTTCTTCATATCGCGGTACGGCTCCTCGACATACATTAATGCATTCATTTCTTCTTGCGAAATCAGACTCGAAAAATTAGATGCGGCCATTTTTTACAACCTATTAAGTGATCTATGAATTCTCTTAGCCCTAATCTCACCTATCAGTATCAATACGGAATCAGCTCACTCATAACTGAGCCATCGCGTTCAATCAGCGCAATGTCTCCGGTGGCGTGGCAACACATGAACATGTACGGATCGTTTGAGTTCAGCGAAGACGATCATGATATTAATTTAGATGCATTGACCGCGCAGTATGTCGCTTCGGTGCCCTGGCGCAATGCCACGCAGCCAGGACAAAGGGATCCTATTGACTGAAAACCGCCTCACCTTCAGAGCGAAAGTCCGCTCGTTTTACCTTTTCGAAGATTGTGCGTATTTAGCCAAATCGGCCAAACAGTTGACATTGCCTGCTGCACTGAATAAATAACCACTCGGATTCTGACCATCAATGGTAAATCCACCACTACCTTACATCGCGAATTGCATGCCGAGATTTCTTTAATTCAATTGCTGATGCAGTTGAGGTGCGACAAAAGACAGGCCAAGCTTTTTGCCATCTGCGATCAAAATTTGCAGTTGCTCATCGTCCTTTTTAAAAGGTTGCAACAACAAGCGCACATGCTGACGAATCAATTGAATATGGTGATCAGCCCATGGGCATGGCTGATCAGCGGTGAACTGTTCAAGCAAATCTGCCATGTGGGAGGCGCGCGCCGCGTTACGACTTTGAACGGCAGCCTCACCTGCGGAGACATAAAACCGATAGTGGTTGTGCGCAACGCTGCCGTTTTGAATGAGCTTTAAACCCAAGTCGATGGCTTGCGAACGCAAGCTTTCATCTCGCTCAACAATAGAACGCGTTCCGAGCACCCAAGGCCCAATGAATCGGTGCAAGTTCTGCTCTTCAACCAAGGTCCAGGCTTTACGAATTGTTTCAATGGCTTGCGCGGTGCGCCCAGCTATGTGGTGACATTTGGCTACGCCTTCAAGCAAAAATGGAACAAACCGATTGGCACTGATGTTGTGTGCAATCTGCAAGGCGCATTCGTATTGCTCCAAGGCTTCTGCCACGGCGCCTTGCGAACTGTAGAGCCAGCCAGCCGTAAGTCGTGAGACGATTTCAGCGCGTAAATTGCCCACGCTGCCCCCCAATTGGGCGGATGCCAATGCATCTTGCAAGGCCTGCGGCGTTTCATTGAGGTACAGGCGCGTCGTGGCAAGCATAAAGCGGTTGGAAGCTTCCACGTCTGCCAATCCATGTGCTTCACATAATGTCAGACAAATTCGGAAAATGTCGGTAGCCTTGATCATCCAACCTTGCGCGTAATAGGAGTCACCCAAGCCACTCAAAGCAAGGGCTTCCGTGCGTACATCTTTGGTGCTTTGAGCGACTTGCCTTGCCTCTAAGTGCAGCTCTCTTGATCGCTTGTAATCGCCCTTGGGAAAATAGAGGGTGCCTTGCAGATAAAGCAACTGTCCCAATGGGCCTTGGCAATTTGCAGCTTTTGCTTGTGAGATGTACTTTGCAAGCAGCGCCTCTTCAAGTGCGAGCTTGTCCAACACATTCAGTGTGCGAGCCAGTTCAACCACCACAGTCAACGCTTGCTCTAGCTCGCTGGATTGTTCTAACGCTTTTTCTTGATGTTCACATGCGGCCTGGTTGTTACCCATCGCAGCCAACACACGCCCATGCAACAAGTGATTTTGATAGGAGTCCAACGTTGCAAAATCAATCTGCTCGTATAAACGCAGCAGTTCCAGCGCTTCCGTGAAATGGTATGAAGCACAGCAGTCTTTGACGGCAATCAACAGGGCTTGAGGTGCACCTGGATCGTTGGCTTTTGTAAGGTGAATCGCGTGCAAGCGTGCATCTTGCGCAGCGTAATACCTTGCGATACGCGCATGGTAGTCACGGCGTAATTCATCAGGGATTTGAGCTTCAATGCCGCGCATGATCAGGTCATGCACAAACATCAGGTGGTTATTGGCACAGTGGCGCACCAAATTGTGTTGCCCCAAATTAGCCGCAGAGTAGTGCGGTAGGCTAATTTTGGTCATGCCAACCCATGAACCGGGGATTTGCTGAGAACGCGTGGCAGCAGAATATTGCGGCATGCGCATCAGCGTTTGTAGCATCGTCAGGCTAAATTCACCTTGTATGGTGGCCGCAATTTGAATGGCTTCACGGTCAATGTCGTTGAGCGCTGTTAATTTCAAGCGAATCAGTTCCATCAAGGACTGAGGCAATCCCATGTCATCTTTGCTGAGCAGCAGTTGAGTAAGGAATAAAGGGTTGCCTTGGGCTTGATCAATACATGCTTGTCGACGCCCTGGGTTGTCTGGTAAAACTTGTAAGGCAAGTCTTTGGGCTTCGTGTGCAGGCAGCGGTGCTAGTTCAATGATGTTGACGGGGTAATCCGCGAGGTAGGGGCGAATGCGAGTGTCGAGTGGATCTTGCTCGTAACGAGAAGTGATGACCCATATCAGGGGCAGGCAACGCGTTTCATAAATGATCAAACTGAGCATCGGTATGCTGACCTCATCAGCCCAGTGCAGATCCTCGATCATCAAAGCCAGTTGACTGTCTTTTGCAAGGGCATCAATCGCTTGAACTACAGCTTTACGCTGTTTTTCCTGCCTGACAGTGTGCGTCATTGACGCTTGTAGTTGCTGCTCCTCTTCGCTAAGTGGCAGCCCCATAAAACCCAGAATTTGGCAGCGAAGTGAAGACTCCAAATCGAGCCGTGCCACGCGCTCTGTCAATGCCTCTGGTGAATCTTCATCACCCGACGATAAAAGCGCTTGAGTCAGCACAGCCAACATGTTTTTGCTATCGCTCAAAAGAGGACTGGACACTGCACAGCAGGCTGTGCGGTAACCGATTTCTCGAGTCATGAGACGAATTTGTTCGAATAAACAGGTTTTACCAATACCCGCCACACCACGCAGGTACACCAGCCGACTTTGACGTGTTTGCAATGTGTGTTTAAGAGCAAATTGAACCTGATGCAACTCGGACTCTCGTCCGATCATTTGCAATTCATGCGGCCTCGAGATCAACTCGAAATCACTTCGCCTTGCCGTTGATGGCTGAATAATAAGATCATTGACATTGACATTGAACAGACTAGCCAGTTGGAGCGCCGTGCGGTAAATAACTGGATCACCTAACTCAGCCCGTTTGATGGATGCAATTGATAAAGGTTGTCGCTTATCACGCGCCACCTCAGCCAATTTGGCTTGACTAAAACCGCTTTCTAGACGCAGCTGCTTAAGTAGTGCCGTGTTTAATAAAACCCGTCCATCGCTGATGGCATTGCGATTCGAGGCCTGGTCTAACGTGAAAGAAGAATTACTCATTTGCGCATGGCTCCTTGCACGGCACAAACACGGCCAGCAAGAGTTCTGCAATTATTATTTTTATTCACAATAAATACACATTGATTGGTTTTGAATGTTTTCACAATTTCAATTATGCGAATTAAATTTATCTGTTCTCCTTTATTGACTGCCTTGGATAAATATACTTTGAGCCACGCAACTTGTAATTGCTCTCGAAGTTGCTGAACCATTGCATAATCATCTAAACTTGATGGGACGCTCAAAGTTTCGGAAGCTGTGTGCGTGAATAAGTTTTTCATATGCAATCCAATGGGGTAGCAATTCTTCCATTTTTTCAATTAATGGTATTCACAAATATCTTTCGAAAATTCGCCAGAACACCACACTAAAAACAGAATCGCAAGTGTTGTTAATTTTGGTGTTTTCACCGGTATCATTTTGGTCTCATTTTACCTGATATTTATTATATTGATGATAATAATAATTTTGGTGCTACGCTGATTCCTAAGCTTTAATTGTTGAATTGCATCCAATAGTGATCCTCTAAACCTAAAAATTCACATCCAAATTTGATCCACGTAGTCAAACGTTGAGTCACAGGCCAACGTCATTCGTTACGACAACTTAAGAGAGGATCGCCATGCAGTCTAGTGCAATGATCCAAACACTCAAATTGCTCAAACTTCGCTGGATGGCTCAGTCAGTTGAAAAGTAGGCTTCGCCGACGTATTAGAGCCCTGAAAGTATCTTAGACAGCTTACTCAAAGCTGAGGTCGCTGAGCGAGAGGTTCGTTCCGTCAGCTACAAAGTCAAGTTAACAAAGTTCCCCACGCATCGTAATCTCTCAGGGTTTGACTTCAGCCAGAGTGGTGTCAACGAGGTGCAAATCCGAACGCTTCACAAAGTCTTGTTTGTTTAGAATGTGCAAAACGTAGTTCTAATAGTTGGTCTGGGCACGGGGAAGACGCTTTTGGCAACTGCAATTGGTGTTCAGACCATCGTGCACATGCATCGCTGAGTGGAGCAGGAACTAGAACGAAATCAGGCCACATAGCAGTTTAGGGCGAATAGCAGATTCAGTGGGGTTGTTGTTTTCACTCGAATTCATAGATTTTCGATTTTTTGATAATACCCAGTCCTACTAAAACTTGACGATTAACAAATTGGAGCCTCTGCCTCTTATAGCCGCTCGGTGAACTTCATCGGGCGTTTTGTATTTTAGGGACGTGTGCAGTCGCTCTTCGTTATAGATTTAGATCGACTAACTCACCATCCTCTTCGCCAGCACGTTTTGGTAGAGGTAGTCACGGATAATGTTCAAACCTCGCGCCTGCTGAAACCTGATAAAGTCCGAAAAGAGCCTAGATCGTGCCGGTTTTTCTGGCTTTGTTGATTTGGTTTGCCCTTGTTCGATTTGGTGCTCGTAACTTAGAAGACGGGACTCTCCCCCTCCACCGCCTAAGCTGTTGATCCACATAGGTTTTTTTCAACCTTGCGTTACAAGCGTCCCAAATTTTATGGTACCCTTGAATGTGACACCTGCATTGTTCAGACAAATTAGCTGAACGTCAATGAAATTAAGGCGACTGCATTGACACGGTAATGCAATCGCATTACCATTGGGGCATCTTCTCTAAATTGGAGACCCTATGCCAACCACCCTCGAAGTTGAATCCACGCTGACCGACCGCTACCAGACCACGGTGCCAGAAATGGTACGCCGCAGTCTTCGCTTGGGCAAACGCGACAAGGTTCACTACTCCATTCGCCCCAATGGTGAAGTCGTTCTCAGTCGTGCTGAAGTCACGGAGACTGACGACCCTGTACTCGGTAAGTTTTTGGGCTTTCTAACCAGCGACATTTCCGAGAATCCAGATCGCTTGCAAGCCTTGGACGCCAGCTTCGTGCAACGCCTGCGGTCACTTACCATGGGCATTGAAGTGGACCTTGATTCACCACTGTCGGCAGACAATGAATGAATGCGGCGAATCCCGCACCGCTAGTCTTTCACAGTTGGACAGTATTCGCACACCCATTGTTCATTTCCCAACTTGATGCTCTTGTTCAACAGGTAAGCTCCCTTAAGGAAAAAGACCCCGTTGGGTATGTGAAGAAAAACGCAACAAAGCATTTGGCAGCCATTACCAAGCTGGCTTTCGATGTCATCCCACAAGACCCAACACGGCCAGAATACCGACAAGGAAACACCCTCGGCGAAGAACACAAACACTGGTTTCGTGCGAAGTTCTTTCAGCAGTACCGACTGTTTTTTCGCTACCACGCGCCCAGCAAGGTGATCGTGCTGGCTTGGGTCAATGACGAAGACACCAAACGTGCTTTCGAAAGCAACGAAGACGCGTACCGAGTGTTTCGCAAAATGCTGGAATCAGGCCACCCGCCCGATGACTGGGGTCAACTTCTTGCACAATCTCGCCGTCACAGTCTGAACTTGGGAACAGGTTTGGCTGGAATGGTTCAGCAGGACTGACCAATCGATCTCATCACCCGCCGGTACTTACTGTATTGCGTTGGATTCTTCTGCGAACAAAAATGACGCAAGAAGTCCGCGTGGCGACCCCTTGTCAATTGGATTGAATATGGACATGTCGCCAAACACAAGAAAATAATCTTTTGCGCGTGAAACGCCGACATTCAGCATACTGGGACTACGAGCCATGAAACCGCCATCGGCGTCACGTGAGTAAGTTGCGGGCAGCGGTTTTAGGCCATCAGGCTTGGCCAGGCCGCCGCACGCCCAGCACAACCAGCTCGACCCAGATGTCATAGGGTGCGGCGTCGGCCGCGTCGGCATGGTGGCTACCGTTGAGGCTGAGGGTCCAGTCGCCCACAGGGTTGGCGTTGCGGTAGCTGGCACTTTGCAAGTGGGGGCCAGATCGTTCGGCATAGCCCTCGGCGTCGCCAAAGCGGAACTCTGGCAGTGACAGCACCTCCATCGAGATGCTGCCGAGCGCGCCTTGCGAAGGCAGGCTCAACCGCCCGCTGTAACTGGCGTAGCGGACGCGGTAGCTGACCTCGTCAGTGTTGTTGAACTGGCGAGGCACGACATGCACCCGCAATTGGCTGACCCGCAAATAGCTCATGTTGCCTAGGTCGGCCTTGCTCAGCGTGAATCCGTACTTGCCCCCTGCTACGGGCTGGAACACACCCTTGTTGCGGGCCTGCATGGTTTTTAGAGACACCAACAGGCGGTACTCGTGGGCATAGGCATGCAGTCGTTCGAGCACGAACAGGGTGTCGCGCACCCAGTCCATCAGGCGGTCGGCATAGCCAATTTCCACCTCTTTGCTGCTTTGCAGGTCGGGGAATATTTTGATGGGCAAGGGGGGGGTGCCTGGGCCGGCGGCGGCGGCGCCATAGACCACAGTGACCCCCTCGGCCGCAGCGCGCAAGCGGGAATAGCCTTCGGTGATGTTTTGCAAAAAGGCGAGTTTGATGGCCTCGATGCGCTCTTTGTAGTTCAGCGCGTGGCCGGTTTCACCACTGCGGTTTCTTAGGGTGTCCTGCATGGTCTTAACTAGTTCTAGCGACAGCTTTTGCGTTTCAGCGCGGCTGCGCAGCAGGTCGGCTGCCCAGCGTGCGGCCGAGCGACGGGCCTGCAACTCGTACAGCTCTTTGTTGAACAGAACGTCCTCTTGCTTCTTGGGATTGGCTTTGACATGGGGAGAGAGCCCCACTTCGATGCGGCCTAGGGCTTCAAACTGGTCCTCGTGGCCCAGTGCTTCTGACTCTAGGTGCTCG
>CANBRM010000002.1 GCA_947371915.1 Comamonadaceae bacterium | reverse complement strand
TAGATCTCCCGGGCAAGATCATGGCTCTCTGGCGCGTCGGTGCTGTGCCAGTTGTCGAAGCTGATGTGAAAACCATCCAGGTACTGCTTGCGCCCTGCCGCAATGTCCGCCACAAACTGCTGCGGGGTGATGCCCGCCTTCTCTGCGGCAATCATGATGGGCGCGCCGTGCGTGTCGTCCGCACCCACGAAATTCACCTGATGGCCCTGCATGCGTTGGAAACGCACCCAGATGTCGGCTTGGATGTACTCCATGATGTGGCCGATGTGGAAGTTGCCGTTGGCGTAGGGCAGGGCGGTGGTGACGAAAAGCTGGCGCTGTGACATTTAGAACAAGACCTTTGAACAAGGGGGTGGATTTTAGTTCCTGCCAAATTTGGCCATGAACCCCGCCAGCTTTGACCAACTGCGGGCCCGCGCTGCGTCGCGGGGATGACCTGTGTTTTACGCGGTCAAACGCACCGAGATAGACTTGCGCGGAATTCCTATTTCAAGAACAAAGAAGTTTTATGGCCCTGAACGAACAAGCCCTGACCGCAGCCCTCCAGACCGTCATCGACCCCAACACGGGCAAAGACTTTGTCACCACCAAAGCCCTGAAAAACCTGCAAATTCAAGGCGGCGATGTGTCGTTTGACGTGGTGCTGGGCTATCCCGCCAAGAGCCAAATCGCAGGCTTTCGCAAAGAATTAATTGCCGCCGCCAAAGGCGTTGCGGGCGTGGACAACGTGTCGGCCAACATCACCATGAACATCGTGGCGCACGCCGCCCAGCGCGGCGTGGCCTTACTGCCCCAAGTCAAAAACATCATTGCTGTGGCCTCTGGCAAGGGCGGCGTGGGCAAAAGTACCACCGCTGCCAACTTGGCGTTGGCCTTGGCCGCTGAAGGTGCCAGCGTGGGTCTGCTTGATGCCGACATTTACGGCCCTAGCCAGCCCATGATGATGGGCATCGAAGGCCGCCCCGAGAGCAGCGACGGCCAAACCATGGACCCACTCGAGAACTACGGCGTGCAAGTCATGTCCATCGGTTTCTTGGTGGACCAAGACGAAGCCATGATCTGGCGCGGCCCCATGGCCACCCAAGCGTTGGAGCAGCTGCTGCGCCAAACCAATTGGAAGGCGCTGGATTATTTGATCGTCGACATGCCCCCAGGAACGGGCGACATTCAGCTTACCCTGAGCCAGCGCGTGCCGATGACGGGCGCCGTGATCGTCACCACGCCACAAGACATCGCGTTGTTGGACGCCAAAAAAGGCATCAAGATGTTCGAGAAGGTGGGCGTGCCCATCCTCGGTTTGGTCGAGAACATGGCGGTGCACGTTTGCACGAACTGTGGCTACATCGAGCACATCTTCGGCGCTGACGGCGGCAAGAAATTGGCTGCCAAAGACGGCATGGATTACCTCGGCGCGTTGCCACTCAACATGCAAATTCGCTTGCAAGCCGACAGCGGCAAACCCACTGTGGTCGCCGACCCTGACGGCGAAGTGGCAGGCATCTACAAGGCGGTCGCCCGCCAAGTGGCGGTGAAGATCGCGGCCAAGGCCAAAGACTTCTCCAGCAAATTCCCGAGCATCAAGATCTCTAAAGACACCTGATCGCCGGTTTTTCGGTGTCAGCACAACCCGCAACTGCGTCAGCACTTGCGGGTTTTTGCTATCTGCACTATTTTGCAGTTCACTCCGAATTTGCATTAAAGTGCAGCCATGTCTTTTTCCGACGACGACCTCACCCGCCATCCATTCCTCACTACGCTGGGTGAGCGCGTGCGCACGTTGCGTGCGCGCCGTGGCCTCACGCGCAAGGCGGTGGCGCAGGCAGCTAGGGTGTCGGAGCGGCATTTGGCCAACTTGGAGTCGGGCACCGGCAACGCGTCTATCTTGATCTTGTTGCAGGTGGCTCAAGCGCTGCAGTGCACGATTTTTGAGCTGTTGGGCGATGTAACAACGTCATCGCCCGAGTGGTTGTTAATTCGCGAATTGCTCGAAAAACGCAACGAAGGCGAGTTGCGCCGCGTGCGTCAGCAGCTTGGCGACATGTTTGGCACCCACGGCGACGAGCAAGCACGCAGCAACCGTATTGCCTTGGTGGGCTTGCGCGGCGCGGGTAAAACCACGCTGGGTCAGCGTTTGGCAGACGATTTGGGTTTCCCGTTCATTGAACTCAGCCGCGAGATCGAGAAGTTTGCGGGCTGCAGCATCAGCGAAATTCACAACCTCTACGGCACCAACGCTTATCGTCGTTACGAGCGCCGCGCCTTGGAAGAGGCGATTCAGATTTACCCCGAAGTGGTGATTGCCACTCCCGGCGGCTTGGTCTCAGACTCGGCCACGTTCAATGAAACGCTGTCGCATTGCTTCACGGTGTGGCTCAAAGCCGCGCCCGAAGACCATTTGGCCCGTGTCGCAGCGCAAGGCGATATGCGCCCGATGGCGGGCAGCAAAGAGGCGCTGGAGGATTTGAAGCGCATTTTGGAAGGCCGCTCGGCCTTCTACGCCAAAGCCGACCTCACCTTCGACACCAGCGCCCAGCCGCTGGACGACAGCTTTGTGGCGCTGCGCACCCAAGTGCGCCAGGCGCTGAAGCTGCCGCTTTAATTTCCACCTCCGCTGGTTTTCAGGCCCATGACGGCCACGCGTGTCCATGCTTTTCAGACCTTCAGCGCCGCCATCGTGCTGGGTTTTTCAAAGCGTGTGGCTGGTGGTGCGTAGGCATATTCCCTAACATGCATAAAAATGCAGTTGCAAAATTTAGAATATGCAATATGATGCACATCAAGGCGATGCAGAGACTGCACGCCACGATCCAACGCCAAGCCACCCCTTCTGGAGATTCCCATGAGCCAAGCCAACACCGTCGACTACCAAATTGACCCCAGCCAGTACAAGCACTGGTCGGTCAAGTACGAAGGCGAAATCGCCACCTTGCAACTCAACATCAACGAAGACGGCGGCATTCGCCCTGGCTACAAGTTGAAGCTCAACTCCTACGATTTGGGCGTGGACATTGAGTTGTACGACGCGCTGCAACGCATCCGCTTTGAGCACCCCGAAGTCAAAAGCGTGGTGGTCACCAGCTTGAAAGACCGCATCTTCTGCTCGGGCGCCAACATCTTCATGTTGGGCCTCTCGACCCACGCATGGAAAGTGAATTTCTGTAAATTCACCAACGAAACCCGCAACGGCATTGAAGACTCCAGCCGCCACGATGGCCTGAAGTTCGTCGCTGCTGTGAACGGCGCTTGCGCTGGCGGTGGCTACGAATTGGCCTTGGCCTGCGACGACATTGTGTTGGTGGACGACCGTTCTTCCAGCGTGTCGCTGCCTGAAGTGCCTTTGCTCGGTGTGTTGCCCGGCACTGGCGGTTTGACCCGCGTGACCGACAAGCGCAAAGTGCGCCACGACCACGCCGACATCTTTTGCACCAGCGTGGAAGGTGTGCGTGGCCAAAAAGCCGTCGACTGGCGCTTGGTGGACGAGATCGCCAAGCCCGCCAAATTTGCCGAAGCCGTGCAAGCACGCGCCCAAAAATATGCCGCCACCAGCAAGCGCCCCGGCGCTGCTGCCGCTGGCAAAGGCGTGACGCTCACACCCTTGAACAAAACCGTCTCGGCTGACGCATTGACTTACGAGTACGTGCAAGTCGCCATCGACCGCGCCAAGCGCACTGCGACCATCACCGTCCACGCGCCCAAAGTCGCTGTGCCCACCACGGTGGAAGGCATCGAAGCCGCTGGCGCTAATTGGTACCCGCTGCAAATGGCCCGCGAGTTGGACGACGCCATTTTGAACATGCGCACCAACGAGTCGGACATCGGCACTTGGCTCTTGCGCACCGCAGGCGACGTGCAACTTGCCTTGGACTCCGACGCCGTGCTGGGCCAGCACCAAGCGCATTGGTTGGTCAACGAAACACTGGGCATGCTGCGCCGCACTTTGGCTCGCATTGACGTGTCGTCACGCTCGTTGTTTGCTTTGATCGACGAAGGTTCTTGCTTTGCCGGTACTTTGGCTGAGTTGGCCTTTGCGGCCGACCGTGCTTATATGTTGGCATTGCCCGACTCGCCCGAGACAGCGCCCAAGTTGGCCTTGAGCGAACTCAACTTCGGTCACTTCCCGATGGTCAACCACCAATCGCGCTTGCAACGTCGTTTCTACGAAGAAGTCACGGCGCTGGACAACGTGCGTGCGGTCGTGGGCCAACGCTTGGACGCCGACCAAGCGCTGGCTTTGGGCTTGGTCACCGTGGCGCCTGACGACATCGATTGGGCTGACGAAATTCGCATCGCCATTGAAGAGCGCGCGGCGATGTCGCCCGACAGCTTGACCGGCTTGGAAGCCAACTTGCGCTTCTGCCAAAAAGAGTCGATGGAGACCCGCATTTTTGGCCGCCTCTCGGCGTGGCAAAACTGGATCTTCCAGCGCCCCAACGCCGTGGGTGAAAAAGGTGCCTTGAAGGTGTACGGCAAAGGCGAAAAAGTACAGTTCGACCTGAACCGCGTTTGATGTTTTTGCGTTGTGCAGTGCGGTGCCCGGTGGTCCACGCTGCAACCGAAATTTGACCCCACCGTTGCTTTTTAATTTCTGGAGACTCTCATGTCCGGCATCAACTACAGCGAAAAAATCCCCAACAACGTCAACCTCTCGGAAGACCGCACCTTGCAGCGCGCGCTTGAGCAGTGGCAGCCCAACTTCATCAACTGGTGGGACGACATGGGCCCCGAAGGCTCCACCGATATGGACGTGTACCTGCGCACCGCCGTGAGCGTGGACCCCCAAGGCTGGGCCCAGTTTGGCCACGTCAAGATGCGTGACTACCGTTGGGGCGTGTTCCTGAACCCCGGTGAGCAAGACCGCAAGATCCATTTTGGCGACAACATCGGCGAAAAAGCCTGGCAAGACGTGCCTGGCGAGCACCGCGCCAACCTGCGCCGCATCATCGTGACCCAAGGCGACACCGAGCCAGCGTCTGTGGAGCAGCAGCGCCACCTGGGCCTGACCGCGCCCAGCATGTACGACCTGCGCAACCTGTTCCAAATCAACGTGGAAGAAGGCCGCCACCTGTGGGCCATGGTGTACCTGTTGCACAAATACTTCGGCAAAGACGGCCGTGAAGAAGCTGACGCCCTGCTGCAGCGCAACAGCGGCAACGAAGACAACCCCCGCATCTTGCAAGCGTTCAACGAGAAGACACCCGACTGGTTGAGCTTCTTCATGTTCACTTACTTCACCGACCGTGACGGCAAGTTCCAGCTGTGCGCTTTGGCCGAATCGGCTTTCGACCCGCTGGCCCGCACCACCAAGTTCATGCTGACCGAAGAAGCGCACCACATGTTCGTGGGCGAGTCGGGCGTGAGCCGCACCATCCAGCGCACCGTGGATGTGATGAACCAACTCAAGACCGACGATGTCGCCAAGTTGCGCGCTGCGGGTGTGATCGATTTGCCCACCATCCAGCGTTACATCAACTTCCACTTCTCGGTGACCATCGACCTGTTCGGTGCCGACCAGTCGTCGAATGCCGCCACCTTCTACAGCTCTGGCCTGAAAGGCCGTTACGAAGAAGGCAAACGCACCGATGACCACGTTTTGAAGGGCAACAGCTACAAAATCTTGTCGGTCGAAAACGGTTCTTTGGTCGAAAAAGAAGTGCCGATGCTCAACGCTTTGAACGAAGTGCTGCGCGACGACTACATCACCGACTCCAAAGGCGGCATCGACCGTTGGAACCGTGTGATCACCAAGGCGGGCATTCCTTTCACATTGAAGGCCCCACACAAGGCGTTCCATCGCAACATCGGTTCTTTGTCGGGTGCCAAGATCACGCCCGATGGCCAAGTGGTGACCGACGAGCAGTGGATGGCCCAAGTGGGCGAGTGGTTGCCAACCAACGAAGACCGCGCCTATGTGGCGAGCCTGATGGGCCGTTGCGTCGAGCCAGGCAAGTTCGCCAACTGGATCGCGCCTCCCGTCATGGGCATCAACCGTCAGCCCGTGGACTTCGATTACGTCCGTTTCAACTGAGTTAAATTTGTGCCATGAACGCCACCACCGAACTCATTCAGCAGCATCTGATCGATCCCGAGATCTGCATCCGATGCAACACCTGTGAAGCCACTTGTCCGGTGGGGGCGATCACGCACGATTCGCGCAATTACGTGGTCATCGCGGACAAATGCAATCTGTGCATGGCCTGCGTGCCACCGTGCCCCACGGGCTCTATCGACAACTGGCGCAGCATGCCCAAAGTGGCGGCGTACAGCATCGAAGAGCAATTGACGTGGGACGAGTTGCCCGCAGCCTTGACCGAAGCGGAGTTGCAAGCGGCGGGTGTGTCGGGTGATGGGGCCGCCGAAGTCGGCGCGCCTGACGCGGCATCTGTCAGCGTCACCCCAGGCGAGGGCGAGGCCTTCAACTCAGGCGCGTTTGGTGCCAGCACACCGCCATGGTCTGCCGCGCATCCTTACACCAATTTGCATGGCCCCAAAGCGCCCGTAACCGCCAGCGTGGTGGGCAATGTGCAGGTCAACGAGGCAGGCACTGCGAACGAAACGCACCACATCGTGCTCGACTTTGGCAGTCTGCCGTTCCCCGTGTTGGAAGGCCAATCGATTGGCATCATCCCGCCCGGTGTGGACGCACAAGGCAAGCCCCACCATGCACGCCAATACTCGATTGCCAGCCCACGCAACGGCGAGCGCCCTGGTTACAACAACCTGTCGTTGACGGTCAAGCGTGTGGTCGAAGACCACCAAGGCAAAGCTGTGCAAGGCGTGGCGTCCAACTTTTTGTGCGACATGAAAACCGGTGACACGGTGCAGGTGATTGGCCCCTTTGGTGCCAGTTTCTTGATGCCCAACCACCCCAAGTCGAACATCGTGATGATTTGCACGGGCACTGGCAGTGCGCCCATGCGCGCCATGACCGAGTGGCGTCGCCGCTTGCGTGCGAGTGGCAAGTTTGAAGGCGGCAAGCTCATGCTCTTCTTTGGTGCTCGCACCCAAGAAGAGTTGCCTTACTTTGGACCGCTGCAAAAGCTGCCCAAAGATTTCATCGACACCAACTTCGCGTTCTCACGCACGCCTGGCCAGCCCAAGCGCTACGTGCAAGACCTCATGCGCGAACGCAGCGCTGATGTGGCCACCCTGCTCAAAGACCCCAACACGTATTTTTATGTCTGCGGTTTGAAGAGCATGGAAGAAGGCGTGGTCATGGCTTTGCGCGACATCGCCAACGACGCCGGTCTTGGCTGGGACAACGTGGCCCCGGCTTTGAAGCGCGAAGGGCGCTTGCATTTAGAGACGTATTAACCCCAGCGAAACAGCAGGGCGGCGGGGGCAAGTACCATTGCTGCCCTATGAACCACCGACCCTATCTGCAAGTTGCTGTTGTCATGCGCCGCGAGCGCGTGCCTGGTGCCATGAGCCGTTGGCAAACGTGGCGCTGGGTCCTGCACGATGTGGTGGGCCACGACCTCACGCCGCACGAGGCGCACTTTGGCACCGCACCGCGTTGCCTGCGCCAGACCGAGGACGAGCAGTTGTGGCTGCACCCCGGCTTCACCGTTGAACTGTTCAAAGACGATGCCGAGGGCTACTACCTCAACACGACCACGCCCGCACCGTGCTGGTTTGTGTTGTGGCGCATGGAAGAAGAGCCCGCCATCAGCGACGAAGTGATGGCCGTGCCCACCATGGTCAGCCTGAGTTACCACGATGCTGGCCGCTGGTTGGACGCCCAAGAAAACGTGGACCAAGTGCCCGCTCCGCAAGAGGTGGTGGCGTGGATGAATGAATTCATGGACGAGCACTGGGTGGTCGAGGCTAAGCGCCGCAAACGCCCCGACAGCTTCATCGCTTTGAAGGACCGTTTTGGCAACCCCGCGTCGGTGAGCACCGAAAAAATTCGTGGTGGTGGCATGGGCGGCGGCAATATCGGAGGCGCAGGCCATGGCCAATGACGAAACGCCCATCGGCTTTTTAAGCCGCTGGTCGCGCCGAAAAGCGGAGGTGCGGGAAGGCCGCGTGTTGGATGAACCGCCAGCACCGCCCCCCATCTCGACCCGTGCCGTGCCGCAGTCCAACGCTCTCCCGTCTGTGCGTGCGGCCACTGTTCAGCCTACGGCTTCGCCACACGCTGGCCCTGCTTCGCCTTCGCCTTTAGCCGCGAGCGACCTAGATGAAGCGACGGCGCAGGCCGAGGTGCCAAAACCCGACGCGCCCACCTTGGTGGACGTCGAACAGCTCACGCCAGAGTCCAGCTACGCCAACTTCATGGCCCGCGACGTGGCCCCCGAGGTCAAAAACGCGGCTATGAAAAAACTGTTCACCGATCCGCACTTCAATGTGATGGATCGCCTAGACATCTACATTGACGACTACGGCATCCCCGACCCCTTGCCCCTCGCCATGCTGCGTCAAATGACCAGCGCCAAATTTTTAAACTTGTTTGACGACGAGCCCGAGCTTGCCGACACCCCTTCACTCACAGATAGCCCCACGCATGACCACGCTGATTTGCGACTGCAACCAGACGCAGCCCCTCGACCCGAAGGCCCTGAGCCAAAGCCTCTCTGAAGACCTCACGCTGCACACGGCCTTGTGCCGTCGTGAAGCGGGTGCGTTTGTCAAAGCCGTGCAAGGCACCGACGATGTCGTGGTCGCCTGCACCCAAGAGCAACGCCTGTTTGGCGACTTAGCCGTGGAGGCGCAAGCCAAAACCTCGGTCATCAAGTTCGTCAACATCCGCGAGACGGGTGGCTGGAGCAGCGATGCCAAAAACGCCGCTCCCAAAATGGCCGCATTGCTGGCGGCTGCGCATTTGCCAGAGCCTGAGCCCGTCACCACCGTCACCTTCAAAAGTGCAGGGCGTTTGCTGATCTTGGGCGACATGGACCAAGCCGAAAAAGCTGCCACCTTGTTGGCCGACACCTTGAACGTGACCATCTTCACCCAAGGCGCTGGCGACGCGGGTGGTGCGCAAGAGCGCCGCTACCCTGTGTTGGGTGGCAAAGTGCTGCGCGTGGACGGTTGGTTGGGCGCGTTCACCCTGACGTGGCAGCGCACCAACCCGATTGATTTGGATGTGTGTACCCGCTGCAACGCCTGCGTGGCCGCTTGCCCCGAGCAAGCAATTGGTTTGGACTACCAAATCGACCTGAACAAATGCACCTCGCACCGCGACTGCGTGACCGCTTGCGGCGCCATCGGCGCGATTGACTTTCAGCGCGTGGCGCAAGAAGAAACCGCCGAGTTCGACTTGGTGTTGGACCTGCGCGCGCACAGCTCCTTCAACCGCCACGCCTTGCCGCAAGGCTACTTTCGCGAAGCCAGCGTGGCCAACCTCATGCGTTTGCGCGAGTTGGTGGGCGAGTTTGAAAAGCCCAAGTTCTTTGCCTACAAACAAAAACTGTGCGCGCACAGCCGCAACGAACAAGTGGGCTGTAACGCTTGCATCGACATTTGCTCGGCCGAGGCCGTCAGCTCTGACAAGTCGCGTCAGCAAATCAAGGTCAACCCCAACCTATGTGTGGGTTGTGGCGCCTGTACCACCGTGTGCCCAACGGGCGCGTTGACCTACGGTTACCCGCGCGCCAGTGAGCAAGGGCAAAAGCTCAAAACACTGCTCAGCACCTACCAAAAAGCAGGCGGCAAAGACGCTGTCATCTTGTTGCACAGCCAAGAGGCGGGCCAAGCAGTGGTGCAAGAGCTGGGCCGTGCGGCGCAGCTCAAGTTGGCGCAAGGCGTGCCTGCGCACGTCATTCCTGTGTCGGTCTGGCACACGGCCAGCTTGGGTCTGGAGGTGTGGTTGTCGGCCTTGGCCTATGGCGCGGCCCAAGTGCTGGTGCTGGTCACCGCAGAGGAGGCACCGCAATACTTGGACGGTTTGCAAGCGCAGATGGACCAAGCACAAGCTTTGCTCGAAGGCTTGGGCTTTGCCAAGCCTGCCCAAGCCCCAGTGCAACTGGTGCGCGCCATACAAGCCCTAGAGCTCGATGCAGAGCTGCAACGCCTTACCACGGGAAAGTCGCGCTTGAACGCGGTGGTGCCCTTGGCCACCTTCGCGGTAGCGGCTGAGAAGCGCAGCACGCTGAATTTCTTGCTCGACCATTTGTTGGAACATGCACCCGCCCTGAAAGCTGGCACCTCCCCTGAAGCGCTGGCCTTGCCCGCCGATGGCGCTTTCTTGGGCACGGTCGAGGTCAACAAAGACAGTTGCACCTTGTGCATGAGCTGCGTCAGTGCTTGCCCGGCTAACGCTTTGCAAGACAACCAGCAAGCACCGCAGCTGCGCTTCTTTGAGAAAAACTGTGTGCAGTGCGGCTTGTGCGTCAGCACCTGTCCTGAAAAAGCGCTGAACTTGGTGCCGCGTTTGCTGCTGACACCGCAGCGCAAAGAAGTGCGCGTGCTCAACGAAACCCAGCCCTACGGTTGCATCCGCTGCCGCAAACCCTTTGGCACGCTCAAAGGTGTGGAAGCCATGATTGGCAAATTGGCCGGTCATGCCATGTTCCAAGGCGCAGCGCTGGAACGCCTCAAAATGTGCGGCGACTGCCGCGTGATCGACATTTACTCTGCCGGCGACGAGCAAAAAATCCTCTAAATTATTTGTATGACTGAACTTCACCTGTCTTTTGCCCTTGATGAAGAAACCGCACGCGCCGAGCTATACGGTCTGATCGCCGAGCTTTTTTACGCCCCTGCGCGTCCTGAGATGCTGGCGCAGTTACGCGTCGCGCCGACCGAAGCGCCCACAGCGGGTGGTTTTTTAGAAGAGCCTTGGCGTCAGTTGGTCGGCGTGACACGCGAGATGGACGACGTGAGCATTCAGCGCGAGCACGATGCCTTGTTTGGCGGCGTGGGCAAGCCAGAGGTGTATGTGTACGCCTCGCACTTTTTGACCGGTTTCTTGAACGAAAAGCCGCTGGCTCAGCTGCGTACCGATTTGGCAGCTTTGGGTCTCACGCGCGACGCCAACACCATGTCTGAAACCGAGGACCATGTGTCGTACGTGTTTGAAGTCATGCGCTTTTTGGTGGCCGGCGACGATGTGGTGGTGTCCAACCTCACGCAGCAAGCCAAATTCTTTGGCCATCATGTGCAAACGTGGCTGCCCGCGTTTTGCGACGCGCTGCAAGCCAACCCGCGTGCGCGCTTTTATGGTGCACTGGCCGAGTTGACGCGGGCGTTTGTGAGCGTCGAGTCGCAAGGCTTTGACATGCTGAGCTGAGTTGATTGAAACCTGCCCGCTTCTTCTTTTGAGGAGATTTGAGGCGCTTTAGTGGCAAAAAAGCGTTGTTTCGCCGAAGTAACCATACAGTTTTTCGTGTTTTGGCGTAACTACGTATAAGACAAACCGCTTTATTAGATACAGTATGCAAAGTTGTGCATACGCACGAACCCACGAGGAGCAAGACATGCCAAAAGAACAATCCAAAGACCAAGCCGCGCCATCGCGCCGTGGTTTTTTCATGGGCGCCGCAGCCGCAGGTGCTGCCGTGGCCGCAGTGACCGCATTGCCAGGTGTGAACGCACCCGAAGCAGCCGTTAAAGCACTGCCCCCCGCGCCTGAAAACGGTGGCGGTTACAGCTTGAGCGAACACGTCAAACGCTATTACCAGACCGCACGCGTCTGATCAGGAGCACCTATGTTGTTAACCCGTAAATCTTCCGGTACTGCCAGCCCATCGGCTGGTGGTTCTACGTTGGTCAACCGCCTGCAGCGCGGTTTGTCGCAAGCCTTGCCTACCTTGGACCGTCGCGGTTTTCTGCGTCGCTCCGGTTTGGGTATCGGTGTGGGCTTGGCTGCCACACAGCTGACCTTGGTCAAAAAAGCCCAAGCTTCTGGCTCGATGTCTGGCGAGAACACCCACAAAATTGAAGTCAAACGCACGGTGTGTACCCATTGTTCTGTGGGTTGTGCGGTCGATGCCGTGGTCGAAAACGGCGTCTGGGTGCGCCAAGAAGCCGTGTTTGATTCCCCCATCAACCTCGGCGCGCATTGCGCCAAAGGTGCGGCCCTGCGCGAGCACGGCCACGGTGAGTTCCGCTTGCGCTACCCCATGAAATTGGTGAATGGCAAGTACGAGCGCATCAGCTGGGAAACCGCTTTGGACGAAATCAGTGCCAAAGTGCTCGATTTGCGCAAGACCTCTGGCCCAGACAGCGTGTACTGGATCGGTTCATCCAAGCACAACAACGAACAAGCGTATTTGTTGCGCAAGTTCGTCAGCTACTTCGGTAGCAACAACTGTGACCATCAAGCCCGTATTTGCCACTCCACCACCGTGGCCGGTGTGGCGAACACGTGGGGTTATGGCGCGATGACCAACTCGTACAACGACATGCAAAACAGCAAGGTCGCGATGTACATCGGTTCGAACGCTGCCGAAGCCCATCCTGTGTCCATGTTGCACATGCTGCACGCCAAAGAAAACGGCTGCAAGATGATCGTGGTCGATCCACGTTTCACACGCACGGCAGCCAAGGCTGACGAGTACGTGCGCATCCGCTCGGGCTCTGACATTGCCTTCTTGTTTGGCTTGTTGCACGTCATCTTCAAGAACGGCTGGGAAGACAAAAAGTACATCAACGACCGCGTGTTCGGCATGGACAAGGTCAAAGAAGAAGTCATGGCCAAGTGGACGCTCGACAAGGTCGAAGAAGTCTGCGGCGTGTCGCCTGAACAGGTGACCAAGGTTGCCACCATGCTGCACGAAAACAACCCCGGCACCGTGGTGTGGTGTATGGGCCAAACCCAGCACACCATTGGTAACGCCATCGTGCGTGCCTCGTGTATCTTGCAATTGGCGTTGGGCAACATCGGCAAGTCCGGTGGCGGCACCAACATTTTCCGTGGCCACGACAACGTGCAAGGCGCGACTGACGTGGGTCCTAACCCCGACTCGTTGCCCGGCTACTACGGCTTGGTCGAAGGTGCTTGGAAGCATTTCGCCAAAGCGTGGGGTGTGGAATTCGACTGGCTCAAAGGCCGTTTTGCATCGCCCGCGATGATGACCAAGCCTGGCATCACCTTGTCGCGTTGGATCGACGGTGTGATGGAAAAGAACGAACTCATCGACCAAGACAGCAACCTCAAGGCCGTCTTCTATTGGGGCCATGCCCCCAACTCACAAACCCGCGGTTTGGAGATGAAGCGCGCCATGGACAAGTTGGACTTGTTGGTGGTGGTTGATCCTTATCCATCGGCCACAGCCGCCATGGCTGCGATGCCCGGCAAAGCCGAAGACCTCAACCCCAACCGCGCGGTGTACCTGTTGCCCGCTGCCACGCAGTTTGAAACCAGTGGTTCGGCCACGGCCTCTAACCGCTCTATTCAGTGGCGCGAGAAGGTCATTGAGCCCTTGTGGGAGAGCCGCACCGACCACATGATCATGTACCAGTTGGCGCAAAAACTGGGTTTTGGTCCAGAACTGGTCAAGAACTACAAGCTGCAAAAAGTCAAAGGCATGGACGAACCCATGCCCGAAGACATCTTGCGCGAAATCAACAAGTCGGTGTGGACCATTGGCTACACCGGTCAGAGTCCTGAGCGTTTGAAGGCGCACATGAAGAACATGCACTTGTTCGACGTGAAGACCCTCAAGTCCAAAGGCGGCAAAGACAAAGAAACCGGTTACGACTTTGGTGGGGACTACTTCGGCTTGCCTTGGCCTTGCTTTGGCACACCCGAACTCAAGCACCCAGGCTCGCCTAACCTGTACGACACCTCCAAGCACGTCATGGAAGGCGGCGGTAACTTCCGCGCCAACTTCGGCGTCGAGAAAGATGGCCAAAACCTGTTGGCTGAAGATGGTTCGCACTCCAAAGGCGCGGACATCACCACGGGCTACCCCGAACTCGACCACGTCTTGCTCAAGAAACTCGGCTGGTGGGACGAACTCACCGATGCTGAAAAAGCATTGGCCGAAGGCAAGAACTGGAAGACCGACAACTCGGGCGGCATGATGCGTGTGTTCATGCAAAACCACGGTTGCCATCCTTTCGGTAACGCCAAAGCGCGTGCCGTGGTATGGAACTTCCCCGATCCGATTCCGCAACACCGCGAGCCTTTGTATGGCACGCGTCCTGACTTGATGGAAAAGTACCCCACGCACGCTGATAAAAAAGCGTTCTGGCGTCTGCCCACCTTGTACAAAACGATCCAAGACAAAAACATCGCCGACAAGGTGCACGAGAAGTTTCCACTCATCCTCACCTCGGGCCGTTTGGTCGAGTACGAAGGTGGCGGCGAAGAGACCCGTTCCAACCCATGGTTGGCCGAGTTGCAGCAAGAAGCGTTTGTCGAGATCAACCCCAAAACCGCAGCAGACCGTGGCATTCGCAATGGCGAGCGCGTGTGGCTGCTGGGCGCGACCGGCGCACGATTGAATGTGCAAGCTTTGGTGACAGAGCGTGTGGATACGGGCACCGTTTGGATGCCGTTCCACTTCTCGGGCCGCTGGCAAGGCAAAGACATGCTGGAGCACTACCCCAAGGGCGCAGCGCCCATCGTGCGCGGTGAGGCTGTGAACACAGCCACGACTTATGGTTACGACAGCGTCACCATGATGCAAGAAACCAAAACCACCGTTTGCAACATCGAACGCGCCTAAGGAGAATTAAATGGCACGCATGAAATTTATCTGTGACGCAGAGCGTTGCATCGAGTGCAACGGTTGCGTCACCGCTTGTAAAAATGAACACGAAGTACCTTGGGGCGTGAACCGCCGCCGTGTGGTCACCTTAAACGACGGCGTACCCGGCGAGAAATCCATCTCTGTCGCGTGTATGCATTGTTCTGACGCACCTTGTATGGCCGTTTGCCCTGTGAACTGCTTCTACAAGACCGACGAAGGCGTGGTCTTGCACGACAAAGACATTTGCATTGGCTGCGGCTACTGCTCTTACGCTTGCCCGTTCGGCGCACCTCAGTTCCCAAGCCAAGGCACCTTCGGTGTGCGCGGCAAGATGGACAAGTGCACGTTCTGCGCCGGTGGCCCAGAAGCCAACGGCAGCGAAGCCGAGTTTGAAAAATACGGTCGCAACCGTTTGGCCGAAGGTAAGTTGCCTGCGTGCGCCGAAATGTGCTCGACCAAAGCCTTGCTCGCCGGTGACGGCGACATGGTGGCCGACATCTTCCGCAACCGCGTGGTCAAGCGCAACAAGGGTGCAGAAGTGTGGGGCTGGGGCACGGCTTACGGCTCTAAGCAAGCTGGCCAAGCGGCCGCCAAAGACGAAGGGGTGAAGAAATGATGAAACGCACGTCACTCATTCTTTTGAGCGTGGCCGCGCTCACCGCTTGCGGTGAGAAAGCCCAAACTCTCGGCACCAAAAACGACGCCACGTCTTACAGCGGCGCTCAAAACCACTTCGTCGAGCCAGGCTGGACAGCGGGCGACAAAACCAGCTGGGAGCAACACCTGCGTGCTCGCGGCCAATACGGCATGAACGACCACAGTCGCGCACCGTAAACAAGGGGCACACCATGTACCGCTCTTTTCAATCGGTGTTGTGTGCAGCGCTGACGGTGTTCGCACTGTCAGCTGGCGCGCAAGACAAAGCGCCTGCGGTGGCTCCGGCCATCCAGAGCGTCAACATTCAAGACGTCAAGCCTGACGCCAGCGATGCGCCCGGTTATGCCGAGCAAACCAACGGCGAACGCGGCAAAGTCCAACCCGGCAACAACGCGCCCATGTGGCGTGGTGTGGGCGCAGGCGTTGAAGGCTACAGCAGCCTGCCTAAGTCGCAAGCGCCCGAAGCTGGCGTGTTGATTCAACCCTTTGTGCAATACCCAGGCTCACGCCTCACCAACGGTGGTGAAGCATGGCGTCAAGTACGCAACAACTGGATCATTCCCTACGGCGGTTCGCTGCTGTTGATCGTGTTGGGGGCCATCGCCGTTTTCTACTGGCGCAAAGGCATGATGCGTTTGCACGGCGCACCTACGGGCAAAGAAATTGAGCGCTTCACACCGTTCGAACGCTCTGCCCATTGGACCAACGCGATTGCATTTGTGGTGCTGGCCTTGTCGGGCATCACCATGGCGTTTGGCAAGTTTTTCATCAAACCCGTGATTGGCGAAACTTTGTTTGGCTGGATCACATATTTGCTGAAGAACGCGCACAACTTCGCAGGGCCTTTGTTTGCCGTGTCGTTGACCGTGGTGTTTTTCACCTTCCTCAAAGACAACTGGCCCAGCAAAGAAGACTTTGTGTGGATCATCAAAGCGGGCGGCATGTTCGGTGGCAAAGAAGTACCTTCGCACCGTTTCAACGCGGGCGAAAAAGTGGTGTTCTGGGGCGGCGTGTTTGGCTTGGGCTTGGTGGTGGTGGCGTCGGGTTTTGTGCTCGACAAGATCGTGCCCGGCTTGATTTACGAACGCAGCACCATGCAAATCGCACACATGGTCCACGCCGTGGCCACGTTGTTGATGATCGCTATGTTCATGGCGCACATCTATATGGGGTCGATCGGTATGGAAGGCGCTTACAAAGCCATGAAAACCGGTTACGTGGACGAGACGTGGGCCAAAGAGCACCACGAACTCTGGTACGACGACATTCAAGCTGGCAAGATTCCCGCACACCGCTCAGAGCCCGTCACGGGCCCTGCGGTCCGCGCTTGATCACCGCCTCGATACAGGAACTGATATGAACAAAACTCTTCTAGTCTTGACGTTGGCCATGGCCAGCGCCACCGCGTTTGCCAAACTGCCCGCGCCCAGCGACGAAGCCAAGGCCAAAGCCGCCGAGGCGGCTGCCAAGACAGCGCACGCCGGCAAGATGGACAGCTATTTGCTCTGCAAGTCGCAAGACAAAGTGGCAGCGCATGTGCAAAAGACCCACAAAGCCCAAGCGGGCAAGCCTGCCACTTCGGCGCCTTGCGTGGACCCTGGTAAGTTTGTCTACACACCGCCAGAAGCTGCGCCTGCTGCTGCGGCAGCACCCGCTGCTGCAGCATCAGCCCCTGCGGCGGCGGCCGCAGCAGCGGCTCCAGCCAAAGCTGTAGCGCCTGCTGCACCGGCTAAAAAATCGTAATCCACACAGCCTCGCTGTGCATGGGGCCGCGCCTGTCAAGGTGTCGGCCCTTTTTGTTGTAGCCTGTCGTTCTATGTCCTTCGCTTCATATCCTGTTTCCTCGCTGCCCCGACTCACCCAAGCTCACGCTGAGTTGACCCGCCAAATTGACGTGGTCAACGAGCACGGTGTGCATGAGCACACCTCTATCCCCGCTGAGCGTGCGCTGACCGTCTATGTGGACAAGCGCGAAATCGTCACCCTCATGACCTTGGGGGCACACCCCGAGTTGTTGGTGCTGGGCTACTTGCGCAACCAGCGTTTGGTGGGTGATGTGCGTGAGGTCGAGTCCATCACCGTCGATTGGGATGCCGGTGAAGACGGCGCAGGCGTAGCCGCGGTGAAAACTCACCATGGCATTGCCGACATTGCCGCGCGTACCGAAAAGCGCGTGGTCACCACCGGCTGTGGGCAGGGCAGTGTGTTTGGTGACTTGATGGGCGAGATCGACCACTTGGTGCTGCCTAACGCCCGCATCAGTCAAGCGCGTTTGTACGGTTTGCTCAACGCCATTCGCTTGCAAGAGAGCACCTATAAGTCCGCAGGCTCGGTGCATGGTTGCGCCTTGTTCAGTGGCGAGCGCATGCAAATTTTTGTGGAAGACGTGGGCCGCCACAACGCCATCGACACCATCGCGGGATGGATGTGGATGAATGGCGTGGTTGCCGATGCTGATTCGATTTTTTACACCACCGGCCGCTTGACCAGCGAGATGGTGATGAAGTCGGCGCAAATGGGCGTGGCGGTGGTGGTGTCGCGCAGCGGCATCACGCAAATGGGCTACGACGTGGCCACACGCCTGCAGCTGTGCACCATCGGTCGCGCCACCAACAAACACTTTTTAGGCTACACCGCCTTGGAGCGCTTGCAGCTGCAGCCCGAGTTGGCGCAGGGCGGCGTGCACAAGGTTGCTAAAGCATGAACGCACGCACGCAGCCTGGCGCAGGCACACCGAAGGCAGCGCAGCCTGCGTTGACCTATTCAGGCGTGACTTGGTGGACGCAAGCGTGGCGCACGCTGTGGCGTGATGCCCGCGCAGGCGAGTTGCGTTTATTGGTGGTGGCCGTGGCTTTGGGTGTGGCCGCACTCAGCTCGGTCAGTTTTTTGGCGGATCGCTTGAACGGCGGATTGCAGCGCGACGCGCGCCAACTCTTAGGTGGCGATGTGGTGGTGGTGAGTGACCAAGCCACGCCCGCGCACATCGTGCAGCGCGCCAACGCCGATGAGCTGCAAGGCGTGACGACATTGAGCTTCCCCACCATGGCGCGTGGTCAGGCGCAAAGCGGCGCCGAGAGCAACAGTCGATTGGTGGCGCTCAAAGCCGTTGAAGTGGGCTACCCCTTGCGCGGCGAACTCCAAGTGGCCAGCAGCCTAGCGCAAGCCCAACTCTCGCTGAGTTATGACAGATCAAGCCACATCGACAGCCCGCAGACCACGGCGAGTGGCGGCATCGTCAGCAAGTCGGCCATTGAAAAAACGACGAACATCCCCGCCAGCGGCGAAGTGTGGATTGAGCCAGCAGGCTTAGAAGCCTTAGGCCTCGATGTCGGTGACCGTGTGTTGCTGGGCAACAGCCGCTTGCGCATCAGCCGTGTGTTGGTGAACGAGCCAGACCGTGGCGCGGGCTTCATGAACTTTGCGCCGCGCGTGTTGATGAACAGTGCTGACTTAGACGCGACGGCCTTGATTCAACCCGCCAGTCGGGTGACGTGGCGCTACGCCGTGATCGGGTCAGACGCTGCTGCCAAAAAGTTTTTGGCATGGGCTGAAGGTGAGAGCAAAAAACCAGAGGTGCGCGGTGTGCGCGTGGAGTCGCTCGAAGCAGGGCGTCCCGAGATGCGCCAAACCTTGGACCGTGCGGGCAAGTTCTTGAACCTGGTGGCCTTGCTGGCCGCCTTGCTCAGCGCGGTGGCGGTGGCTCTGGCCGCCCGAGCATTTGCCGCCCGCCACTTGGACGACTGCGCCATGCTGCGCGTGTTGGGCTTGAGCCAGCGCCACATTGCGTTGTCGTACACCGCAGAGTTTGTGTGGGTGGGCACCTTTGCCAGCGCCTTAGGTTTGGCTTTGGGCTATGCCGTGCACTTGGTGTTTGTGGCCTTGCTCAAAGGCTTGGTCGAAACCGCGTTGCCAGCACCCAGCGTGTGGCCGGTGGTGTATGGCTTGGGCACGGGCTTGACCTTGCTGCTCGCGTTTGGCTTGCCGCCCGTGTTGCAACTGGCCAGCGTGCCCGCCTTGCGTGTGATGCGCCGGGACGTGGGTGAACTCAAAGCCACCACCCTGAGCGTGTGGGCCTTGGGCCTCACAGGCTTTGCTGTGTTGCTCATTGCCGTGAGCCGTGACTTGAAACTCGGCCTCATGGTGGTGGGTGGTTTTTCGGGCGCTGTGTTGCTGTTTGCAGGCATGGCTTGGTTGGCCGTTGCGGTGTTGCGCCGCAGCGTGGTGGAGGGCAGCGCGCCGCCTTGGCTGATGTTGGCCACACGCCAAATCAGCGCCCGCCCTGTGTATGCCATGGTGCAGGTCAGCGCGTTGGCGGTGGGCTTGTTGGCCTTGGCGCTTTTGGTGCTGTTGCGCACGGACTTGATCAGCAGCTGGCGCAACGCCACACCGGTGGATGCGCCGAATCGTTTTGTCATCAATATTCAGCCCGATCAGTCGTCCTCGTTTTTACAAACCCTGCACGATGCAGGCGTCAATAAATTCGACTGGTACCCGATGATTCGCGCCCGTTTGGTCGCGGTCAATGGCAACACTGTCACGCCTGACAGCTACACCGAAGAGCGCGCCCAGCGTTTGGTGGACCGGGAATTCAACGTGTCGTTCAGCGCGAACAACCCCGAGCACAACACCGTGGTCGCTGGCGCGTGGCAAGCCGAAGAGGCGGATGGCCTGAGTATCGAAGAAGGCATTGCCAAAACCTTGAAACTCAAGCTGGGCGACACCCTGCGTTTTGACATGGCCGGTGTGCTGCACGAGGCGCGCATCACCTCGGTGCGTCGTGTGGATTGGACATCCATGCGCGCCAACTTCTTTGTGATGTACCCCGTCAGTCGTTTGACCACGGGCGCAGGCTTTGATGTGCCCACCACTTACATCGCCGCCTTTCGTGCGCCGCAACGTGTGGTTACAGCGGAAAAACCTGTGGCTACGTTCGACAACCAACTCCTCAGCCGTTTTCCCAACGTCACCAGCGTGGACATGGGCGCTACCTTGAACCAAGTGCAGGCCGTGTTGGGTCAAGTGGTGAGCGCGGTGGAGTTTTTGTTCTTGTTCACCTTGGCTGCCGGTTTGGTCGTGTTGTTCGCTGCCGTTACCGCCACGCGTGAAGAGCGGGCGCGAGAGTACGCGGTGTTGCGTGCGCTGGGGGCGTCCAACCAATTGCTGGCCAAGGTGCAGCGCGCTGAGCTGGCGGGGGTGGGGGCTTTGGCGGGTGTGTTGGCCAGCTCGGTCGCGATGGCGATGGGATGGGGTTTGGCGAAGTGCGCGTTTGAATTCAATTGGAACCCCAGCCCTTGGGTGCCCTTGATCGGCGCAGCCACGGGGGCCGCTTTGGCGCTGGCCGCTGGCTGGTGGGGTTTGCGTGATGTGTTGCGTCGCCCTGTGGTGCAAACCTTGCGCCAAGCCAGCCATTGAGGTGTCGCAACGCGGCACCCTACCTTTGATTGAGAATGACGAGATGCAAATTGAAGAAAAACAGCCCTCTGAAACCCCGTTCGAATGGATCGGTGGCGAGTCCCGCGTGAAACTGTTGGTCGACCGCTTTTACGACTTGATGGATTTAGAGCCCGGCTACACCGAACTGCGCGCGGCCCATGGCCCAGAGTTGGCCAACGCCCGCGAGCGCTTGTTCATGTTCTTGTGCGGTTGGTTGGGTGGGCCCGACTATTACATCGAAAAACACGGCCATCCGCGCTTGCGCATGCGCCACATGCCGTTTTCGATTGGCATCAAAGAACGCGACCAATGGGTGGCGTGTATGGACCAAGCCATGGGCGAGACGGGGGTACCTGAAGATTTGCGCCCCCGCTTGAAAACCAGTTTCTTCCAGACAGCGGACTGGATGCGCAACAAGGGCGTTGCTTAAACGTCCAAAGCCTTGGGTGTGTTTGCAACAACTTTAGAGGTTGCTCGGCCCCAGCAACACCACCAACGCGCCCGCACCACCATCCGAAGGTTTGGCCTGCACAAAGGCCAGCACTTCGTTCTTCTGTACCAACCAGCGCTGAACTTTGCTTTTGAGCACCGGCTCTTTGCCCGGTGAGCCCAGGCCTTTGCCGTGCACCACGCGCACGCATCGCCAGCCCATGCGTTTGGCGTCGCGCACAAACTGGCCCAGCGCTTCGCGGGCTTCATCGCTGCGCAGGCCGTGCAGATCGAGTTGGCCTTGCAGGCTCCATTCACCTTTGCGCAGTTTGCGGGTGATGTCGGTGCCGATGCCGGGGCGTCTGAAGCTCAGTTGGTCGTCCACGTCGAGCAAGGTGCTCACGTCGAACTCGTCGCTCATGCTTTCTAGCAAGGCGGCTTGGTCGTCCAAGTCTTGTTGCAAGGGGCGTGGTTCAGGGCGTTTGCCCAGATTGAGCACGCGCGCTTTGGCCGGAATGGGTTTGACGGCGCCTACGGCGCGCACAAACAAATGGCGCTCGGCTTCGGCTTTTTGTGCGGCTTCGATGCGGGCTTTTTCGGCCGCTGCGGCAGCGATGGCTGCATCGTTGACCTGTTGGCGAATGGCGGCAAGGTCTTGCAGTGAGTTGGCTTTCATCGCGACGTCTCGTGAGGGGCTGAAAAATAAAAGAGAACCTTGAAGGTGCGAACTGATTTTGTATGCCAACGCACAGACACCACCACTCGTGCTTAAGTATATTTTTCAGTGCCAGATTCTGGTTTCGACGCACGCCAAGGAGGTCGCATGGACAAGGCTTTTCACGGATTCACAGCGCTGTTTGCGCAATTGGGTTTGCCCAGCGACAGCGTGCGAATTCGCCTCTTTATTCAAACCCATTCGCCCTTGCATGCTGCCACTCGGCTGGAAGACGCTCACTTTTGGAGTGAGGCCCAGGCGGCGCTGCTGAAGGAAGAGTTGCTGCAGGATTCAGACTGGGCCGAGGTGATTGACCGGCTGAGTGTGGCGTTGCGCGGGCCCGTGGTGTTGGCTGCCAAGCCTCGACCATAAAGTCACAGCAGACCTTCTTCCGCCATCGACAAGTATTTGCCTTGCGCCACGATGATGTGGTCACGCACGGACACATCGATCAAGGCCAAGGCTTCTTGCAAGGTGCGGGTGAGCTTCATGTCCGCCTGCGAGGGCTTGACGGTGCCACCTGGGTGGTTATGGGCCAACACCACCCCGTCGGCCCCGAGCGCGAGCGCCGTTTTGGCAACTTCTCTTGGGTAGACCATGGTTTGCGACAGCGAGCCGCGAAACATGGGCTGGTAAGACAGCAGGCGGTTGTGGGCGTCCAAGAACAACACAGCAAAGACCTCGTGCTTGAGTTGCGCGAGTTCAAGCTGCAGGTATTGTTTGACGGCGTTGGGTGAGTTCATCACCGTGGTTTCGGTGAGTTGCTGGGTGAGCGCGCGCCGCGCCATTTCGAGCACCGCCACCAATTGCGAGCGTTTGGCGTCGCCGCCCATGCCCTTGAAGGTTTTGAGCTCGGCCGCGCTGGCGTGGATAAGGCCAGCAAAGCCTTTGAATCGGTCCAGCAATTCTTGAGACATGACGAACACGCTTTTGCCCTTGATGCCGGTGCGCAGAAACAGGGCCAGCAGCTCGGTGTCGGTCAGCGCGGAGGCTCCGTGCTTGAGCAGCTTTTCGCGGGGGCGCATTTCAAGGGGGAGTTGCTGGATCGACATCGGTTCGGTCATGGCGTGGCTCTCTCGACAGGGCTGTGGGCGTTCATCTCCGTAGAAATGAACTGCGTGGCTGGAGCTTTCTACAATAGGCCCCAGTTCAAAGAGAGTCCCATGTCTGCATCCAACGACCACCCTACCATCGGCCCCGCTTCATTTTTAACGCTGCACTACCGGCTTTCGGGACCGCAAGGCGATGTCATTAACACCTTCAACGACAAACCGGCCACTTTGTCGCTGGGCTCGGGCGAGCTGTCGCCTGCTTTGGAGCAGCAGTTGTTGGGCTTGGCTGAAGGCACGCGCACCACGTTTGAGCTGCCCGCTGGCGCAGCTTTTGGCGAGCGCAACCCTGATATGCAGCAGTGGGTCAGCAAGAGTTTGCTCAAAGAGTTTGGTGACCCCGACGAGCAATACGCCGTGGGCGATGTGGTGCAGTTCCCTGCGCCCAACGGCCAAGGCTCTTTTGCCGGTGCGGTGCAGCAAGTGACCGACGATTCGGTGCTGTTTGACTTCAACCACCCGCTGGCCAATCAGCCCGTGACGTTTGAAGTGCACGTCATCGGCATTTTATGAACACCACTTTTCAAGAAATCGTCCTCGCCGAGCCCCGCGGTTTTTGCGCGGGTGTGGACCGCGCCATCGAGATCGTAGAGCGTGCACTGGCCAAGTTTGGCGCGCCTGTGTATGTGCGCCACGAGATCGTGCACAACACCTACGTGGTGGACAACCTCAAGCAGCGCGGAGCCATCTTCATTGAAGACTTGGCCGATGTGCCCCCAGGTGCGACGTTGGTGTTCAGTGCGCATGGTGTGCCCAAGTCGGTCGAGGCCGAAGCAGCGCGGCGTGGCTTCACTGTGTTTGATGCCACCTGTCCGTTGGTGACCAAGGTGCACGTTGAAGTGGCCAAGCTGCACAAAGAGGGCTTTGAGTTCATCATGATCGGCCACAAGGGCCACCCCGAAGTAGAAGGCACCATGGGCCAGCTGCTCGATGGCATTTACTTGGTGGAAGACGTGGCCGATGTGGCGCTTGTGACGCCTAAGCAAACCGAGCGCTTGGCAGTGGTGACCCAAACCACCTTGAGCGTGGACGACGCTGCCCATATTACCGACGCGGTGATCGCCCGTTTCCCCAGCATCCGTAAGCCCAAGATGCAAGACATCTGCTACGCCACCCAAAACCGCCAAGACGCGGTGAAGGTGCTGAGTGCCGAGGTGGATTTGGTCATTGTGGTGGGCAGCCCCACCAGCTCCAACAGCAACCGCTTGCGAGATGTGGCCCAGCGCTACGGCGCAGAAAGCTACATGGTCGACAACGCCGAAGAACTCCAAGAAGCGTGGTTTGAAGGTGTCACCAGCGTGGGGCTGACCGCCGGCGCCTCGGCTCCCAACATCTTGGTGCAACAAGTGATCACCCGCATGCGCGCCTTGGGCGCCGTGTCTGTACGAACCTTGGATGGTGTTGAAGAAACCATCAAATTCCCGCTCCCCAAAGGATTGAAGTAAATGTTAGACATCACTCAGCTGCGCCGCGACTTGTCCAGCGTCATTGCCAAACTCGAGGCCCGCAAAACCCCGCAAGCTTTCTTAAATGTGGACTCTTATCAGGCCCTTGAAGCTGAGCGCAAAACCCTGCAAACACGCACGGAAGAGTTGCAGTCCAGCCGCAACACTTTGTCCAAGCAAATTGGCATGCTCAAGGCCAAAGGCGAGAACGCAGACGCGGTGATGGCGCAAGTGGCCGACCTCAAAACCGAGCTCGAAAGCTCTGCCGTTCGGCTTGACGCCTTGCAAGCTGAGTTGCAAGCTCTGTTGTTGGCCGTGCCCAATTTGCCGCACGACAGCGTGCCTGTTGGCTCGGACGAGCATGGCAATGTGGAGTTGCGCCGTTGGAGCCCTGTGGGCACCGAGCCCGCCGCGCTGGGCTTCACCCCCAAAGACCATGTGGACTTGGGTGAGCCCTTGGGCCTCGACTTTGAAATGGGCGTCAAGCTGACCGGCTCGCGCTTCACCGTGATGAAGGGTCAAATTGCCCGCATGCACCGCGCCCTCGCGCAGTTCATGTTGGACGTGCAAACCCAAGAGCACGGCTACACCGAGTGCTACACGCCTTACATCGTCAACGCTGACAGCCTCAGAGGCACCGGGCAGTTGCCCAAGTTTGAAGAAGACTTGTTTGCCGCCAAAAAAGGCGGCCAAGACGGCGTGGCTAGCGGCGAAAGTACTGAGCTGTATTTGATTCCCACCAGCGAAGTGCCGCTGACCAACTTCGTGCGCGACGTCATCGTGGCGGAAGCTGAGTTGCCCATCAAACTCACGGCGCACACCCCGTGCTTTCGTTCTGAAGCGGGCAGTGCAGGGCGCGATACGCGTGGCTTGATTCGCCAGCACCAGTTCGACAAAGTGGAGATGGTTCAAATCGTCCACCCCGACACTAGCTACCAAGCCTTGGAAGACATGACCGGCCACGCCGAAGCCGTGTTGAAAAAGTTGGAACTGCCTTACCGCGTCATGGCGTTGTGTACCGGCGACATGGGCTTTGGTGCCACCAAGACCCACGACTTGGAGGTTTGGTTGCCTGCGCAAAACACGTACCGTGAAATCAGCTCAGTCTCCAACTGCGAAGCCTTCCAAGCCCGCCGCTTGCAAGCCCGTTTCAAAAACGCGCAAGGTAAAAACGAACTCGTGCACACCTTGAACGGCTCGGGTTTGGCCGTGGGCCGCACCTTGGTCGCGGTGTTGGAGAACCACCAGCAAGCCGATGGCAGCATTCGCGTGCCTGTCGCGCTGCGTCCGTACATGGGCGGACTTGAGGTGCTGCGCGCCTGATAGAATACTTGCTTCGACAAAACGAACCGCATCAGGAGAGGTGGCAGAGTGGTCGAATGTACCTGACTCGAAATCAGGCGTAGGAGCGATCCTACCGAGGGTTCGAATCCCTCCCTCTCCGCCAAAAAAGAACCCTAAGTAATTCATTTACTTAGGGTTTTTTCTTTTGGAGTATCTTAAATAATATTTAAAGTCTCATTTCAAAACCGGCTACGTGGGTATTTGTAAATGGCATTACTCTCAATAGCTCACAAAAACTCTCTATATTGCTTGAGAAATAATGAAATTATTTCAGAATTAGTTAATTTCTAATGAAGCCTTCTATGATCTGCAGCCATCTATGCTGCGCATCATTTTCTATATAGCCATTTTTATTTTTCAGCTGCCGGTATTTGCTATAGAGCAGGTGTATCAAATTGAACGTTCATTTTATCAAGATACTCAAAATAAGCAGACGATTGACGGTGTTACGGACCTCCAGTTTCAAGCTTATTCAGGAACTTTGCGTCTAGGCTATCAATCGGGTCCTATTTGGGTTCGTCTGAAAATAAATGCACCCGAAGGCTTAGCTAAAACGGCCAGCAACACTAATCCGTTGATTTTGAGGGTGAGTCCATATTATTTAGACCACATCGATTTTTATCAACACTTAGAGGGCGTGTGGTCTCGTAAAACCTTGGGTGATTTATATAAACAGATAGACCCGCAGTGTGCAGATGATACGCATTGCTTTAGTTTGCAAGGATTGCCGCATTCTGGTGAATATATTTACCTGAGAGTTCATACGGAAGGCTTGGCCCAAATTCAAACTGAGGTCAAGTTGGCGGGTGATCTGATGGACTCGATGCTGTCACGCATTAAAAAAGTCACGGCCTCTTTGACCATTGCGAATCTTTTATTAGTCATCGCATTCATCTTTGTTCTTCTGGCTAGGACGATGCTGACGTATACCTATTTGTGCTGTCAAGCAATTATCACGCTTTATATATATTTCAGCACAGGCGGGCAAGCTGGTCAAGAAAGCAGCTGGAGCCCAGAAGCTTTGAATCTGTTAATGCATGTTCTTTTTGTTCTTAGGGTGTGCATGATGGGACTCGTTGGCTGGGGTTTTTTATACAGTTACAAAACGAGTAGAAATTATAAAAAATACATGCTCGGCTTTATGTTTTTTTCAGTATTGAGTTTGTGCTTGATATTGACGGGTCAAGTAAATTGGGGATTGGAATTAGCATTCGTCCTTTTCCTGGTCAATCCACTGGCGCAAATATCTGGTGTTCTGTCTGTGCAAAAAATGCCACGAAGAATTCGTGTTGTTTTATTAGCGGTTTATGGGATATACATTTCCTTGACTTCCTTTGGTGGCATGGTTGCCATGGGGTGGATCAACCCCTTGACCGAAGATGGCTTGCTTCAGCATATATCGGATGTTCGCCTCAATGGACTGCTCATTGCCGCCTTGGCTTTTTGGGCGGTGATCACGGAGCAATCGCAGCAAAAAATTGACAAGCTGAAAGAGCTTCAAAAGCTTCAACTGGAAGCAGCGCAAGCGCAGGCCAACCAAGATTTGGTGAACGAGCGCAATGCCCTGATTGACATGCTGACGCACGAGTTAAAGACGCCTTTGAGCACCATCAGGTTCGCGCTCGCCACGTTAAAAAGCAAGTTCAACTCAGACGATGAAGCTATGGGTCGCGTTCAGCGTATTGACAGCAGTGTGATCCGCATGAATACGATGATTGAGCATGTTGCGCTCTCCAATAAAGTGGAGCGTACGGTGCTCGATGTGTCGACTGTAAAAATATCGGCCGCTGAGTTGATGGATGAGTTAATCAACGAGTTTTCTCATCCAGAACGGTTTGATTTGAACATTGAAGATGGGGCTTTTTTTGTGGCGGATCGTCAGATGTTGGTCCTCATTCTTGATAATCTTTTGAGCAATGCCTATAAATATTCGGCGGATCAAAGAATAGCCATCTCGATTGACCACCCACCCCAAACTAAATTTGATCTCAGGGGGACGTTATCTCATGCGAGTTCAACGCCTTCTTTCACACGGTTTGAGATCAGTAACCGCGTTGCGGCTGACAGCGAGCCTGACGAAGCACGGTTATTCGAACGATATTACCGGCACCCTAATTTTCAAAATCATTCGGGCATGGGCATAGGACTGAGTCTTGTCCACTCTGCGGCTGAAAAAATGGGCGCCATCGTTCGCTATAAGCATCAAAATGGCTGGGTCATTTTCGAAGTCAGAATTCCAAATTAAAGGTGATGCTGAATATGTCAATCCATGAGTCGAATTCGCCGTTAGTGGTTGCGCTGGTTGAGGATGATCCCTTGCTGCGCGATGAAATTGAAGTTCATTTGAAAGCGCACGATTTTGAGGTGCATGCGGTCAACAGTGCCTCGGCCTTGGATGACTTGACTGCACGCATACCTTTTGACCTGTTCATCATTGATTTAAATTTACCCGGCGAAGATGGCCTAAGCCTATGCCGTCGGTTGCGACATTCATTGCCTAATGTCGGTATCGTCATCATGACTGCGCGGATGGCATTGATTGATCGTATTGCGGGCTATAAACAAGGCGGTGCCGATATTTATCTGGTTAAGCCTGTGGCCCCAGATGAGTTGGTATTGATATTGTTGAGCTTGGGAAGACGTTTGAAGCAAGGTAAAACTGGTGAGGTATGGTCCTTGAGTTTGCGGGATAGAACGCTTGTCAGTCCGCATTTGGAGCAAAAATTGAGACTGACAAGTCGTGAGAAGACGTTACTGGTTGCTTTGGTGCAAGCGAAAGAAAACACCTTGGATTCGGGCTCCATGTGTGATTTATTCAGCGATGACGAGGATGATGCCGTAGGGATGAGCAAGCACGCCTTGGAAGAGTTGGTCGCTCGCTTGCGTAAAAAACTCAAATCGGTTCAGCCAGAGGATGCCGAAGCTGCGATCAAATCAGTTTGGGGCGTTGGTTATCAACTCTGTTTACAAATTAAGTTTGTTTTCTGAAGTTATTAAAATTGAAGTAGATCCATATCTTTGAATATATTATCATTGAGGGATTTTAAAAATATTTAATAAATCGCTTGAATAGCGAGAGATATTGTGAGTTTTCACGGGTATTTAAGCGTGAATCAAGGGGGCTAATTCGTAACCTCCGTCGGTCAATACAAAACCGACCATGAAATACGAAATCTCTAGACTGAACCACCCTGACCCTTTGCGCGAGAGGGATGTGTGATGTCACCCCTTGCACAGTCAACGTCCACCATCCAACTGCCCGATGAATTAACGCCGCATTTGGTGTTGGCCGTCGCATTGCTCTATGTGGCGTCTTCCGATGGTGGCATCCACGAGGCACCAAAACTGCAACTTCTCGCGATGTTGGGCGGCGATGAAGCCGTATATGAAGATGCGGCCACCTATATCAACCACATCGCCTTTGAGCAGTTTTTACAAGATGCACCGAGTATCTTGACCACACAAGAAAAGCTATGTGTTTTGGTCAACGCGTGTGATGTGTTGATGACTGTTAAAAAGTCTGAACCCGCCGCATTGGCGTTGTTTCAGCGCATGTTGGCTGCGTTTGGGCTGAGCGCCGAAGCATTTGCACCGTATTACAAAACGCTTGTTTTAAAAAATGACAGCACGGTGATGGGTGCCTATGACAGCAAGGCAGCGACCGCAGACAGTCTCACGGCTCATGTGGCCTTGGCGACGTCGCTCTTGTACACCATGGCCGCCAGTGGCTCGATTGCCGCAGAAAACATGGGCCACCTTCAAGCCCTGATCGGTGGGTTTGAGGGCTTGCAGAGCTTTGCTTTGGCGTACATCCGTCGCGTCAAATTCAATCAATTTCTCCCTCAAGCCGCCGCACGACTTACTGAGCCTCAGAAGATCTACATCTTGATTCAAGCGTGTGACTCTGTGCTGTTGGATGGCCAAGTCGAAGATCTTGAGCGTCAGATGTTCAATGCCATGTTGACGGCGTTTGGGTATAACGAACGGTCATTTCGTCCGTATTTCCACACCATTGAAATTAAGAACGCAAAACCCGTCGGTGAACTCGCGGATAGCGTCGCGAGCGCCACGCTTGGCAAGGGCGTTAAAAAACCGAGAGTTTTTGAAACACGGTCTGTACGTGTGGGCGACAAAACCAAGGCGCTTGTGGGGGCTGAGTCGAGCGCTCTGAATACAACCGCGCTGGCACCTTCGTTGTCAGGGCGCGATGCGGGGCCTGTGCTTATGCGCAGCATGTCTGACAACGTGCAAGAGCTTCGCAGTGACCTTGGTGCGGATGCGAATTTGGCGTTCATCCATCCCAGCGCTGGGTCTGACGCGAACATTCAAAAAGTTGGACAGGACCAGTTGGCATTGAACCGCCAAACCCTAGATGACAAAGGTGCAACCCTGAATCGGCAAACCATGTCGACAGAGACGGCCGTGATCAACCGGCAAGCCTTGTCGTCAGAGACGCAGAGTGCAAACCAACAACGCTTAGACCCGAGTGAGGCACTGGGCGACAACCTTCAGCCTGTTGGTGTCGATCGTTTTGACGACCAACGTGCGCTGGTTCCGATCGAGGATCGTCTGAAGGATTTGGACATCATCATCGACAACTTGCAGCGCAAGATTGACCAGTTCGAGCAGAAAAATAAAACGGTTCTGCGAGAGGCCAGCCAAGCCAAGCTGACCCATCCGCCGCAAGCTTCAGACGAAATTGCTCAGATCAGCACGCCCCAGCACCCTCGGGCCGTGGCCACATCGCACCTTCAAATTGAAAAAGCCGCTGAGCGTATTTTGGATTTGCAAAATGAGACGCGTGATTGGAATGTCATTTGGATCAGTTCCACCGTGGCCATCGTGTCCCTGACCAGCGCCATGTCACTGCGGATTCTTTTGGGTTGATTCAATGACAAAGACCCTCAACACACGATCATGCTTGCCCTGTACCGCCTGCTGCTAAGGTTGGTTAGATGTTCAAGGGCCAGTGGCCAACGCGAAATTGGGCTTAGCTTGCCAACACTGCTCGAGCGCAGGATGCGATATTTACGCCTCTAGGCCTATCCACCCTTGTCGTGACTTTGCCTGTGCTTGGCGTCAACAAGACACCCCTTTGCCAGACGATATGCGCCCTGACGTTTGCGGGGCCATTGTGATGTTTGACCTTTTAACTTGGCTGGGCGAGGGTGTGATCGTTGCGGTGGCGACGGGGACGGACATGCCGCAGGCAACGTTTCAGTGGCTCAAAGGCTTAGCTGCGCTTTGGCAAAAAACTTATGCCCAGCAGCTGTTGCGTCGCCATAAAGAAACGGCGTCTGAGCTTCACTGGGAGCGCCCAGTCTCGCTTTCCGTGCGACATCAACCTGCAGCGTCAGCCTCACTCTTTCCTTCGGCGCGGTAACCTGCCAGCACGTCATCCCATGGCACCACCCCGACACGGTCGGCCCACGCCTCCCACTGCGCGACCAGTTCACGAACGACCTCCCGGTTCGACAGGGCTAAGTCTGTCTTCTCAGACCGATCGGTGTCCATGTCATAAAGCTCCCAAGGTTTGGGGTATTCGCGCACCAGCTTCCAGCGACCGCGCCGGATAGCAGCGTTGCCGGTGTGCTCCCAATACAAAGTGTGGTTGGTCGGCTTGTCGCCACGCAGAACAGGTAAGAAACTGCAGCCTTCGCCTTTGGGAATATCTCGGTTGTTGCCGTCCTCAGACAACGAAACCTGCGTGGCCTCCAAGATCGTTGGCAATATGTCGGTCAACTGAAACGGTGCTCGAACGATGGCGCCGTTATTCATTCCGCCTGCAGGCCAATGCACGATCAAGGGTGTGGAGATGCCGCCCTCATGTGTCCAGCGCTTGTAGAGCCGAAACGGCGTATTGGACAGATTGGCCCACGCGCGGCCGTAGCTGGCATAGGTGTCTTCCGGTCCCGGAACGATGGAAGGTTCGTTGCCGACCTGCAAATCGCCCCCATTGCGTGGTTTCAGGCGATCGAGGTCTGGCCTGCGCTTCTTGAACGCTTCAGCGCTACCGTCCAGCGGAAGGACTTCGGCACATGCCCCGTTGTCAGACAAGAAAAAGATCAGCGTGTTTTCAAGTTGGCCTGTTTGTTCAAGCGTGGCCAGCAGTTCGCCTATGCCCTGATCCATACGGTGCACCTGGGCTGCATAGACCTCCATACGGCGCGCTTCCCAAGCTTTGTGTTCCGCTTGTTCCCAGGCGGGTTCCTCGGGATCGCGCTCGCAATCCTGCACGGCGTCTGCCAGCAGGCCTGATTCACGCAATCGCTGCATCCGTCGTTCACGCAGCACATCCCAGCCTTCGTCGTAACGACCACGGTATTTGGCGATGTCTTCGTCGCTCGCTTGAAGCGGCCAATGCGGCGCGGTGTAGGCGACGTACATGAAGAACGGCTTTTGGGCGTGTGACTGTTCACGCACAAAGGTGCAGGCTTCCTTCGAGATCGCGTCCGTGTAGTAGTAGTCAGGCTTTTCGGTGGCTTCGGCTTCTACATTGCGCTCCCCGCGGGTGAGCGATGCGGGCTGGAAGTACGAGCACGAACCTGCGAGCGTTCCATAAAAGTGATCGAAACCGCGTCGCGTGGGCCATGCGTCGTTGGGCTGCCGAATGTTCGAGGCCAAATGCCACTTCCCAACCAGCGACGTCGCATAACCGGCTGTTGACAAAATTTCGGCAACGGTGATGCAGCGGTCATTGAGAGAGCCCGGGTAGCCATGCGGTCGATCGTCCTTCGTGAGGATGCCGATGCCCGTCTGGTGCGGGTGCAGGCCCGTCAGCATCGAAGCCCTGGAGGGGCTGCAACGGGCGGTGTTGTAGAACTGGGAGAAGCGCACACCAGCAGCCGCCAGCCGGTCGATGTGCGGGGTGTCAATCTCACTGCCGTAGCAACCGATGTCGGAGAACCCCATGTCATCGGCCAGGATCAGGAGTACGTTGGGTTTGCTTGCCATGGGTGTTGAATTAAATGGGCACCATTGGGTGTCCTAGATCAGTCGAAGGTGATCTTGGCCTTCTTGACGAGTTGACCCATTTGGTCGTAGGACTTTTGCAGGGCTTGGCCATACTCCACTGGCGTCGATGCAAGTGGCGCGAATCCAGCGTTTTCGAGCTGCTGGCGAATTTCAGGTTGGTCCAACAGCCGTTTGATTTCTGCGTTGACCCGATTGACGGCAGCGGCAGGGGAGCCGGCCGGCATCAGCAAGCCCCAGTAGTTGCCAAACGAGAAGCCAGGCACGCCCGATTCCGCTATGGTCGGCACATTCGGCAGCACCGGAATGCGTTCAGCGGTCACGGCCAGCGCTTTGAGCTTGCCCGCCTTGACCTGTGACAGGGCGCTGCCGTCAATCAACACGTCGATATGCCCACCGAGCAAGTCATTGAGGGCGGGTGCACCCCCGCGGTAAGGGACGTGGACGATGTCCAGACCCGCTGCCGCCTGTAACGCTTCGAGGCACAGGTGACCCATGGTGCCGTTGCCCGCCGTGCCGCACTTGTATTTACCAGGGTTCGCCTTGGCCATCGCCAAAAATTCTTGGAACGATTTCGCAGGAAAAGAAGGCAGGCAGGTCACGACGATGGAGACTTTGGCCAAGGTTGCCACTGAAACAAAGTCTTTGGCGGGGTCGTAGGGAACGTTGGGCTGCGCGTATCGGCTGACAACCAGGTCGCTCAAATTACCTAGCCCGAGCGTATGGCCATCAGCGGGGGCGCGGGCAGCGGCTGTCATCCCGATCACGCCTCCTGCACCCGCGCGGTTTTCAACGACCACAGGCTGCCCGAGGGCCTTGGCCAATGGCACTGAAAAAATACGGGCCAAGATGTCTGTGTTGCCACCGGGTGGGTTCGGAACAATCAGCGTGACGGCTTTGCTTGGATAGGCAGACTCCGCGCGAACGGCAGCGGGCAAAAATGCGGCAGTCATGCCTAAAGACGCTGCACCAAGGAGCGTGCGACGCTTGAAAGCGACTTCGGTGAAGCCCTCGCTCACACACAGCGATGGGCCAGTGACGAATTTCATGGGGGTGTCTCCGTGATTGATGTGCCGAAAAACGAAGCACATTTTTTTGCACTTTGTTTGGCACTTCGGCCATCTTAGGTTGGGTTTTTCACTGAGCTAGGGCCTCCACAAGCAGGAGATCCATGCTTTTGGAGATATGCCTTTCCACTGCCGATCCGTCAGATTTGCGTCAAGGCCGAGCGCTCAAGGGCAAACCTTGGGCCAGTGAGGGAAAGGCTTGCTCGACATGCCGGCGTATGACGGCGTGAACGACCTGGCAGGCCTCTGTTGGTGCCGCGTGTGGCGAAAGCCGCAGCACGATGTTGCGGTCCAAGCTCGGTTGAACGATGCGGGTAGCCTGCAGCGTATGCTGTGCCACTTCAGCGCTGACGGCACTCATGCCGACGATGGCGTAAATGCCGCCTGCGCCAACGAGTTTTTTCTGGAGGTGGAGGCTGTCGCATTCGAGCTTGATGTTCAGATGAATGCCCCGACGGCTGGCCCAATGCTCTAAGACATTGTGAAAAGCATAGGGTCGTCCAGGCACCACCAAGGGAATGTCGTGCAACAGGTCGAATGGGATCGACGCTTGCGACGTGAGTCGGTCACCGGGTGCACCGATGAGAACATGCGGCATTGTCGCGATGCCGTCCCCCTTGCCACTGCGGCCCCGTGTGTTCTCGGAAAAAAGAGCGATGTCTAGCTCGCCACGTTCAAGGCATGCAGACACACGCCCGCTCATGCCCGTGACCAACTGCAACCTGACCTTCGGAAAGGTGCGCTCTAGCTCCTCATAGATAGGGCCACACAAAGCGTCGGCCAGAGAGTCGATGATGCCAGTGCGAACAAGTCCTGCCGGTTCCTGATGCATGACGGTTGCATCCTCCGTCAGGCGTTGTCCTGCCTGTACCCAAGCCTTGACGCGAGGATAAAGGCGTTGACCCACTTCGTTCAGGCGTACGCCGCGAGCTGTTCGCTCGAAGAGCTTGCCATCACAGGCCCGTTCGATCGCCCCCAACTGGCGGCTGATCGCCGATTGGGCGACATCGCGTGCGGCCGCGGTGTCTGTCAAACTGCCGCATTCCGCAATTTGAAGAAACAATTGCCATTGGTCGACAGAAAGTGGGGGAGTCATTTTGACGATTTTTCGTGAACCTCATCTCATCTTATCGTCTTCGTCGCACCCTCTTTGCAGGTGACACGCAGCTCAGCAAAGCCACTTGCAGCTTGGTTGTGCAAGGGCACAGCGCGATGACGCGTGGATGGCTCGCCACCGTTTTGACGCTACATTCCAAAACACAGGAATTAAGCTGCTCTGCCTGGCTAACCTAGGTTTCTGTCGCAGAGCGCTTCGAATTCAGCACCAAAGGCTGAGAATTTTTTAAAGGTTTGGGGAATACCGCATGCTGTTAAATCTAAACGCCAAGACCGTCGAGGTCGATGTTGATCCGCAAATGCCCTTGCTGTGGGTGCTTCGCGATGAACTGAACTTGACCGGCACCAAGTTCGGCTGCGGCATTGCGGCCTGTGGCGCTTGCACGGTGCATGTCAACGGTCAGGCCACACGCTCATGCGTCACGCCCGTGGGCAGTGTGGCGAATGCCCAAATCAAAACGATTGAATCGTTGGGGAGCGCTGAAAAGCCACATGCGTTGCAACTGGCTTGGGTGTCTGAGCAAGTTCCGCAATGCGGGTATTGCCAAAGCGGCATGTTGATGGCTGCTGCTGATTTGTTGGCACGCAAGCCCAAACCTACCGACGAAGAGATTGACGAGGCCATTTCCAACATCTGCCGTTGTGGCACTTACCAACGTGCCAAAGCCGCCATTCACCGCGCTGCAGGAGCCTCCGCATGAACCGCCGACGCTTAATTCTTGGCTCTTTGGCCGCCACGGGCGCATTGGTGGTGGGATGGGGTGTGATGCCTGCACGCTCACGACTGGGATCTCCCGAAAACATGTGGCCGACCGAAGGCGATGTGGCCTTGAACGGTTGGATCAAGGTCATGCAAGACGGCAAGATCAGCCTGGCCATGCACCGCAGCGAAATGGGGCAAGGGGTGCACACGGCTTTGTCCATGATGGCCGCCGAAGAGTTAGACGTCCCGCTGTCTCATATTCGCCTAGAGCAAGCTGGCCACGATGCCATTTACGGCAACGTCGCCATGTTTGTGGGCAGCTTGCCATTCCATCCTGCGTTGTCAGAAGGTGGCCATCCACCCGCGATGGTTCGCACGGGGGAGTGGCTGGTTGGCAAACTCGCGCGCGAGTTGGGGATCAACGCCACGGGTGGTTCGTCAACCGTGGCTGACGCTTGGCAACCGGTGCGAGAGGCGGCTGCCACAGCGCGTGCGAGTTTGCTCTTGGCTGCCGCTGCGCAGTGGCAAGTGCCTGTGAATGAGTTGCAAGTGAATGCCGGCTTGATCAGCCACATATCGGGCAAGAAGGGCCATTACGGTGAGTTTGCCAAAGCAGCGTCGGCGCAAACCCCTCAGGGGGTGACGCCCAAAGACCCCAAGCGTTGGACGCTGATGGGGCAGCCCGCACAGCGTGTAGATATCCCTCCAAAAATCAATGGCACTGCCGTATTTGGGACTGACGTGAGGCAGCCGGGTCTGTTGTATGCGGCGGTGGTTCAGTCTCCCTTGATGGGCGGTGCGTTGGGCGAGGTCGATGCCAAAGAAGCCCTGGCCATGAAAGGTGTGCTGAAGTTTGTGGCGCTGGACAAAGACATGGCAGGTTCAGCCGCAGGCTTTGCCATCGTGGGCAAGACAACATGGCACGCACAGCAAGCCGCCTTGGCCGTGAAAGCCAAGTGGACGCAACCCAAAGATGGGGCGGTCGACACGAAACGCATTGCCTCCGAGCTGCAAGTCCAGCTCGACCAACAATCAGGCTTTACCTTTTACGAGGTGGGCGATGTGGCGAAGGTCGAGGCTAGCGCCACGCGGTTGATCGAGGCTACTTACAGCGCACCCTATTTGGCGCACGCCACGATGGAGCCCATGAATTGCACGGCGCAATTCAAAGACGGGCTGCTTGAGATTTGGGTGCCAACCCAGGTCCCCGGGCAAGTCAGAGCGGCCGCAGCCAAGGCGGCTGGCATTGGTGCTGACAAAGTCAAAGTTCACGTCACCTTCCTGGGAGGGGGCTTTGGCCGTCGCTTGGAAGTGGATGTGGTGATGCAAGCGGTCAAAGTGGCGATGGCTTGTGAAGGTAAGCCAGTGCAAGTCATTTGGTCGCGCGAAGAAGACATGTCGCACGACTTTTACCGGCCTATGCATGTGGCGCAGTTGACCGCCAGCATCGATGCGAAAAATCAGGTCCAGAGCCTTCGCATCAAGTCCGCGGGTGACGCTATCACGCCCCGTTGGATGGCGCGTACCTTGCCAGCGCTTTCTGGCCCGATCGACATGCCGGACAAAACGGCGTCCGAGGGGCTGTTTGATTTGCCTTATGCGTTTGCCAATCAACGCATGTCGCATGTGGCCACGCACATGGGCGTGCCCGTCGGTTTTTGGCGCTCGGTGGGCCACTCGCACAACGCTTTCTTTTCTGAGAGTTTCATCGATGAGTTGGCCCATGAAACCAAGACCGATCCCTTGGCTTTCCGTGAAGCCCTGCTGGTCCATGCGCCCAGACATTTGGCCGTGCTGAAGTTGGCTGCGCAAAAAGCCAACTGGGGTGTGGCCCTGCCCAAAGGGCATGCGCACGGCATCGCACTGCATGAATCGTTTGGGTCTATCGTGGCGCAGGTGGCTGAGGTGTCGATGCAAGACGGTCAGCCCCGCGTGCACCGTGTGGTCTGCGCCATCGATTGCGGCACGGTGGTCAACCCCAACATCGTGGCACAGCAGCTCGAAAGCTCGGTGGTGTTTGCTTTGTCTGCTGCGCTGTTTGGCAAGATCGACATTCAAGAGGGCGTGGTTCAGCAAACCAACTTCAACACTTACCGCATGGTTCAAATGAATCAGGCACCCAAGGTCGAAGCTTGGATTGTTCCCAGTACAAGGCCCCCCGCAGGTGTGGGCGAACCTGCGGTGCCACCTTTGGCCGCCGCTGTGAGTCAGGCCATGTTTGTCTTGACGGGGCAGCGCAAGCGGGCTTTGCCTTTGGTGGTTTAACCTTCCCAGAGCGGCTTGCTGGTGATGCTGCTATCTGAAAGACGCAGATTGGGGCTCAAAGCAATCGAACAACTCGCTCGGTGCTGAGTCCCCTTGTTGGGACAGGTAGCGGCGAATGTGTGGTGCCGCTTTCCAAGGCTGCGTGTAGCCGCTCCATACCGCGCCAGGCACGATGGCGGTGGTGCCGTTCACTGTGTGCATCAGCACCACGGCGGGCAACAGTTGCGCAAATTCGACTTCAGCCAAGGTCCAGTCTCCTGCGGCCCAAACGCCTGCCAGTTGGGCGGCGTTGGATTGGGGTGGGCTGTAGGCCTGAATGGTCGCTTTTGCTTGCAAATAGCGCGGGTCATGGGCGGTGAGCAAACTCACCCGCTGGCAGCTTCGCAACGCATGGTTCCAGCTGTTGCGAAGATGGCCCAACACGTCCAGCTCGCGACCGTCTATCACCAGCAAATAACCGTTGTCTTTTTGTTCCCATGACACGTGTGAGATGACGACCCCCACCCAAACCAAACCCAACACGGTCAGCGACACCCGTTTCTTCATGCGCAAGATTGAAGTTGTTCCAACGTGACGAATTCAAGTGCTTTCGCGTGCGTGCAAGCCAGTTCGACCGGTGGTGCAACGCCCGCATCAAAGGCCTCTTTCCATCGCAGTGCGCACAAACACCAACGTTCGCCCGCTTTCAAGCCAGCAAATCGGTAGTCAGGGCGTGGGGTGATGAGGTCGTTGCCGCGCTCTAGCGAAAACGCCAGAAAGGCTTGCGTCACCTTGGCACACACCACATGGCTGCCTTGGTCGTGGTCGTCCGTGTTGCAGCAACCATCTCTGTAATAGCCCGTCAGCGGGTCGTAGGAGCAGGGGACTAGGGGCGTTCCGAGGACGTTCAGGGCTTCATGGCTCATCAGCAGGCACTTTCATTGATTCTTGGTAAATCCAGCGTCACACACGCCCCGCCGCTAGGCACATTGGCGATGGTGAGGCTGCCGCCGTGTTTTTCGGCGATGGCGCGCGAGATCGAAAATCCAACGCCCAAGCCTTCGGGTTTGGTGGTCACAAAAGGTGTGCCCACGGGGGCTGCCAGCCCATGCGTGATGCCCGGGCCTGTGTCGGTAAATTGCAAAAGGCAGTGTTGGTCGGTCAATGTCAAACGGAGGGTGACAAAACGCATGAGGCTGTTTTGCATGGCCTCAATGGCGTTGCGCACCACGTTCACCATGATTTGCGAGAGCTCAATGCGGTCGCCCCAGACCCAAGCGGGTGTGTCACCCAACTCGAGTTGAAACTGCACCTCTGCGGCTTTGCCGTGACTTTGCATCAAATGCACCACCTCGCGCGCCAAGGGTTGCAGGTCTAGGCGTTTGTGATGTGTTTGTGTGGGTTTGATGAAGTTACGAATGCGCTCCAGCAGCGCCACGGCGCGCTGTGAGCTGTTTTGAATGTCTTCCAGCGTCTGAGTTAATTCGGCGGCGTGGTTGGACTCGGTCATCAGCGCCATCTTGGCGTTTTGTGTGTCCAGCAGGATGGCGGTCAGCGGCTGACTGAGTTCATGTGCAAAAGCGGCGGACATGGTGCCCAAGGCGCGCTGACGGTCGAGGTGGGCGATTTGCGCGCCCAAGCGCAGCGCTTCTTCTTGCTTGGCACGCTCCACCGCTGCTTGCATGCTTTGCTTAGATGCACGCTCTAAATAAGTGCCAACGAAGGCAAAGTTTCCCAGCACCGCGGTCAGCAAACCGACGAAAACAGTCAGCATGCTGTCGAAGCCAGACACGGTGGCCCCCGCCGGCGCGTAGCCAAACGCGACCCGCAAGCAACGCAACCCGATGATGCATGCTGCGATGAAGTACACCGCCGACAACCAACTCGCGCTGCGAATGTGCTGCGCGCGCGCCATCACCCGCGAGAGTCTGTGAATGGTGGCAAACAGAACGATCAAAATCAACATGGACCATTCAAATCGCATCACGCTGCTGTTGGCGACTTGATGCCAATATTCAAAACCCAGCGCCATCAGCAGATACGCCGCCAGCGCCACCCCCAAGCGGCGTGGGCGTTGCAGTTGTTCCCGCAGTGCGATCACGGGCAAGATATTGGCCAGCCACAACAAATAGTTGGCGGCGGAGTAGGTCAACCAATCGGGGGCGGTACCACGTAACGCAAAAAAGAAGCACGACACACTGAAGATCAACCCGCCTCCGCACCACAAGGCTGCAGGCATGGAGCGCTGGTTAGACAGCACCATCCAAGCGGTGGCAGGCAGCATGACATACAGAAACCCTATTACAAGATAAACGGTTTGGATGTCGTAAGGCGTCATGGTGTTTTTGTTAATTGATAGGCCAGTGTCAATTTAACGGATGTCAAGGCATTGACTTTGATAAACACGCCTCAAAAAGTAAGAGTGCTGATCGCACGTGGAATTGAAGATTGGATACAGAAATTCGGTGTAAACCCTAGAAATATCCATTTATTGCGTTAGATCAAGGCGCGATGTATACAATTTTGTTCTATGAGCACGTCTATTCCACTTTCTGCGACCAAGGCCGAGGCCCAAGACGAGGGAAGTTCACAAGCTGTCAAAGTACAACTCAAACTGCGAGAAATGATTTTTTCTGGCGAGTTGCAAGCGGGAGCGCGCCTCACCGAGTTGGCCGTGGTGGAGCGTTTGGGCGTATCGCGCACCCCCATTCGTGCGGCGTTGATTCGCTTAGAGCAAGAGGGCTTGTTGCAGCCTTGGCCCAGCGGTGGTTTTGCGGTGCGCACGTTTTCTGAAACCGATGTGGCCGATGCCATTGAGTTGCGTGGCACGCTCGAAGGTTTGGCCGCTCGCGTGGCCGCAGAGCGCGGTGTGGTCGGCGCAGTGCTGGTGCAGGCCAAGCAGTGTTTGGACGGCATCGACCAGTTGCTGCAAGCGCTCACACTCAATGACGAGGCATTTTCAAGCTACGTGCGGTTGAATGCGCAATTTCATGGCTTGCTGGGCCAACTTTGTGGCTCACCCGTGTTGCAACGTGAGTTAGAGCGGGTGGGCAGTTTGCCCTTCGCCTCGCCTTCGGGCTTTGTGGTGGCGCAAGCGAATTCGTCCCAAGCACGTGACATGCTGGTGGTGGCGCAAGACCAGCACCGCCAAGTAATCGACGCGGTAGAGCGGCGCGAAGGTGCCCGCGCCGAAGCCATCATGCGCGAGCACTCACGTTTGGCGCAGCGCAATTTACGCGAGGCGGTGCGCAGCCCCGATGACAGCCGCAAGCCCGTGATGGGCATGCGTTTGATTCGTCCCAACTGATGATTTAGTTTTTTCCGATTCTTCAACCCCGATTTCTGATTCCCGTTTCACTCAAAGGAGACCCTGATGCAAAAACGTTTTTTCCTCAGCGCCGTGGCGCTTGGTTTGTTGGCCGCACATGCTGGCACAGCGCTGGCGCAAGACACCTTCAAGATCGGTTTGATCTTGCCCATGACCGGTCCCTTCGCCTCTACGGGCAAGCAAATTGAAGCCGCCGCCCGTCTGTACATGGCACAAAACGGCGACACCGTAGGCGGCAAAAAAGTGGAGCTCATTGTCAAAGACGACACCAGCGCCCCTGACGTCACCAAACGCATCGCCCAAGAGCTGGTGGTGAACGACAAGGTCAACGTGTTGGCCGGTTTTGGCTTGACGCCGTTGGCTTTGGCAACGGCCCCGCTGGCCACGCAATCTAAAACCCCGATGGTGGTGATGGCTGCTGCAACATCCAGCATCACGCAAGCGTCGCCTTACGTGGTGCGCACCAGCTTCACCCTGCCTCAAGCTGCGGTGGCCATGGCCGATTGGGCCCCCAACAACGGCATCAAAAAAGTGGTGACTTTGGTTTCGGATTACGGCCCTGGCATTGATGCTGAAAAGTTTTTCAAAGACCGCATGCTGTTCAACGGTGGCCAAGTGTTGGACACCCTGCGTGTGCCCATGCGCAATCCTGACTTTGCCCCGTTCTTGCAAAAAGTGCGTGACTTGAAGCCCGATGCTTTGTTTGTGTTTGTGCCCTCGGGCGCGGGCGCAGCCTTGATGAAGCAATTTGCCGAGCGCGGTATGGACAAAGCAGGCATCAAGTTGATTGGCACGGGCGATATCACCGACGACGACATCTTGAACAGCATGGGCGATGTGGCCAATGGCGTGGTGACTTCGCACCATTACTCGGCCTCACATAACTCGCCGCTGAACAAAAAATTCGTGGCTGCGTTTGAAAAAGCCAATGCGGGCTTGCGTCCCAACTTCATGGCCGTGGGCGGCTACGACGGCATGCGCGTGATTTACGAAGCCGCCAAGACCACCAAGGGTGGCAACGGCGAGGCCTTGCTCAATGCCATGAAAGGCCAGTTGTTCGAGAGCCCTCGTGGCCCCATGTTCATCGACGCGCAAACCCGCGATGTGGTGCACAACATTTACATCCGCAAGGTGGAGAAGGTGGGCGGTCAACTCTTCAACCAAGAGTTCAGCACCCTCACTGACGTCAAAGACCCAGGCAAGACCAAGTAATGCTCACGCTGTTGTTTGATGGGGTTGCGTACGGCATGCTGCTGTTTATTCTGGCAGTTGGCTTGTGCGTGACCATGGGGTTGATGAACTTCATCAACCTCGCGCATGGCGCGTTTGCCATGCTGGGGGGGTACGTCACCGTGGCACTGATGCAGCGTCACGGCGTTCCGTTTTTGGTGTGTTTGCCCTTGGCCTTTTTGGCCTCGGCTGCCGTGGGTGTGGTGCTGGAGCGCACGCTGTACCGGCCTTTGTATAAAAAACCGCATTTGGATCAAGTGCTGTTTTCCATCGGCTTAGCGTTCATGGCCGTGGCGTCGGCCGACTACTTGATGGGCTCGCAGCAGCAAATCATGCAACTGCCTGATTGGCTGCGTGGACGCACCGAGTTGTTTGCCGACACGCCGTTCGTGTTGGGCATGGGCCATTACCGCTTGTTCATCATCGCGGTGTGTGCGGCGTTGACGGTGGCGCTGCAATATGTGTTGTCGGCCACGCGTTTTGGCAGTCGTTTGCGCGCCAGTGTGGACGATGCACGGGCGGCTTCAGGCTTGGGCATCAATGTGAACGTGGTGTTTGCCGCCACCTTTGCCGTGGGCTCTGGCTTGGCAGGTTTAGGCGGTGCCTTGGGCGCTGAGGTGCTGGGCTTGGACCCGACCTTTCCCTTGAAATTCATGGTGTATTTTTTGATTGTGGTCGCCGTGGGTGGCACCACCTCCATCACGGGGCCTTTGCTGGCAGCGTTGCTGCTGGGCATTGCCGATGTGGCGGGCAAGTACTACATCCCTAAATTGGGGGCTTTCATCGTTTACGCCTTGATGATTGCGATTTTGATTTGGCGTCCCCAAGGCCTGTTTGTTCGCCAAGGAGGCAAGTCATGAACGCACACGCTTCTTTGTTGCGCGCGGCGCGCTGGCAGCCCTTGGAGTTGCTCTTTTGGGCACTTGCATTTGCTTCGCCATGGGTGCTGGCGCAGCACGCGCTCATCATCAACGAGATTGCCATCGTGGCTTTGTTTGCCGTGTCGCTGGATTTGGTGCTGGGCTACACCGGCATTGTGTCGCTGGGGCACGCGGCGTTTTTAGGATTTGGTGCGTACTCGGCGGCTTTGTTTGCCAAGCACATCCATCCCGATCCTTTGTTGGGCTTGGCCGTGGGCATGGCGGCCGCCACTTTGCTTGGGGCTGTGTGTTCGCTGTCCATCATGCGTGGCAGTGATTTGACGCGTTTGATGGTCACCTTGGGCACCGCGCTCATCTTGCTGGAGTTGGCGAATAAGTTCAGCGACTTGACGGGCGGCGCTGATGGTTTGCAAGGCGTCATGATGGGACCGTTGCTGGGACAGTTTGAGTTTGACTTGATGGGCCAAACCTCGGCTTGGTACTCCTTAGCCGTGTTGCTGGTTTTGTTTGTCTTGGCACGTCGCTTGGTGCATGCGCCTTTGGGGGCTACTTTGAAAGCTGTGCGTGACAACCGTTTGCGTGCCATGGCCATTGGCATTCCGGTCACCGCGCGATTGGCGGTGGTCTACACCGTGGCCGCTGGCATTGCGGGTGCGGCTGGCGCGTTGATGGCGCAGACCACAGGCTTTGCATCGCTCGATGTGTTTTCGGTGGACCGCTCGGCTGATGTCATGCTGATGTTGGCCATCGGTGGTGTGGGTTGGTTGTATGGTGGCATCGCTGGCGCAGTGGCATTCAAGCTGATGTACGACGTGATTGCCAGCATCACCCCGCAGTACTGGACGTTTTGGATGGGCCTGTTTTTGGTGGTGCTGGTTTTGGTCGGGCGTGAACGCTTGATTCGCCCTTGGACTTGGTTTTCTGCGGCGTCCCGCAAAGAGGGGCAGTCATGAGCGCGATGCCATCGATGAAACATAACGAAACCTTAAATACCAACGCCAACCTCCGTGGTTATGCCTTGCAAACGCAAGGCTTGGTGAAGCGTTTTGGTGGCATCACCGCTACCGACCACGTCAACCTCAACATCGCGCATGGCGCACGTCACGCCCTAATCGGCCCCAACGGCGCAGGTAAAACCACGCTCATCAACCTGATGACAGGCGTGTTGCCCGCGACCGAAGGCCGCATTGTGTTGCAGGGCGAGGACATTTCGCGTTTGGCCCCGCATCAGCGGGTGGCACGCGGCATGGTGCGCACCTTTCAAATCAACCAGCTTTTCAACTCGCTCACGCCCTTGGAAACTTTGGCCATGGTGGTCACGCAGCACCGGGGCGAGGGCGCGCGTTGGTGGCAGCCACTGGGTCACAGCGCGGCCATCACCGAGCGGGCTGAAGCATTGCTGGAACAGTTTCACCTCACCGACGTGATGCATCAGCGCACCGAGCACATGGCTTATGGCAAGCGCCGCTTGTTAGAAATGGCGATTGCCTTGGCTTGCGAGCCCCGCGTGTTGTTGCTCGACGAGCCCGTGGCTGGCGTGCCTGCTGGTGAGCGCGATGAGTTGCTGCAAACCGTGGCAGCCCTGCCCAGCGATGTGTCCATCGTGCTGATTGAGCACGACATGGACTTGGTGTTTAACTTTGCCGACCGGATCACGGTGTTGGTCAACGGCGCGGTGTTGACCGAGGGCACGCCGCAAGAGATTGCGCATGACCCGCAAGTCAAAGCCGTGTATTTGGGGACCAGCCATGGCTAAAGCCACGGAACTATTGCGCATCGACGGTTTGAGCGCAGGCTATGGCGAAGCCGTGGTGTTGCACGACATTTCACTCAGCGTGAACGAGGGCGAAACTTTGGCTTTGCTCGGCCGCAATGGCACCGGTAAAACCACGCTGATGGACACCTTGGTGGGTGTGACCACGCAGCACGGCGGCAGCATCTTCTTAGGCGGTGTGCCACTGCACCGCATGGCCCCGCACGACCGTGCAGCCGCGGGCATTGGCTGGGTGCCGCAAGAACGCAATATTTTCAAATCGCTCACCGTGCATGAAAACCTCACGGCTGTTGCGCGCGAGGGGCGACACAGCCAGCACCGCGCTTGGACACCCGAACGCGTGTATGAGTTATTCCCCCGCTTGGCCGAGCGCCAAGACAACTTGGGCACCCAACTCTCGGGTGGTGAGCAGCAAATGTTGGCGGTGGGCCGCGCCTTGGTGTTGAACCCGCGTTTGCTGTTGTTGGATGAACCTTTGGAAGGTTTGGCCCCGATCATTGTGGAAGAGCTGTTGCGTGCGATTGCACGCATTACCCGCGAAGAGGGCTTGAGCGCCATCATCGTCGAGCAGCACCCACAAGCCATTTTGAAAATCAGCCACCAAGCGGTGGTGCTTGACCACGGCACGGTGGTGCACAGCGGCCACGCGCAAGCGCTGTTGGATCAACCCGAACTGCTGGACCACCTCTTGGGTGTGGCCCGCGTCGATTGAACAGCGAGAAAGAGAGCACGTATGTTTTTGAAAAACACTTGGTATGTGGCCGCCACGTCGGCCGATGTGCAAGACAAGCCTTTGGGCCGCACCATCTGCGGCGAGTCCATGGTGTTCTACCGTGGTGAAGGCGGCAAGGTGTCGGCGCTCGAGGACTTTTGTCCACACCGCGGGGCCCCTCTGTCGCTCGGTAAGGTGTGCAACGGCAACTTGGTGTGTGGCTACCACGGCTTAGAGATGGGTTGTGATGGCAAGACGGTGGCCATGCCTGGCCAACGTGTGCGCGGCTTTCCGGCCATTCGCAGCTTTGCGGTGTTGGAGCGCTACGGCTTCATTTGGGTGTGGCCGGGCGACGTGGCTGTGGCCGACGAAGCCACCATGCCCGTGTTTGAGTTCTTCGACAACCCGGCTTGGGCGTATGGCGGTGGGCTGTATCACATCCAATGCAACTACCAGTTGATGATCGACAACCTGATGGACTTGACGCACGAAACCTATGTGCACTCGACCAGCATCGGCCAGAAAGAAATTGACGAAGTGCCGTGCACCACCAAGGTGGAGGGCGACCACGTCATCACCAGCCGCTTCATGGAGAACATCTCAGCCCCACCGTTTTGGCAAATGGCGCTTCGCAGCAACAACTTGGCCGATGACGTCCCCGTGGACCGCTGGCAGATTTGCCACTTCACGCCACCCAGCCACGTGATGATTGAAGTAGGCGTGGCCCATGCGGGCAAGGGCGGCTACAACGCGCCACAAGAATACAAAGCGTCAAGCGTGGTGGTGGACTTCATCACCCCTGAAACCGAAACTTCGATTCATTATTTCTGGGGCATGGCCCGTCAGTTCCAGCCTGAGAACGCTGAATTGACCGCCATGATTCGCGAAGGCCAAGGCAAGATTTTTTCTGAAGATTTAGAGATGCTGGAGTCGCAGCAACGCAACTTGAGCAAGTACCCAGAGCGCAATTTGTTGATGCTCAACATCGATGCCGGTGGCGTGCAATCGCGCCGCGTCATTGACCGCCATTTGGCCAAGGAAAACACAGGAACAACAGCATGAGCGATAACTTGAACGGTGGCATCGACACGCCCGTGGGCAGTGACGGTGTGTTCACCCTTGAACTTGTGAAGTCGGGTCAACGCCTAGAAGTGGGTGCCGATCAAACGGCCTTGGAAGTGCTGGAAGCTGCCGGGCACGATGTGCCCATGTCTTGCGGCCAAGGCATTTGCGGCACGTGCTTGACGCGCGTGGTGGGCGGTGTGCCCGATCATCGCGACATGTATTTGAGCGGCGACGAGCAAGACGCCAACGACCAGTTCACGCCGTGCTGCTCGCGCAGCAAAACGGCGGTGCTCAGGCTCGATCTCTGAGCGGCGGCTTTGGGCGCGAAGGGCCAAATGGCTCTTTGGGTTCTTCGGTAAAAATGACGGTATGAACCCACGCTCACGTTTCGTCAATGCGGCCTTGTTGTCCCACTTGCTCAAGTGGACGGTGTTGGCGATCGTGGTGGCGGTTTTGGCCGGCTCGGCGTCGGCCTTTTTCTTGTTTGCCCTTGACTGGGCCACGCGCACCCGTGAGGCCAACCGCTGGCTGTTGTGGGGTTTGCCCTTCGCAGGCTTTGCGGTGGGCTGGGTCTACCTCAAGGTGGGCCGGCAGGTGGAGGCGGGCAACAACCTGTTGATCGACGAGATTCACGACCCGAAACGCGTGGTGCCCCTGCGCATGGCGCCTTTGGTGTTACTCAGCACGGTGATCTCGCATCTTTTTGGCGCGTCCGTGGGGCGCGAAGGCACGGCGGTGCAAATGGGCGGTGCTTTGGCAGACCAGCTCACGCAGTTGTTCAAACTCAAACACGAAGACCGTCGCTTGGTATTGATGGCGGGCATCAGTGCGGGCTTTGCCTCCGTGTTTGGCACGCCTTTGGCGGGGGCTGTGTTTGCCCTTGAAGTGCTGGCAACGGGCCGCATGCGTTACGAGGCCTTGTTGAGCTGCGTGATGGCGGCCGTGGTGGCTGATCAAGTGGGGCTGTGGTGGGGCGTTCAGCACACGGCTTACGTCATAGGGTCTGTGCCCCACATGACCCCGTGGTTGCTGCTGGCCATGGGTCTGGCCGGCGTGGCATTTGGTTTGACGGGACGTACCTTTGCCGTCGGGACCCATGCCCTGAGTGGCTGGATGAAGCAGCGTGTGGCCTATGCCCCCTTGCGCCCGATGCTGGGTGGGGTGGTGGTGGCCGGTGCCGTGTTGCTGTTTGGCTTAGACCGTTACATCGGTTTGGGCATTCCGGTGATGCAAGAGGCTTTCACGCAGCCGCTGCCCGCAACAGACTTCTTGGGCAAGATGGCGTTCACCATCGTGTCGCTGGGCACAGGATTCAAAGGGGGCGAGGTGACGCCTTTGTTTTACATCGGTGCCACCTTGGGCAATGCCTTGGCACCATTGCTGCAAGTGCCGTTTGCGTTGCTGGCTGCGGTAGGTTTTGTGGCTGTGTTTGCCGGTGCCGCCAACACGCCACTGGCCTCGACGCTCATGGCGATGGAGTTGTTCGGTGCCGAGGTCGGGGTCTTTGCGGCGCTCGCTTGCACGACAAGTTACTGGTGTTCGGGGGCTACGGGTATTTACCGAGCACAGCACACAGGCCACGTGAAACCGTCTAAAAACTAGGGTTTACACCAGTCTCTCAAGTGACTTTCGCGTATTTCTACGTATCAGCACTGAGTCGTTCGATTGTCTTAGACGCTGAAAATAGCGCCTGTATTTTTCCCCGAATCCATTTCAAATTTTTCTGAGGAGACACCATGATTCGTACCCTTAAATTGACAGCCTTGGCATCGTTGATGTTTGCTGCTGGCTTGGCCACTGCTGCTGACACCATCAAAATCGGCGTGACCGGTCCTTACACCGGTGGTTCATCGTCCATGGGTGTGAGCATGCGCGATGGCGTGCGCTTGGCTGCACAAGAGATCAACAAAGCCGGTGGCGTGTTGGGCAAGCAGATCCAATTGATCGAGCGTGACGACGAAGCCAAAAACGAGCGTGGCGTGCAGATCGCTCAAGAGCTGATCAATAAAGAGCAAGTCGTGGCAACCATGGGCTTCATCAACACCGGTGTGGCTTTGGCTTCGCAGCGCTTCTACCAAGAAGCCAAGATTCCTGTGTTCAACAACGTGGCCACTGGCTCCATCGTGACGCAGCAGTTCAAGGCCCCTGAGTTCCCAGACAACTACATCTTCCGCAACGCCGCGCACGACAGCATCCAAGCGCCGATGATCGTGGAAGAGGCGATCACACGCCGCGGTTTCAAGAAAGTGGCCATCTTGGCTGACTCCACCAACTACGGTCAATTGGGTCGTGACGACTTGGAAAAAGCATTGACCGCCAAAGGCGTGAAGGCTGTGGCCGTTGAAAAGTTCAACGTGAAAGACGTGGACATGACGGCTCAGTTGCTCAAGGCCAAAGAAGCCGGCGCTGAAGCCATCTTGACTTACGCGATTGGCCCTGAGTTGGCACAAATCGCCAACGGCATGACCAAGCTGGGTTGGAAAGTTCCGATGATCGGCAGCTGGACCTTGTCCATGGCCAACTTCATCGACAATGCTGGCCCTGGCGGTGAAGGTGCTCGTATGCCACAAACCTTCATTCAAGAGCCCAACACCATGAAGCGCAAAGCCTTCATCGACAGCTACTTGAAGACCTTCAAGCCCAAGAACAACCGCATTGACTCTCCCGTCTCGGCTGCGCAAGGTTACGACTCTGTGTACCTGTTGACGGCTGCGATCAAGCAAGCGGGCACCACGGAAGGTCCTAAGGTTCGCGAAGCCTTGGAAAACCTGCAGACCAAAGTGGAAGGCGTTGTGACAACTTATGACAAGCCATTCACACACGACGACCACGAAGCCATCACCGCCAACATTCCGGTGTTCGGTGAAGTCAAGGGCAGCAAAGTGGTGTACGCCTACGAAGAAGATGCCAAGAAGGGTTCTGACATCCGTCAAAAAGTGGCGAAGCAACCCGCTAAGCAAGCTGCGAAGCAAGAGCCTGCCAAGAAGTAATTCTTAGGCTCCTCGTGAGCGCCGTATCTGCTGATTAACGTTTGGCTGATACGGTGCTTTTTTATTTTCAAATTTTTTAAACCAGAGCGCACTTATGGAAATTCTGCTGCAACTTATCTACAGTGGCATAGCGCTGGGCATGATTTACGCGGTCATCGCGTTTGGCTACCAGTTGACCTTCGCCACTTCCGACACCCTGAACTTCGGTCAAGGTGAGGCCTTGATGTTGGGAGCCTTGGTGGGCCTGACCTTGGTCGACACCTTGGGTGTTAACTATTGGCTGGCATTGCCCGTTGTAGGCCTGTTTGGCCTCGTGCAAGGTGCCTTGGTCGAGCGCATTGGCGTTCGTCCGGCGATCAAAATTAAAAGCGAGTTTGGTTGGATCATGTCCACCATCGCGCTGGGCATCATCTTCAAGAACGTGGCTGAAAACATTTGGGGTCGTGACGATTTACGCTTCCCCTCGCCGCTGCCTGAAGCGCCCATGAAAGTCTTGGGCGCCAACGTGCTGCCCATGGAGCTGTTGGTCATCGCCGGCGCTTTGGTGATGATGTTGGCCGTTGAGTTTTTCAACCGCAAGACCATTTACGGCAAAGCCGTGGTCGCGACCTTCAACGACCGCGATGCCGCCAAGCTGATGGGCATCAACACCGGTTTGGTCATCACCTTCTCTTACGCCTTGTCTTCACTCACCGCCTCGTTCGCGGGTGTGTTGATCGCGCCTTTGACCTTGACCGGCGCCACCATGGGTGCGGTGCTGGGCTTGAAGGCCTTTGCGGTTGCCATCATTGGTGGTTTGACCAGCGGCATGGGCATCATCGTGGGCGGCATCATTTTGGGTGTGGCCGAAACCACCACAGGTTTCTACATTTCCACCGGCTACAAAGATGTGCCCGGCTTGGTCTTGTTGCTCTTGGTCTTGGCGGTTAAGCCTGCTGGACTGTTTGGTAAATCTGCGATCAAGAAAGTTTGACCATGAATCGCAATCACGTTTTCGCTTCTTTGATTGGCTTCGCGCTGCTGGCGCTGGTGCCTGTGTTCACGCACAACCCTTACTACATCCACTTGGTCGAGACCATCATGATCTACGCGATCTTGTTGTTCGGCTTGGACATCGTGGTGGGCTACACCGGCCAAGTGTCTTTGGGCCATGCCGGTTTGTTTGGCATCGGCGCGTACACCGCGGGTGTCTTGTTCCTCAAAGTCGGTGCGCCGTTTTGGGTGATCGTGCCTGCCAGCATTGCCGTGACGGCCGTGTTTGGCGCGTTGCTGGCGTTGCCAGCGCTGCGCGTGTCGGGCCCGTACTTGGCGATGGTGACCATGGCGTTTGGCACCATCATCCAAATCTTGATCAACGAAATGACCTTCCTCACCGAAGGCCCCATGGGTTTGAAAATTCCAAAGCCCACGGTGGCTGGCTACAAGTTTGACGAGCAATCGTTCTACTGGGTGGTCACGGCTCTGTTGGCTTTGTCGTTGCTGGTCGTGCACCGCGTCTTGCGCTCACAACTGGGCCGTGCGTTTGAAGCGTTGCGCGGTAGCCCCGTGGCGTCTGACTGTATGGGTGTGTCGGTCTACAAATACAAGGTGTACGCCTTTGTGATCAGCGCTGGCTTTGCCGGTTTGGCGGGTTGCTTGTATGCCTACTCTGAGCAATACATTTCGCCTAACACCTACAACAACGAACTGACCGTGATGTTCTTGTTGGCCGTCATCATGGGTGGTCGCAAAACACGCATTGGCTCCATGTTGGGTGCCACCATCATTGTGTTGCTGCCCAAGTTGTTGGACGATTTGGAAATGTTCCGCATGGTCGCCAGCGTGCTGGCGGTGTTGATGTTGATCGGCGCCATCATCGGCGTGGCTCGCAAAATGACCACCGTGCAAACCATGGCTGTGCCTGTGGTGGGTACTGCTGCTTTGGCCGGTTTCGCTTTCTGGTTGGAGAGCATCACCGACTGGCGTTTGTCCATCTTCGGTTTGATGATCTTGTTCGTGGTGTATTACCTCCAAGACGGTATCGTGGGTTTTGTGCGCAGCTTGTTGGCGCACCGCTCACGGGGTGCCAACACCGCGCACGTCGCGCATGCTGCGGCCAGCCAGGGTGACCCCATCATTCGCGCTGCCAAAAATGGTGGTGACGATGTGTTGGTGGCCAAAGAGGTGCTGATGCAATTCGGTGGCTTGAAGGCGATCAATCAGGTTGATCTGCGCATCAAGCGCGGCACCATCCACGGCTTGATCGGTCCTAACGGGTCGGGCAAGAGCACGATGATGAACGTGTTGACAGGCATTTACGTGCCCACAGCCGGCAGCATTGAGTTCGAAGGCCGCTCCGTGGTGGGGCGCACCTCGTCTGACATCGCGTTGTCGGGCATTGCGCGTACGTTCCAAAACGTGCAGCTGTTTGGCGAAATGACGGCCTTGCAAAACGTGCAGGTCGGTTTGCACCACACCTTCCACAGCAACTTTGTGGACGTGGCGTTGAACACCTCGCGTTACGCCCAAGAAGACAAGTCCGCCACCGCGCGTGCTGAAGGCCTGTTGGCGTTCGTGGGCCTGGCCGATTTGGCCGAAGAGCAAGCGCGTAATTTGCCGTATGGCAAGCAACGTCTGCTTGAGATTGCCCGTGCTTTGGCGCTTGACCCTCAGCTCTTGCTGTTGGACGAGCCCGCCGCTGGCTTGACCGCACCCGACATCAAAGAGTTGGTGTTGATCATTCGCAAGATTCGCGACCACGGCATCACGGTCATCTTGATCGAGCACCACATGGACATGGTGATGAGCATTTGCGACACCGTCTCGGTGCTCGACTTCGGTCAAAAGATTGCGGAAGGTCAGCCCGCTGACGTGCAAGCCAACGAGAAGGTCATCGAGGCCTACCTCGGCGGCACGGCGACTTAAGCGCACACGGAGAATTAGAGATGTTGAAGATTAAAAATCTGGAAGCCGGTTACGGCAAAGTCCATGTGCTGCATGGCATTTCGATCGATGTGCCTAAAGGCAAAGTGGTCACCTTGATTGGCTCCAACGGTGCGGGTAAAACCACCACCATGCGCGCCATCAGCGGCATGATCGCGCCGACTGCCGGTGAGATCACCTTGAATGGCGAGCGCATTGACGGTATGGAATCGTTCACGATCGCCAAGCGCGGTCTGGCCCATTCGCCCGAAGGCCGACGTGTGTTTGCCACCATGACGGTGACGGACAACTTGATCTTGGGTGCGTTTCCCCGTCTGACAGGCAGCCGCCCCAAAGGTGATGTGCCTGCGGATTTGGACCGTGCGATGGACTTGTTTCCGCGCCTCAAGGAGCGCCGCAACCAATTGGCTGGTACGTTGTCGGGCGGTGAGCAACAAATGCTGGCCATGGCCCGCGCCGTGATGCTCAACCCCGAAGTCGTTTTGCTGGATGAGCCTTCGATGGGCTTGGCGCCCATCTTGGTCGAAGAAGTGTTCAAAATCATTGAAAACCTCAAGAGCCAAGGCGTCACCATGTTGTTGGTGGAGCAGTTTGCCGCGGCCGCTTTGAACGTGGCCGACTATGGCTACGTGATGGAGAACGGTCGCATTTCTGTGCACGGTGAAGCCAGCAGCTTGAAGAACGACCCAGCCGTGAAAGCGGCGTATTTGGGCGGTGGTCACTGAGCAAGTGCTCGGCTGTCCTGACTTTCGTTGAAACACAACGCCCGTCGCTTGCAAAAGCGGCGGGCGTTGGCGTTTATAGAATGGGTGATCTGTTGTTGAGGTGTGTATGAACCCAGTTGTTGCTGTGATCCGTCAGTGGGCCAAGGTGTCCGCGTTGGTCGGCGTGTGCCTCGTGGGCGCGCTGTCTGGCTCGGCGTGGGCGCAAACCTTCAAAATGCCTTGCGAAGTGGAGGGCACGATTCCTGCTCTGAATGACCGCAAGCTAGACGCGGCCAAAGTGGTGGTGGAGATTCAATCCATGGGCAAGAACGTGTTTTTGAAAATCAACGGGCCTAAGCTGTACCAAGTGCAGGTCACCAGCTTGACCACCGAAGAGTTCGATGGCAAAAACCTCACCACGGCCAAAGAAATGGGCGCTTACAAGAAGCACCGCAAAACGGGCGTGGAGTCAGAAATTGTGTTGGAGCGGGAGCCCATCATGTTGCACGCGTTCCACGATGTCAGCTACCACGGCAAGATCACGCGTGTGCATGTGGACGGGCCCTGCACGTACGCGCCTTGAGAGGGGCATGTGCGATCATGGGGGTGTTTTTTAAGTCAGAACCAACACCAAAAACCGGTGCATTGACCGGTCATTTGTTGCACCAACAGGTCCAGCAAACTGCCGACCATCACAACGGGCAGGACAGCATAGATGAACACCCACACGACCACCATGAAGGTCAGGCGCGGCTCTTCCAAACGGTGGCCCATCACGGTTTCGGTTTTTCGACGCAGTCGGAGTTTGTTCAACATGGGTGTGTGGTTCACAAGGATCAAAGGATTTTAGGGGCATGATGAAGGTCACTTGGGACACGCTAGACGCTGCGTCGTGGGACGCACACCATGCCCGTGCCGCTGCCGCGTTGCAGCAGGACTGGGCCTACGGCGCTTGCATGAAAGCCTTGGGTGTGGGCGTGTTGCGCGCGTCTGTGGAACAAGACGGCGCACCCGTGGCCTTGGCCCAATTCATCATTCGACGCTTTTTAGGCGAGTTCGCTTGTGTGGCCTTGTGCTCTCTGGGCCCTGTGTGGTTGCAGCCTTTGTCGGGTGCCGACAAAGCGGCGGTTTACAAGGCGTTGAAGCGCAGCATTCCTCTCAAAAATTTGCGCTTAGTGGCGGTCACACCCGAGGAGCCGCAAGGCCCTGAGCTGGGCTTGTCGCGTCTGCGCCGTGTCATGACGGGACACAGCACGGTGATGCTCGGCATCACACCGTCCATGGCTGATTTGCGGGCCCAACTCGACAAGCGCTGGCGTCACCGCTTGGGTGGCGCTGAAGCGTCTGAGTTGACTCTGCACCGTGTGGGCACCAATGCCGGCCAGTACCGCTGGTTGCTGGAGACCGAGATGCAGCAGCGTGAGCAACGCGGCTTGCACGGTTTACCTGTGCAATTTTTTGATTTGTACGTGCCTTCTCGCAAGCAGCCGTCACAAACCATTTTGACTCTGCGTGCCGACGTGGGACGCGACCGGGTGGCCGGCATGATGTTTTTGATCCATGGCGAAGCCGCCACTTATCAAGTGGGCTGGAACAGCGATGCGGGCCGCGATTTGCACGCCCATAACTTGATTTTGTGGCGTGGCATCGAAGAACTGCGCGAGCGGGGCGTGCGCCGCCTCGATTTAGGCGGCGTCAACACCACGCGAAGCGCTGGCATTGCGCGTTTCAAAATGAGCACTGGCGGGCAAGTGCTGACTTGTGCTGGCACATTCATCTGATGGACGCTCCAGACCGCATGTTTGAGGTGAAAGATTTGGCGTGCAGCCGTGGCAACAAACCTTTGTTTGAGGCCGTCAATTTTTCGTTGAAATCAGGCCAAGCCTTGCACCTAGAAGGCGACAACGGCGTGGGCAAAACCAGCTTGCTGCGCATTGTGTGTGGCTTGTCTCCGGCGGATGCTGGCGAGGTGCGTTGGCAGGGGCAATCGGTGCAGGCCGACCCCACCGCATTTCGCACGGCCTTGTTTTATTTGGGCCACAACCTCTCTCTCAAAGAAGAACTCAGCGCCTTAGAAAATTTGCAGGCCGATGCCGCTGTGGCTGGGCGCACCTTGTCGCAAGCGCAAGCCTTGGGGGCTTTGGCTCGCATGGGGTTGCGCGGGCGTGAACACCTGCCGCTGCGCGTGATGTCCCAAGGCCAAAAACGTCGTACCGCGCTGGCTCGCCTGCTGGCCAGTCAAGCCCCGTTGTGGGTGTTGGACGAACCCTTTGTGGCGCTTGATGCCAAGGCTGTGGATGGTTTGCGCAGCGTACTCGCGGGTCATGTGGCGCAGGGCGGCATGGTGCTGTTCACCAGCCACCAGCCCATCACCTTGCAGAGACCCGATGGCTCACCTTTGGCGGTACAGAGCTACCGCTTGCAGTCAGTGCAGTCACAAACGCCTCAACGCGCGCCTCAGAAAGTGCAGCCATGAACCGCCAAGCCTTTTTAGCCGTGTTGCGCCGCGACTTGTTGTTGGCCTTGCGTCGCAAGAGCGAGGTGCTGACGGCAGTTTTTTTCTTTGTGGTGGTGGCCGCTTTGTTCCCGCTGGGCATTGGCCCTGAATTGAACACCTTGCGACTCGTCGCACCCGGTGTGTTGTGGGTGGGCGCTTTGCTGTCGAGCATGCTGGCGCTGCAACGTCTTTTTGAAGCCGATTACCGCGATGGCACTTTGGAGCAAATGGCCTTGTCGCCCGCCTCAATGCCCTTACTGGTCGGTGCCAAAATGCTGGCCCACTGGCTGGTGGCTGGGGTGCCGTTGGTATTATTGGCCCCTGTTTTGGGCTTGCAATTTGACCTCTCAGCAGACGCCTTGCTCACCTTGACGCTGGCCTTGTTGATCGGCACCCCGATTTTGTCTTTGGTGGGTGGCATTGGTGCCGCTTTGACCTTGGGTGTGCGCGGTGGCGGCGTGTTGCTGTCGCTGTTGGTTCTGCCTCTTTTTGTGCCGGTGCTGGTGTTTGGCGCTGGTGCGGTGGAGGCGCAAGCCAGTGGCTTGGGTTCGCAAGCGCATTTTTCGATTTTGATGGCCATGTTGTTGCCCGCCGTGTTCTTCAGCCCTTGGGCGTGCTCGGCAGCTTTGCGCATTGCGCTGGAATAATTTTTGACATGACGATCTCCCGCACCAGCATCAACTGGTTTTACTACGCTGCACCACAAACCTTTTATGGGTTGGCGGCCAAGCTCTGGCCGTGGTGCGCCGCTTTGGGTACTTTGCTCGGCTTGGCGGGCTTGTGGCTGGGCTTTGCCGTGGCGCCCACTGACTTTCAACAAGGCGAGGGCTACCGCATCATCTTTGTGCACGTGCCTGCGTCTTGGATGTCGATGGTCATTTATTTGGCGATGGCATTTTGGAGCGTGCTGGGGTTGACCTTCAACACACGCTTGGCCGGCATGATGACCCGCGCTTTGGCGCCCACGGGCGCTTTGTTTGCCTTTTTGTCGCTGTGGACAGGCGCACTCTGGGGCAAGCCCATGTGGGGCGCATGGTGGGTGTGGGATGCACGGCTCACTTCAGAGCTGATTCTTTTCTTTTTGTACTTGGGCTACATCGCCCTGACTTCGGCCATTGACGACACCCGCCGCAGCGACCGTGCGGGGGCGTTGATCGCCATCGTGGGCGCCATCAACGTGCCCATCATTTACTTTTCGGTGAAATGGTGGAACACCTTGCACCAAGGCGCGTCGGTGTCGGTCACGCAAGCGCCCAGCATGGCTCAAATCATGTTGTGGAGCATGTTGCTCATGGCCTTGGCCTTTTGGGCCTACACCGTGGCTTTGGTGCTGTACCGCGTGCGCACGCTGATTTTGCAGCGTGAGAGCCACACGGCTTGGGTGCAAGCCTTGCCAGAAGTGACTCACACAACCGGAGCCGCAGCATGAGGTGGGACAGCTGGTCGCAGTTCTGGGCCATGGGCGGCTATGCCGTCTATGTGTGGGGCAGCGTGGGTGTGACCGCCTTGCTGATGGCGTTTGAAGTTTGGCAAGCCGGTGCGGCGCGTCGCGCGGTGCTGAAGCAATTGCGTGCCGAGCAAGCTGTGGCGCAGTTGCCAGTTGAGGAATTGATGTGATGAAACCCAGAAGCAAACGCTTGGCCTTGATCGTGGGCGGCATCGTGGTGCTGTGCGCTGCAGCTGCTTTTGTGCTGAATGCGTTTCAGAGCAATTTGGTGTTTTTCTTCACCCCTACGCAAGTCAGCAACGGCGAGGCGCCCAAGGGCCGCACGTTCCGCGCCGGCGGCATGGTGAAGGAGGGCAGTTTGGTGCGTGAGGGCAATAGCGTGCGTTTTGTCATCACTGACACCGAAAAAGAAATGACGGTCACCTTCGTGGGCCTGTTGCCCGATTTGTTCAAAGAAGGCCGCGGCGTGGTGTCGCAAGGCAAACTGGGCGATGATGGCGTGTTTGTGGCCAGCGAAGTGCTGGCCAAACACGATGAAAACTACATGCCGCCCGAGGCTAAGCATGCACTTGACCAAGCGGCCGCTGCCAAAGCCGCTCAGTCGGTCAAAACCAACCCGTGAGCCCCCCCATGATTCCAGAGCTAGGTAATTTCGCATTGATGTTGGCCACGGTGGTGGCCTTGGTGCAGGGCGTCTTGCCCCTCACTGGCACGTGGGTGGCGAACCCCCAAACCCAAATCAGTTTGCAATCGCTCGCGCGTCCTGCGGCGGCCTTGCAGTTTGCCTTGGTCGCTTTTGCGTTTGGTGCGTTGGCCACGTCGTTTTTGAGTAACGATTTTTCGGTGCTTTATGTCTCGCAGCATTCCAACTCGCTGCTGCCCAAGCCTTACCAGTTTGCGGCGGTCTGGGGCGGCCATGAAGGCTCGCTGTTGTTGTGGGTGTTGATGCTCACGCTGTGGTCGGTGGCGGTGGCCCTGTTTTCGCGCAGCTTGCCGCTGGACATGGTGGCCCGCGTGTTGGGCGTGCTGGGCTTGATTTCGGTCGGCTTTTTGTTGTTCATCTTGACCACGTCCAATCCCTTTGAGCGTTTGCTGCCCGCGGCCTTGGATGGGCGCGACTTGAACCCCTTGCTGCAAGACCCCGGTTTGGTGATCCACCCGCCCATGCTTTACATGGGCTACGTGGGCATGTCGGTGGCGTTTGCCTTTGCGGTGGCGGCTTTGTTGAGCGGCCGCTTGGATGCGGCGTGGGCCCGCTGGTCGCGCCCTTGGACCGTCATTGCGTGGGCCTTTTTGACCTTCGGCATTGGCTTGGGCTCGTGGTGGGCCTATTACGAGTTGGGCTGGGGCGGCTGGTGGTTCTGGGACCCCGTTGAAAACGCCTCACTCATGCCTTGGCTGGTAGCGACGGCCTTGATTCACTCGCTGATGGCGACCGAGAAGCGAGGCAGCTTCAAAGCGTGGACGGTGTTGTTGGCCATTGCCGCGTTTTCCTTGTCCTTGCTGGGCACGTTCTTGGTTCGCTCAGGCGTGTTGACGTCGGTGCATGCTTTTGCCACCGACCCCAAGCGCGGTGTGTTTGTGTTGTTGTTTTTGGCGGTGGTGGTCGGCTCGTCGCTCACGCTGTTTGCTTGGCGTGCACCGCGTGTCACTTTAGGGGGGCGCTTGGAGCTGGTATCGCGTGAGTCGTTCTTGTTGGCCAACAGCGTGCTGATGGTGGTCGCGACTGCAGCTGTGTTGCTGGGCACGATTTACCCGCTGGTTATTGATGCTTTGAATTTGGGCAAGTTGTCGGTGGGGCCGCCGTATTTCAATGCGGTGTTTGCGCCGCTGCTGGTGCCCGCTGTCTTCTTGATCATCCCCGGTTCGGTGGCGCGTTGGCGCGATGCCAAGGTGGGTGAGATCGCTTACAAATTGCGCTGGACCGCGTTGGGCGCCGTCGCCTTGGGGCTGGGCTTGCCGTTTGTTTGGGGCGCTTGGACTTGGGGCGCGGCCTTGGGCCTGTTCCTCGGGGCTTGGGTGGCCTTGGGCACCTTGCAGCAAGTGCTAGAGCGTGTGCGCAAGCCGGGCCGCATTGGTGCGTCCTTCTGGGGTCAGCAGATTGCCCATTTCGGCATGGCCGTGTTGGTGGTCGGCGTGACGGGGGTGAAGTCTTACGAAGTCGAGCGCGATGTGCGCATGCATGTGGACGATGTGGTGACCATCGCGCCTTACACCTTCCGCTTGAAGTCACTCGATGAGGTGATGGGTCCCAACTACAAGGCCACCCGCGCCGATGTGGAAGTGCTGCGCGATGGCCAGTTGCTCGAAGTGCTGCAGCCTGAAAAACGCCGCTACTTTTCGTCGGCTATGCCGATGACCGAGGCCGCCATTGATTCGGGTTTCATGCGCGATTTGTATGTGTCCTTGGGCGAAGCCCTGAACGAGACCCGCACCGAATGGAGTGTGCGTGTGTACTACAAGCCCTTTGTGCCTTGGTTGTGGGCAGGGGTGTTGCTGATGGTGTTGGGCGGCGTGTTGGCGGCGGTGGACCGTCGTTACCGCAAATAAGCTGCAGAGTTCACGTCGAATTGCTATGAAAAAATTTCTGATTCCTTTGGTCTTGTTCTTCGGCTTGGTGGTGTTTTTGGCGGTTGGCTTGAAGCTGGACCCCCGCGAAATTCCGTCGCCTTTGGTGAACAAGCCTGCGCCCGAATTCAGCCTGCCCACGTTGGCGGGGGATGCCAAGTTCTCCCCCAAGGACATGTTGGGTCAGGTGTGGATGTTCAACGTGTGGGCCACGTGGTGTGTGGCTTGCCGCGAAGAGCATCCGGTGTTGGTCGCCTTTGCTAAGAAAAACAGCGTGCCCATCGTGGGCTTGAGCTACAAAGAAATTCAGCCCCAAGATGCCGCCGCCAAAGCGTCGGACGATGTGAAGTTGCAAGTGGCGCGTGAACGCAGCGTGGTCTGGCTTGAGCGCCACGGCAACCCTTACGTCACCTCGGTGATGGATTTGGACGGGCGCGTGGGCATCAACTACGGCGTCTATGGCGTGCCTGAGACCTACATCATCGACAAGCAGGGCGTCATTCGCTACAAGCGCGTGGGCGCAGTCACGCCAAAGTTGCTGGCCGACAAAATCTTGCCCTTGATAGAGGCTCTGAACAAATCATGACTTACGTTTTTTCTTTGAAGTTTGGGCTGGTTTCGGCTGTCGTCGCCATGTGCGCCATGACGGTTTCGGCGCAGGTGGTTTCTCCTCAAGCGCCCGTTCAAATTTCAGCCCCAGCCCCAGCCCCAGCCTCTGACCTGATCCGCGAAGCCGCACCTTTGGCGGACGACCCAAAGCTGGAAGCTCGTTTGGTCGACATTTCGCAAGAGCTGCGATGCTTGGTGTGTCAAAACGAGTCGCTGGCGTCCTCACATGCCGAGTTGGCGGACGACTTGCGCCGCGAAGTGCGCGACTTAATTCGCCAAGGCAAAACCGACCAAGAAGTAAAAGACTTTTTGGTGGCCCGCTACGGTGACTTTGTACTGTACCGACCCGAAGTCAAACCTCTGACTTGGGTGCTTTGGTTTGGCCCGTTCTTGTTGCTGTTGGTGGCGGCTGTGTTGATGGGCGTGTACTTGCGCCAACGCCGCCAGCAGGTGCAGCCCGCGCCTTTGAGCGATGCAGATCGCGCGCGCGCGCAGAAAATTTTGAAGGCTTGATGTGAACCCTGCTTTGACCTTTATCGTCTTGGCCGTTGGCCTGATTGCCCTCGTCTTGGTGGTGCTGTGCGTGGCGCTGTGGCGTGGCGCGCAAGCCGGCGCGTTGGCCTTGCAGGCGCGTGACGCAGCCCGCGATAACCCCGGGTTGGCCAATGCGGCCGTCTACCGTGATCAGCTGCTGGATTTGGAGCGTGAGTTCGCCTTGGGTAATCTGAATGACCAAGAGTTGCAGATCGCCCGCGATGAGTTGAGCCAGCGTTTGCTTGATGATGTGGGTCCTGCTGAGCCTGACGTTGAGGCATCAGGTGCAGGCACGTCAGCTCACACGACCGCTGTGGCTGCCGCGCGTCAGCCTTGGGTTTGGTTGACTGCGCTCATCGTGTTGGTGCCCGTGTTGTCCTTGGTGATGTATGGGTTGTTGGGGCAACCCGAAGCGCTCGACCCATTGGCGTTGAAGCAAGGCACGAGCAAAGAAGCCGAAGTGACGCCCGAGAAACTCACCACCATGGCCGCTGCTTTGAGCCGCCGTTTGGAAGACGAGCCTAACAACGTGGAAGGCTGGGTCATGCTGGCGCGCGTGCAACGTGCCTTGGGTCAATTCGAGCCTTCGGGTCAATCCCTGCGCAAGGCCTTGGCTTTGAGCCAAGACGACAACTTGGCGATTGATTTGGCCGAAGTGCTCGCACAGCAAAATGCAGGCAATTTCGCGGGTGAGCCTTGGGCCATCATTCAGCGCGTGCTCAAAGCCGATTCGCGCCATTTGAATGCTTTGTTTTTGGCCGGCAGCGCGTCCTACACCGAATCAAACTACAGTGCCGCCTTGCGTTTTTGGGAGCATGCTCGTGAGGTGGTTGCCGCTGATTCGCCTGATGCCCCCGAACTCGACCGCGCCATTTCAGAAGCGCGCGAAAAGTTGGGACTGGCACCAGCGCCTGCGGCTTCTAATTCGAGCAAGGTGGTAGCAAAGCCAACCGATGCACCAGCAGCCGCTTCAGAGGGGCGGGGTGTGTCAGCGTCGACGCAAGTGCAAATTCGCGGTCGCGTGAGTGTGGCACCTGAGTTGGCTGGCAAGGTGGGCCCCCAAGACACCGTGTTTGTGTATGCCACAGCGGTCAGCGGCTCACGCATGCCCGTGGCGATCGTGCGTACCACGGTGTCCGCCTTGCCCTTCGACTTCGTGTTGGACGACAGCACGGCGATGAACCCCAGCGCCAAGCTCTCCAGCATGGCTGAAGTGACGGTTCGCGTGCGTGTGTCCAAGAGCGGGCAAGCTGTGCCTCAACCTGGCGATGTGACGGGCAGTGTGAGCCCTGTCAAACTGGGCAGTCACAACCTGAGTTTGATCGCCAAAGACGTACAACCTTGATGGCACACGCCGCAATGCGGCGTGGGTCTTATCAGCACCCAACCTTTGCCCTAGGCATTGATTGCGCTGCCCATAAAAAAACCCCCGCTAGGCCAGAGCCGCAGCGGGGATTTTTTGACCTGAGGTGAATCCACCTCCGTGTCCTGACGAATAAAAGTTACAGCAAGCCGTGCTGGCGTGCAAAGTGCAGGGTTTGGGTACGGCTTTTCACATCCAAACGACGGAACAGACGCCACAGGTGAACCTTGACCGTGTGCTCGCTGATGTCGAGTTCGGCGGCAATGTCGCGGTTGCTCAAGCCACGGTCGAGCATGACAATGAGTTGCTTTTGACGCTTGGACAACTTGGTTTCACCGACGACCACAGTTTCTTCGTCGCCGCCTTCAGCCGCAAACAGGCCTTGAATGGCCGATGAAATTTCGGGGGCAGGGGTTGATTTTTCGAGGTACAGATCGGCACCGGCTTCGATACATGTTTCTTCTGCTTCGCCTGCAGGCATAGAAGAAATCACCACCAACGGAATGTCGCCGTACATGGTTTTGACTTCGCGCACAGCGCTCGTACCTTTGACGCCAGGCAACAACAAATCAAGCACAAAGAGCTCTGGGTCACCGTTCTTAATGATGGCCGCTTGTAACTCGCTGAACTTTTCTAATTCAACGACTTTGGATGCAGGGCGCATGCGGCGCAGCAACATGGCGATCGCTTGGCGAACCAAAGGATGGTCGTCGATGATGTACAAACTCATTTTTTATTACTCCAACAAATATCTTAGTAGTTTAGCCCCATGGCGTCGCGAACATCGCGCATGGTCTCGCGCGCCGTGATGCGGGCCTTTTCTGTACCTGCGTCAACGATATCACGGACGATTTTAGGGTTTGCAATGTACGGTTCGGCTCGTTCCAGCATGGGCTGCTGCTCGCGCAGGATGGCATCAATGATGGGTTGCTTACATTCTAAGCAACCAATACTTGCTGTTTTGCAGCCTTGGGTCACCCACTGGCGCTGATTTTCGTCAGAATAGACCATGTGAAATTGCCACACGGGGCATTTGTCGGGGTTGCCCACGTCCGTGCGCTTGACGCGTGCAGGGTCGGTGGGCATGCGCTTGACTTTGTGCTCCAGCGTGGCGCGGTCTTCGCGGATGGCAATCGCGTTGTTGTAGCTCTTGCTCATCTTGGCGCCGTCCAAGCCGGGTAACTTGCTGGCTTCGGTCAACAAGGCTTGAGGCTCGGGCAAGATGACTTTGCCGGTGCCTTTGAAATAGCCTTCCAAGCGTTCGCGGTCTTGGCTGTCGAGCTCGGTGGCGCTTGCCAAATAGCCCAAAGCACCTTCGGCGGCCTTGGCGTCACCCGTTTCTTGGTAGGTTTTGCGTGCTTTTTCGAAGCGTTTGACGCTGTCTTTGGGTAGTTTGGCCAAGCTGGTCTGTACTTTGGCTTCGGCGTTGGTTTCGCGGCCATAGAGGTGGTTGAAGCGGCGCGCGGCTTCGCGGGTCAACTCTACGTGGCTGGATTGGTCTTCACCCACCGGCACGTACTTGGCCTTGTACATCAGGATGTCGGCGGCTTGCAGCAGGGGGTAGCCCAAGAAGCCGTAGGTGGACAGGTCTTTGTCCTTGAGCTTTTCTTGCTGGTCTTTGTAGGTGGGCACACGCTCCAACCAGCCTAAGGGCGTACCCATGGCCAAGAGGGTGAACAACTCGGCGTGTTCAGGCAAACGGCTTTGCAAAAAGATGGTGCATTGGTTGGGGTCTAAGCCCACGGCCAGCCAGTCGATGACCATCTCGTACACGTTCTTCTCGATCACCTCGCGGCTTTCGTAGTGCGTGGTGAGGGCGTGCCAGTCGGCGACGAAGTAGTAGCAATCCATTTCAGACTGCAGGCGTACCCAGTTTTTCAAAGCGCCGTGGTAGTGGCCCAAGTGCAAGGCGCCGGTGGGGCGCATGCCGGAGAGAACGCGTTCTTTCATGGATCAGGACTTCAGTAAAAATTCAAGGGGACTGAGCAACAAGCTCAAGAGTTCAAAGGTCAGCGCCATCAGGGGCGCCATCCAAAAGGTGTTGATGAAGCCCATCACCACCAAGGCCATGACGATGTAAAAGCCCCAAGGCTCCAATTTGGACAGCCACACGGCTTGTTTCCAAGGCAGCAGGCCGACCAAGATGCGGCCGCCATCCAGCGGGGGCAAGGGAAACAGGTTGAAGGCAAACATGACGGCGTTGACTTTGATGCCCGCTTTGGCCGCTTCTAAAAAGAAGCGCTCTTGCACGCCCGCACCTGCCAAGGCGTACAGCACCACGCCCCAAAGCAGCGCTTGGACCAAGTTGGAAAGAGGGCCAGCCAAGGCGACCCAAATCATGTCGCGTTTGGGATGGTTCAAGTTGCCAAAGCGCACGGGCACAGGGCGGGCATACCCAAATAAAAAGTTACCGCCCGTAGCTAAAAACAGGACCACGGGCATCACCAAGGTGCCCATGGGGTCGATGTGTGGAAACGGGTTGAGGGTGACGCGACCCATCATCCACGCCGTGTTGTCACCCAAGCGGTGCGCCACGTAACCATGCGCCGCCTCGTGCAACGTGATGGCAAACACCACGGGCAAGGCATAAATCAAAATGGTTTGAATCAGGTCAGGAAAATTCACCGAACAATTGTCGCATTGAAAGCCCTTAGCCCCCTCTGGACGGGGCCTAGCGCACGCAGTAGAAATACACCTCTTCGTAATTCACGTCGACATGACCCCGCACAGGGCTTGGGTTGCGCATGTCGGGTGCCAGTACACGGTTGCTGGACATGGCCCAGACCTTGTGGTCTAGCGAGACACCGTTGTTCCAGTCGCCCATGATGGACAAGAATTCATACTCGTCTTGGGTGGGCAGCCGCGCTTTGATCAGGGTGCAAGAGCGTTCTGCGATCTGTGGTGTGGGCGCCTTGTTGATGGGCGAGCCCGCCGTGCCGATCAAGACCAAGGTTTTGTCACCCATGATCACCGCCGTTGGGAAAGTGGTGCGCTGAAAGTGCCGAACCATGTCGGCGGCAATCAAGGACATCACGGTTTCGGGTTTGCCTTGCGCCTGAAAGCTCACCGAATTACCGCCATGAATTTCAACGTGTACGGTGACCACCAAATCGCCCTTGCATCCCGGTCCGTAAGCGTAGGTGCCCCACACAAACCCCGACAAAGACGCCAACTGTTCGGCGCTGATGACGCCATTGCGTGGGTTCTCGCGCAGCGTTTTGAGCACCTCGTTCAGAGGTGCTGGATTGAAGAATTGCAGGCGCATGTCTTTGGGGTTAAAGCCCATGTACATGCGATCGAGGTAGGCTTTCAGGCTGGCTTCGAGGGTGATGTCCATGCGCGTGCCAGCGGTGGCCAAGTTGCGGTTTTTGTCCACCAAGCCGTCAATGGAGAGCAGGGCATCCAAGCCTTCGGGTGTGGAGGCCCCCAAGCGCATGAGCTCTTTGAGCTGGCTGGTGATCTCGTTGACTTGTGCGCTGCGGCTGCTGGCGTAGGCGTCTTCGTATTGGCACAGGTCTTGGCCTTTGATAAAGAGCACCGTGGGCCACAGGTAAGTTGTGGTTTGCGCCCCAGCGGAGCAGGCCAACAAGCTGAGGGACAGCAAAAAGAGGCGTAAACCTTGGGACATCGTCATGGCTGAGTTCCTCGGTTGTAAAAGCCTATTTAACGTTCAAAGGCCCAAGATGTCGAGTGGGCCTCGTCCCTGGCGAATGACTTCGGGGTCACCGCCGCCGTCCATGGCCGTCAAGTCGACCACGGTGGTGGGTTCTAGGGCGCAGGCACCGGCGTCGATGACGGCTGCCAGCTCGTGTTCAAAGCGGTCGCGAATCTCTTCCGCGTCGTTCAAGGGCTCGGTTTCTCCGGGCGGGATCAAGGTCGTGGCCAGCAGCGGTGCGCCGTGCAGTGCCAGCAGATCGAGCAAGGTGCGGTTGAGCGGCACGCGCAGACCAATGGTTTTGCGCTGCGGGTGGCTGACCCGCCGTGGCACTTCTTTGGTGGCTTCCAAAATGAAGGTGTAAGCGCCAGGCGTGGCGGCTTTCAGTAAGCGGTATTGCCGGTTGTCGACCTTGGCGTAATTGGCCAGTTCGGACAAGTCGCGGCACATCAGGGTCAGGTGGTGCTTGTCGTCGACTTGGCGGATGCGGCGCATGTGCTCCACCGCCGCTTTGTCGTCCAAGTGGCAGACCAAGGCGTAGCTGGAGTCGGTGGGCACGGCCAGCACACCGCCGCGTTCCAGCAAGGCCACGGCTTGTTTGAGCAAGCGCGGTTGCGGGTTGTCAGGGTGAACTTGAAGAAACTGGGCCATGTCAACTCAACGTTTGTGGGCGCGGGCATGTTCGCGCTGGCTGAGCCAGCCTGCGCCTAAGCCGCACAGGGCAATCAGCAGCATGCCCAGCACGGCAATGCGGTCGGGTACGTAGGCAAACACCAACCAACCGCCCAAGGTGGCAAAACCAATGCCGCTGTACAGAAAAGGCGTCACGCTGGCAGCGGGGGCCTTCGAGAACGCAATGATCAGCAGGTAATGACCCAAGGTGCCCGCAAAGCCAATCAGGCACATCAGCAGCCATTGGGTCTGGGTGAGGTCGGTGGTCCAAGCGCTCAGGACCAACACCGACGCGATGGCAAAGCCCACCCAGCCGGTGTAAATGTGCATGGTGACGGGGCTTTCCGTTTTGGCCATGTGGCTGGTCAAGGTTTGAAAGCTGGCGTAGGCCACCACCATGGTCAGCGGTAACCAAGCCGCGCTGGTGTCCATGCTGCCGCCGGGGCGCACGATCAGCAGCGCGCCGCCCAAGCCGCCCACCACAAACAGCCAGCGCAGGCGCGAGACGTGCTCTTTCATCACAAAACGGGCCAGAAATGTGACGGCCAGCGGCGTCAGCATGGCGATGGCGCTGAACTCAGCCACGGGCATGCGCTGCAAGCTGGCAAAGCCCAGCACGCTGCAAATGAGCAGCAGCAGCCCCCGCAGCATTTGCAGCTTGAAGCTGCCGGTTTGAAACATGCCCATGCCGCGACGCGGCCACATCACAGCGGTGGTGGCCACGGCTTGGAAGGTGTAGCGAAACCACAGCACCATCAGCAAGGGCACGCTGGCGATCAAAAATTTGTTGGTGGTGTCCAGTACCGCGAAGCACGCCATGGCGATCACGGCGTAAGTCATGCCTGCGAAGGCGCCGTGGGCGGGGTGTTTCATCACTGAATGCGGTGCGCCAGCGCGTCCCAAACGGGGGTGAGCTGGCCGGGTAGCCAAGGCAAGGTGCCTAAATCGATGCGGCTTTCATCCGGACTGTGGAAATCGCTGCCGCGTGAGGCGAACAGGTTGAACTCGCGGGCCATGTCGGCGTATTCCGTGTATTCAGGCACGGTGTGACTGCCGGTGACCACTTCAACCCCTTGGCCACCGTGCGCTTTGAATTCGGTGAACAAGGCGTACTCTTCGTTTGCCGTGAAGTCGTAGCGGCCCGGGTGGGCGATCACCGCCATGCCTTGGGCCTCGGTGATCCATTGCACCGCGTTTTTGAGCGTGGCCCAGCGGTGCGGCACAAAGCCGGGTTTGCCTTCGGTCAGGTAATTGCGAAACACCTCGTGGGTGTCTTGGCAGGCACCGCTTTCAACCAAAAAGCGTGCAAAGTGTGTGCGCGAAATCAGCTCGGGGTTGCCCACAAATTTGAGCGCGCCTTCGAAGGCCCCATAAATACCGACTTGGGCCAAGCCTTCGGCCATTTCTTGAGCGCGTTCGCTGCGACCGCCGCGTGTTTTGTGCAGGCCTTCGATCAAGGCCGCGTTGGTGTGGTCAAAGCCTAAACCGACGATGTGCACGGTTTTGTTGGCGAAGGTGACCGAGATTTCGGTGCCGGTGAGGTACTTCATGCCCTGCGCCTGAGCCGCCGCAATGGCGCGAGCTTGGCCGCTGATTTCGTCATGGTCGGTCAAGGACCACAACTCGACGCCGTTGGCCTTGGCGCGTCCGGCGAGTTGTTCGGGGGTCAGGGTGCCGTCGGACATCACAGAGTGACAGTGCAAATCGGCGTTCAGGATAGAAGTACTCACACTGAGAATTGTAGGCGCGGTAAGGCGGCACGCGCGTTCGCCGTGGTGACAGCGGCCAGCTCGGTCAGCGAAATGCCACGCAAATCAGCCAAAACTTGGGCGATGCGCGGCAACTCAGCCGGTTCGTTGCGGCCTTGGGGTGTGCCGGCCGCGCGTTGCTCGGCCGTGGCGTAGAGCCAATGTGGGGGAATGTCGGGGGCATCGGTTTCGAGCACCAGCGCAGACAGCGGCAGTTCCGTCGCCAAGCGTCGCAATTGCAAAGCGCGCTCGTAGGTCAAGGCCCCGCCAAACCCTAATTTGAAGCCCAAGGCGATGAACGTTTGGGCTTGTTGCAAGCTGCCGTTGAAGGCGTGGGCAATGCCGCCCGAAACCCGTGTTTTACGTAAGCCTTGCAACAGCCAATCTGCTGAGCGGCGCACATGCAAGATCACCGGCAGCTGGTGGCGCTGGGCGAGTTCAAGTTGCGCTGTGTAAAAAAGCCGCTGCTGCGCCAAGGCTTCTGGTGTGTTGAGGCTGGGCACAAAGCCATCCAAACCAATTTCGCCCACGGCGACCAAGTGCGGGTCGTCGCGGTGTGCGTGCAAGGCAGCGTCGAGTTGCTCCAAGTGTTCTGGCGTGGCTTGCGGCGTGTAAAGCGGGTGAATGCCTAAAGCGTATCGGTCGCCTTGGGTGTGAGCCAAGTGGCGCACGGTTTCAAAATTGGCCGCGGCCACGGCAGGGATCACGCAGTGCGCCAGCCCTGCGGCGCGTGCACGTTCACGCATCGCGCTGCGGTCGGGGGCAAACTCGGCGGCGTCGAGGTGGCAGTGCGTGTCAATCCATGAGGGCATGTGGCACAGCGTACCAAACTCGCTCAACGGGCGAAGAGAGGCCAACAGGGGCGACGGCGTGGTGTGTCACGCGCCGCGTGTGCTTGCGCTGGATCAGCGTGATGTCGCCAGTGTTGCACCCAAGGCGAACACTGAGTTGGGGGCGTTCACTTTGAAGGGCTTGGCGTCGCGTTGCACAAAAATGCCGCGCTTGCCAGCAGGGCGTGCTTCGACATTCGCGCCTTTAGCCAATGATTCGGTCATCAGTTGACGCAGGGTGATGGACGACAGGTGGTCCACCATTTTTTGGTTCAGGTTGTTCCACAGATCGTGGGTGAGCAGGCTGCTGCCATCGGCGTCCTGTTGTTGGTCGAGGGCATGGTTGGCGTCTGCATCGACGGCTCTGATGATGTCTGCCACGCTGATGCTTTGCGCTGCACGGGCCAGGGTGTAGCCGCCGCCCGGGCCACGCGTACTTTCGACGAGCGCTTCTTTGCGCAATTTGCTGAACAGCTGCTCCAAGTAGGACAGCGAGATGTGTTGACGTGTGCTGATGGCGGCCAAGGCGACAGGGCCTTGGGCCTCGCGCAAAGCCACATCAATCATGGCGGTGACGGCAAATCTGCTTTTGGTACTTAAACGCATTTCAAACTCCTTTGTTCGATCTCAGGCAAATGATGCCCGATGTCCGAACTTTAGACATGAAAACACTTCGTGTAAATTCGTATTTTTGGTTTAATTACTTCGTTAAAAACGAATAATCAAGATAGTCACCATGAATTTCAAGCACCTTTATTATTTTTGGGTCACAGCCCGTGCGGGCGGCGTGATGCGTGCGGGCGAGCAGCTGCACACCACACCGCAGACCTTGTCAGGCCAGATCAAGTTGCTCGAAGACAGTTTGGGTCGTCAGTTGTTTCGAAAAAGCGGTCGTCAGCTGGAGTTGACCGACGATGGCCGCACCGCGTTGGGCTACGCCGATGGTATTTTTAACCTCGGTGCAGAACTGCAAAGCGCCATGCGTCAGGCCGGCAACGACATGCGCACCTTGGATTTTCGGGTTGGTGTGGCCGATTCGGTGGCCAAATCGGTGGCCTACCGCTTGTTGGAGCCCGCCATGTCGATCGCCCAGCCAGTGCGCTTGATTGGCAGCGAAGGCAAGTTTCCCGACCTGTTGGCGCAGCTGGCCTTGCACAGACTCGATTTGGTGATTGCCGATGAGCCCCTGTCACGGCGCATCAGCGTGAAAGCGTTCAACCATGCCTTGGGCAGCACGCCCATGAGTTTCTTTTGCACACCCGCGCTCAAAGCCACCTTGCAAGGTGAGTTCCCCCAGTGTTTGCACAACGCGCCCATGCTGATTCAAGGGGCTGCGTCGTCTGTGCGTCAGCAGTTGGAAGGGTGGTTGGTCAAGCACCACATTCAGCCGCGTGTGGTGGGGGAGTTTGACGATGGCGCTTTGATGACCGCGTTTGGGCGTGAGGGGCGCGGGGTGTTCATGTCGCCCAGCGTGTTGGAGGCTGAAACCGTGGCGCATTACGGCGTTGAAGTGTTGGGCCGAAGCGACGAGCTGGTGGAGGAGTTTTTTGCGGTGTCGGTGGAGCGGCGCATCAGCCATCCGTGTGTGGCGGCCATCACGCAAAACGCGCGTGGGCGTTTGTTCAATGGCTGAGGTGAAGCGGCGCCTCTAAATGCCTGAATCAGGCGTAAGCGTGCAAACGACCGCGTCGGTCGTACGTGGTCAACACCACCGGTGCTGTGCGGCGTGATGTCACGATTTGGCTTTGGTAGGCGTTGATGCGTTCAGCGGCAAATTGAATGTGCACGCTGTGACGCCATTGGTCGTAAGCACGACGGCGCTCGGGGCACGACAAGATTTCGTAGGCTTTGTTCAGACCGGCCATCACCGAGCCGTCCATCGCGCGGTGCGCGTGGCGATCGGGGTGGTGACGCAATGCCAACGCACGGTAGGCCGCCCGAATCACCTCGGGGGCTGCCGCGGGGGCCACGCCCAGCACTGCGTAAAAGTCTTTGAATCCGTTCATGTAACGAATTAGACACTAAAAACGCAAAAAAGTAATACTAAGTAATAAATTTATTTGTAAATGTTAACTTTGTTGTTTCATTGCGACAGTTGGCCGATGCTGAGTTGCAGCTGTCGGTCACAGCGTGCGGCCAAGCTGGCGTCGTGGGTGACCAGCACAAAGGCCGTGCCTTGGTCGCGGGCCAATTGCAGCATCAGCGCGAACACTTGGTCGGCGGTGTGGCGGTCGAGGTTGCCCGTTGGCTCGTCGGCCAGCACACACGCTGGGCGGGTGACCAAGGCGCGCGCAATGGCCACGCGCTGACGTTCGCCACCCGACAACTCGGAGGGGCGGTGGTGCAGGCGTGCGCCTAAGCCCACAGCCTCCAACATGGCTTGTGCATGTGCGCTGGCGGCTGCGCGGTCCATACGGCGAATCCACAGCGGCATGGCCACGTTGTCGAGTGCGGTGAATTCGGGCAAGAGGTGATGAAACTGGTAAACAAAGCCCAAGTGCTGGTTGCGCAAATCGCCCAGCTCGGTGGCGCTCAGGCCCTGCAAATCGCGGCCCATCAGCGACACGCGTCCCGTGCTGGGCGTGTCCAAGCCGCCCAACACATGCAGCAGCGTGCTTTTGCCCGAGCCTGAAGTGCCGACGATGGCCACGGTTTCGCCTGCGTGAATGTCCAGGTGAATGTTTTGCAGCACCGTCACATCCAAGGGGCCTTCGGTGAAACGGCGGCTCAGGTTGCGGGCAGTCAACACGGGTGGGGTGGCAGACATGGCAGGGTTCATGGCGCTGGGTTCGTTATTCATAGCGCAACGCCTGTGCGGGGTTGATACGGCTGGCGCGCCAGCTCGGGTAAATCGTGGCCACAAAAGCCATCGCCAACGAAATCAAGGCGATGGGCCAAATGTCGGCGGCTTGTGGGTCGCTGGGCATGCGGCTGATGAGGTAAATGTCACGCGGCAAAAAGCTCGCACCCAGCGCGTTTTCAATTGCGGGCACGATCACGTCGATGTTGCAGGCCACACCCAAGCCCATCAGCAATCCGCCCAAGGTGCCGAGCACGCCAACGGTAGCGCCTTGCACCACAAAAATGCCCATGATGCTGCGCGGGCTGGCACCCAAAGTGCGCAAGATGGCAATGTCGGCGCGTTTGTCGGTCACCGTCATCACCAAGGTGGTGACGAGGTTGAACGCAGCCACCGCCACGATGAGGGTGAGGATGATGAACATCATGCGTTTTTCAACCTGTACCGCTGCAAACCAGGTGCGGTTTTGGCGGGTCCAATCGCGCACGATCACGTCTGGGCCGAAGCTCACGGCCAATTCGCTGGCCACGCTGCGTGCTTGTTGGCCGTCTTTGAGTTTGAGGCGCACGCCGCTGGGGGACTCGAGGCGGAAGATGCGCTGCGCGTCCTCAATGTGCATCAACACCAAGGTGGCGTCGTATTCGTAATGGCCGGAGTCAAACAGACCGGCGACATTCAATTGTTTCAATCGTGGCATCACGCCCGTGGGCGTCAATTGGCCGCCAGGCGCCACCAGCGTCACGCGGTCGCCCACGCGCACGCCCAAGGCATGGGCCAGTTCGCCGCCCAGCACCACGTTGAAGCTGCCCGCCGTCAACGCGCTTCGAACGTCTGGGGGCAATTGCAAGGTGAAGTCGGTCACTTGGGTTTCGAGTTCGGGCTCAATGCCGCGCACCAAGGCGCCGCGCATGTCGTCGCCACGTGCCATCAAGGCTTGTTGCGCCACAAACGGCGCGGCGGCCACGACCGATGCGTTGCGTTTGGCTTGGGCCATGACCGCATTCACATCGGCAAAGCCTTCGCCACCTGTTGAGAGCAATTCAATGTGTGCCACCACGGCCAGCATGCGGTCGCGCACCTCTTTTTGAAAGCCATTCATCACGCTCAACACGATGATGAGGGCCGCCACGCCCAGCGCGATGCCCAGCATGGACACGCCGGAGATGAAGGAAATAAAGCCATTGCGCCCAGCCACTCGGCCCGCGCGCGTGTAGCGCCAGCCGATCAGAAGTTCGTAGGGGAGTTTGGAGGAGGTGCTGTTCATGACGAGCGTCATTGTGTCACTGGGCTGGTTGTCCCCATGGCGCACCGCATGCGCGGGCGATGACAAACCTCGCTGGGTTGTCCATCACGGACAATCAGGCCCATGCCCCTTGAGATTTTTGATTCCCCGCGCCCCACCACGCTGCTGCCTTTCTCGCTTTGGTCGGCCCAAGGCCCTGAGGCGGGTGTCTTGGCCCAGCAAGCGCTGCCCCACCTGCGTCAATGGCTGACGTTGTCCCAACGCGTGGCGGTGGCGGTTGACGCGCCCACTGAACCCTTGCTCGCCACCTTGACCCCCCCGCATGAGCGGGCTTGGGGGCAGCTTTTGGGTTGGCCGATGGTGGATGGCGGGTTGCCGTGGGCGGCGCGTGCGGCGCAAGATTCAAGTGATGGTTGGGCCTTTATCAGCCTGTGCAATTGGCACGTCAGCAATGGCCAAGTAACCTTGGGCGACCCCGCGCATTTGGCGCTGGACGCCGACACCGATGTTGTCTTGTTCAAGGCGATGCAGCCGTTTTTTGCGGAAGACGGCATCGACCTTTTCGCCTACAAACCGGGCCAATGGCTGGCGCGATCTCCCTTATTCGCCGAGCTGCGCACGGCGAGTTTGGATCGGGTGATTGGCCGCAACATCGACCCGTGGTTGGTGGGCTGCGAAACAGGGGCTGAGCGTTTGAGCCCCGCGGCACAGCTGGTGCGTCGTTTGCAAAACGAAATGCAAATGTTGCTCTACACCCACCCCGTCAACGACAACCGCCGTTTGACCATCAATTCTTTTTGGGTGCACGGCACGGGTGCTTTGGCAGATGCAAAGCTTGTGCGTCAAGCGCCCACCGTGGTTCAGACCCTGCGCAGCAGCGCCTTGCAGCAAGACTTCATCGGCTGGCTGGAAGCGTGGCAATCGGTGGATGCCGAGGTCATCGCCCCCTTGTTGGCTCGCGTGGCAGCGGGTGAGCCTCAGCGTTTGGTGTTGTGCGGCGAGCATGAATTTCAGGTTTACGACAGCGCCGCACCCACCCTTTGGCAACGCGTGCGCCAGCGCTTCGCCCCGATTTCTTTAGACACTGTGTTGGCCGTTGCGCCCTTGAAAGACTGAGCCCCATGCAATTCATTCCCCGTGACATGCCGCCACGCAGCATTTGGTCCCTTGAGCAAGCGGGTGTGCACCCTTTGCTGGCGCGTTTGTATGCAGCGCGCGGCATCAGCCAAGCCACCACCCTTGACGTGGCGCTGGCGCATTTGCTGCCTCCCACCAGCTTGAAGGGCATCGAAGCCGCCGCCGTGTTGCTGGCCGATGCGATGGCTGCCGACAAAAAGCTCTGCATCGTGGCCGACTATGACTGCGATGGCGCCACCGCCTGCGCCGTCGCCGTGCGTGGCCTGCGCTTGCTGGGCGCACGTCAGGTGAGCTACATCGTGCCCGACCGCGTGGTAGACGGCTACGGCCTCACGCCCCCGATTGCCGAGCGCGTCAAAGCCAGTGGCGCGGATGTGCTCATCACCGTGGACAACGGCATTGCCAGCGTCGATGGTGTTGCCACCGCCCGCGCCTTGGGCTTGCAAGTGCTGGTCACGGACCACCATTTGCCTGCCGCCGTGTTGCCCGAGGCTGACGCCATCGTCAACCCCAACCAGCCCGGTTGCACCTTCGAGAGCAAGTCGCTCGCCGGTGTGGGCGTCATGTTTTATGTGCTGTTGGTGTTGCGTGCGGAATTGCGCAAGCGCGGCGTGTTCACCGCCGAACAGCAGCCCAAGCTCGACACCTTGTTGCCCTTGGTGGCTTTGGGCACCGTGGCCGATGTGGTCAAGCTCGACGCGAACAACCGCCGTTTGGTGGCGCAAGGTTTGGCGCGTGTGCGCAAGGGGCAAATGCCCGCTGGCATGAGCGCCTTGTTTGTCGCCTCGGGCCGTCAAAGCGCGACTTGCACGTCGCAAGACTTTGGCTTTGCGCTGGGGCCACGCATCAATGCGGCAGGCCGTTTGTCTGACATGACGCTGGGCATTGAGTGCCTCACCACCGACGATGTGGGCCGTGCCACCGAGTTGGCCACCCAGCTCGACCGCATCAACCGCGAGCGTCGCGAGATTGAAGGCGACATGCGCGAGCAAGCGCTCGAACTCGCCCAAGAAATGTTCGACCCCGAAGAGGAGCCACCCTCGGCGTTGTGTGTGTTCGACCCCGACTTTCACGAAGGCGTGGTCGGCATCGTCGCTTCCAAACTCAAAGATTTGCACCACCGCCCCACGTTTGTGTTCGCGCCCAGCCAAGCGGCGGGCAAGGGGCATGAGCTCAAAGGTTCGGGCCGCTCCATTCCCGGCTTTCATTTGCGTGATGCGCTGGACTTGGTGGCCAAGCGTCACCCCGGCGTGTTGCTGCGCTTTGGGGGGCACGCCATGGCCGCAGGCTGCACCTTGGAAGAGGACAACCTCGCCACCTTTGAAGAAGCCTTGCAGCAAGTCGCCGCCGAGTGGCTGGACGCGGCCACCTTGCAACGTCGCTTAGAAACCGATGGCCCCTTGCTGGCCGAGTACCGCCGCCCCGAGCTGGCCGACACACTGGCCCGCGAGGTGTGGGGTCAAGGCTTTGCGCCACCCACCTTCAGCGAAAACATTGAGGTGTTGGGGCAGCGTCTGGTGGGTGAGAAACATTTGGCCTTGAAGCTGCGCCACCAAGGTCAGCCCGTGGATGGCATTTGGTTTGGTCGCCTGGACCCGCTGCCTGCCGTGGCGCACTTGGCCTTCCGCCTTGAAGCCGATGAATGGCAAGGCAACAAGCGCGTGCGCTTTGTGATTGAAGGCATGGCCGAGTAAAGAAAGAACAACATGGCGACCAAGAAAAAACTCCAACTCCCCGAAGTCAATTTCTCCGATTACGGCGACACCCGCTACTTGCATTTGGGCACCCCGTGGGTGCAAGGCTCGATGAACATCGACAAGCCTTTTGACATCGATCTGGAATACGTGCAACGCATGATGGCGTGGCTGTTGTTTGTCGACATCGACCAAGTTGGCAAACGCCACGCCATGCAGCTGGGCTTGGGCTCGGCAGCGTTGACCAAGTTTTCGTTCAAGCAATTGCGCATGAAAACCACGGCGATCGAGATCAACCCGCAAGTCGTGGCCGCCTGCCGATTGTGGTTCAAACTGCCCGCCGACAGCGCCAAGCTGCAAGTGGTGTTGGGCGACGCCGCCGAGGTGGCCAAACACGATCACTGGCGCGGCCAGATTGACGCCTTGCAGGTCGATTTGTACGACCACGAAGCTGCGTCTCCCGTGCTGGATAGCGCCGAGTTTTATGCCAATTGCCGCAGCTTGTTGACTGACGAGGGTTGTATGACTGTCAACCTGTTTGGCCGCAGCTCCAGTTTTGCGCAAAGCGTGGAAAAGATGGCAGCTGCTTTTGGTGCAGATGCGTTGTGGGCCTTCAAGCCCACACGTGAGGGCAACACCATTGTGTTGGCCCAACGCACGCCAACGTCTGTCAAACGCGCCGAATTGATGGCCCGCGCCGAGGCGATTCAAGCCCGCTGGCCATCGCTGCCCGCGACCAAGTGGTTGCGGGTCTTCAAACCCTTGAAACCCGCATAAATATAGGGTTTACCCCTTGTCGCACAGGTTTCTAACGTAGGTGTAACCCACATCTTTCGTCTGGGTTTAGCCCCTCACAATTTGCGCACTTTCGCAGTTTTGTTTGAGGAGACGAAATGATCAAAAGTCAAAAAGACTTTTTCTCCGGCCTGATGTTCGCATTGGTCGGTGGTGGTTTTGCCTGGGGCGCCACTAACTACACGGTCGGCACAGGCGCTCGCATGGGCCCTGGCTACTTCCCTTTGCTGCTGGGTATTTTCTTAGCGGTTCTGGGTGGGTTCATCATGTTTTACTCGCTCGTCGAGCATGCAGAAGATGGTGACAAAGTGGGTAAATTCGCTTGGAAACCCATTTGCTACGTGCTGGGTGCCAACGTGGCCTTTGGTATTTTGTTGGGCGGTTTGCCCAGCATTGGTCTGCCAGCAATGGGTTTGATCATGGCGATTTTTGCCTTGGTCATCATCGCCAGCAAAGCAGGCGACACGTTTGTGCTCAAAGAAGTGCTGTTACTTGCCACGATCTTGTCGGTGGGCAGCTACTTGGCGTTCATCGTGCTGCTGAAACTGCAGATGCCCGTGTGGCCTACCTTCATCACCGGTTGAGCTCAGGAGAATAAAAAATGGATTTGATTGCAAACCTCTCATTGGGCTTTGGTGTGGCGTTCACGCCCATTAACCTGATGTATGCCTTGATTGGCTGTATCTTGGGTACGCTGATTGGCGTGTTGCCAGGCATCGGCCCCGTGGCGACCATCGCCATGTTGTTGCCCGCCACTTACGCGCTGCCCCCAGTGTCCGCGCTGATCATGTTGGCCGGTATTTATTACGGCGCTCAATACGGTGGTTCAACCACCGCGATTTTGGTGAACTTGCCCGGTGAATCGTCATCGGTGGTCACCACGATTGACGGTTACCAAATGGCTCGTAAAGGCCGTGCGGGCCCCGCGTTGGCAGCTGCTGGCTTGGGTTCGTTCTTCGCCGGTTCTGTGGGTACGTTGATCTTGGCGGCCTTTGCGCCTCCTTTGACAGAACTCGCGTTCAAGTTTGGCCCTGCTGAATATTTCTCGCTCATGATCTTGGGCTTGGTCGGCGCAGTGGTGTTGGCTTCGGGCTCGTTGCTCAAAGCGATTGCCATGATCGTGTTGGGCCTCTTGATGGGCTTGATCGGTACCGACGTCAACTCGGGTGTCGCACGTTTCAGCTTTGACATCCCCGAACTCACCGACGGTGTGGGCTTTGTGGTGGTGGCGATGGGCGTGTTCGGTTACGGCGAGATCATCTCGAACTTGTCGCAACCCGAAGACGAACGCGAAGTGTTCACGGCCAAGGTGGAAGGTTTGTTCCCCACCAAGGAAGACTTCAAGAACATGCTGCCTGCGGTCATTCGCGGTACGGCTTTGGGTTCTATCCTCGGCGTGCTGCCTGGTGGCGGTGCGTTGTTGGCTGCGTTTGCGGCTTACACCATCGAGAAGAAAACCAAGCTGCGTCCAGGCGAAGTGCCATTCGGTCAAGGCAATATCCGCGGTGTGGCGGCGCCTGAGTCGGCCAACAACGCCGGTGCTCAAACTTCCTTCATTCCCTTGCTGACCTTGGGTATTCCACCCAACGCTGTGATGGCTTTGATGGTGGGTGCGATGACCATTCACAACATCCAACCCGGCCCACAGGTGATGACCAGCAACCCTGAGTTGTTCTGGGGTCTGATTGCCTCGATGTGGATTGGTAACTTGATGCTCGTGATTCTGAACCTGCCTTTGATCGGCATGTGGATCAAGTTGTTGTCGGTGCCTTACCGCTTCTTGTTCCCCGCCATCGTGCTGTTCTGCGCGATTGGTGTGTACTCGACCAACAACAACACCTTTGACATCTGGATGGTCGCGGCCTTTGGCTTCGTGGGCTATACCTTCGTCAAGCTGGGTGTGGAGCCTGCGCCTTTGTTGCTCGGCTTCATCCTCGGGCCAATGATGGAAGAAAACCTGCGCCGCGCTTTGCTGCTGTCGCGTGGTGACTGGACCGTGTTTGGTACACGTCCTCTCTCTGCCGGCCTGTTGGCTGCAGCTGCGCTGCTCTTGGTGATTGTGCTGTTGCCATCGATCAAGTCCAAACGCGAAGAAGCCTTCGTGGAAGAGTAATTCTGTTCATTCAGTTTTGACCTTTAAAACGGCACCTTCGGGTGCCGTTTTGCATGGTGATCCAACTTGAATGCGCCAAAATCTACCCACACTGAAAGATTGTTGACGATGGAGCACCTTCAAAGACAGGCCTTGCACAACGAAGTGCATGCCCGACCGCCTGAACCTATGCAAGCGCCCTTGGCCATTTCGCATGTGGTGATGTGGGTCGACCGAGCCAGTGCGCAAGCCAGTCGCGCGCATTTGTCGCGTCTGTTGTTGGACCACCATCTGCCAGCTCCTGACGATCACACCAACCACATGCGTGTGGACTTAGGTGCATTCCGTCTGCGCTGGGAGCTGCACACTGAGTTTGTGTCGTGGACCTTCATGCGGCCCGCGAGCGACGTGGCGTTGAACCCCACCCACCCCATGACCGCCGTTCAAGCCGTGCCTCAGGCTTGGTTGGCAGATTTGCCGGGGGCGTGCTTGGCGCGCTTGCATGTGTGGTTGCTGGCACCGAGCGGGTTAGATGTTCACACGCTGCTGCCTCAACTCTTGCACGAAGACACCTTGGTCGCCTCGACCGTGGCCGAGGGGCATGGCGAGGTGTACACCGATTTTCAGTTGCACCCCGATGGTTACTCACGCGTGCTGTTGATGACAGGCTCGCTGACCCCGCGTCGCCAAGGCCGCTTGGTGCAGCAATTGCTCGAAATCGAGACCTATCGCATGGCGGCCTCCTTGGGCTTGCCAGCGGCTCGCGAAGCGTCGCAGGTGTTGGCCGATGCGGAGCGTGAGTTGGCCGATTTGGCGCAGGCCATACGCAGCGCTGCGCGCGCCGATGAAGCGGGGCTGTTAGACCGCTTGACCCGTTTGGCGGGCGAGGTGGAGGGGCAATACGCCGCCACCCATTCACGCTTTTCGGCCACACGGGCTTATTTTGAATTGGTCGATCGCCGTATCCGAGACATCGCCGAGTCGCGCATGCCTGGCATGCAGACCATTGGTGAGTTCATGGAACGTCGTTTGTCACCGGCGCGCAGCACGTGTGACTGGGCAGCGCGGCGTCAAAATGCGCTGTCCGAACGTGTCTCACGCATGAGCAACTTGTTGCGCACGCGCGTGGACTTTGAGCAGCAATTGAGCAGCCAACAACTCCTCGCCACGATGAACCAACGCCAAGATGTGCAACTCAAATTGCAGTCCACGGTGGAAGGTTTGTCGGTGGCGGCCATCACCTATTACTTCACGGGCTTGGTGAGCTACTTGGCCAAAGGTGCCGAGAAGTTCGGTTGGCCTTTTGCGGCTGACATCACGGCGGCGTGTGCCTTGCCCTTTGTCGGTTTTCTGGTTTGGTGTTCTATGCGACGTTTACATAACAAGGTATTTAAGACATGAATTTCAATTTCAATAACCCCTACACCTCTACCCGTTTGCCCGTGTTTGCCCGCAACGTGGTGTCCACCTCGCACCCTTTGGCCGCGCAAGCGGGTTTACGCATGCTGTGGCAAGGCGGCAATGCCGTTGACGCCGCCATTGCCGCTGCGGCAGCGTTAACGCTGACAGAGCCCGTGAGCAATGGTTTGGGTTCCGACGCGTTTTGCATTTTGTGGGATGGCAAAGAACTGCATGGCCTCAATGCCTCCGGCCAAGCCCCACAAACGTGGACGCCCGATTACTTTCACCGCAAATACGGTGACGGCGCTAAAACGCCGCCCAAGCGCGGCATGGATTCGGTCACGGTGCCCGGCGCCGTGGGCAGCTGGGTGGCGTTGAGCGAGCGCTTTGGCAAGTTGCCTTTTGAAGACCTGATGCAGCCCGCCATCGAAATTGCAGAGCGCGGCTACTTGCTGCCCGTGGTGGTGCAGCAAAAGTGGGCCGCTGCCACGCCAGAACTGCAAAGCCAACCCGGTTTTGCGCAAAGCTTTTTGCCATGGGGGCGTGCGCCTCGCGTGGGCGAGCTGTTCAAGTTCCCGGGCGCAGCGCGGGGTTTGCGTGCGATTGCCAAAACCAAAGGCCAAGCGTTTTACGGCGGCGAGATCGCGCAGGCGATTGAGAAGTTTTCTGCGCAGCACGGTGGCAGCATCACGGCGCGTGACTTTGCCAACTACAAAGCGGAGTGGGTCACACCCATTGCACAAAACTACCGTGGCTACACCTTGAACGAAATTCCGCCCAATGGCCAAGGGATTGCGGCGCTGATCGCGCTGGGCATTTTGGAAAATTTCGACTTGGCCAGCTTGGCGGTGGACGGTGTGGACTCGCAGCATTTGCAAATCGAAGCAATGAAGCTCGCCTTTGCCGACGTCTACCGCTACGTGGCCGAGCCCAGCGCCATGGAAGTCACGCCTGCGCAAATGTTGGACCCCGCTTATCTCAAGCAGCGTGCGCAATTGATCGACCTGGGCAAGGCACAAGACTTTGGTGCGGGCAACCCCGTCAAAGGCGGCACCATCTACCTCACCACCGCCGACGAAAACGGCATGATGGTGAGCTTCATCCAAAGCAATTACATGGGCTTTGGCTCGGGCTGCGTGGAGCCCACGTTCGGCGTAAGTTTGCAAAACCGGGGTCACGGTTTCAGCTTGGATGCCAAGGGACACAACCCCGCCAACTTGGTCGCACCGGGCAAGCGCCCCTTCCACACCATCATTCCAGCCTTCCTCAGCAAAGACGGCCAGCCAGTCATGAGCTACGGCGTGATGGGGGCCAACATGCAACCCCAGGGCCACATGCAAACCTTGGTGCGCATGCTGGACTACGGACAAAACCCGCAAGCCGCTTGCGACGCACCGCGCTGGCGCTACAACGTGGGCATGGAGATCAACGTCGAAGCCAGCTTGAACGCCGAGACGGCCGCGGGCTTGCAGGCCCGTGGTCACCAAGTGGGTGTCATCAACGACAGCTACCAAGACTTCGGCGCAGGCCAATTCATCTGGCGCGCGGGTGATCCCAAGGTCGGGGGCTACGTGGCCGCCAGCGATGCACGCCGCGACGGGTTGGTCGCTGGGTTCTGATGCAGGCGCAGCGCATCGCCTCTGTGTTGGCGCTGCTGGTTTTGGTGGGGTGTCAGGCGTGGTCTCCGCAGTTTGAGTCAAAGACTGTTGCGGCCGTTTCGGTGGCTTTGCCGACAGCCTCATCGAGCGAGGCATCTAGCGCCTTATCCGCACCGCTGCAGCCTGAAATCGCCACCGGCTTGACGTCCAAAATTGAGGTCGTCACAAAGCGTTTTGCCGTGTCCGCTGCGCACCCCTTGGCCACCCAAGCGGGTGTGGAGATGCTGCAAGCTGGCGGGTCCGCCGTCGATGCCGCGGTGGCGGTGCAGATGGTGTTGGGCTTGGTCGAGCCCCAATCCAGCGGCTTGGGTGGCGGTGCATTTTTGGTTCATGCGGCGGGCACTAAGGTGCAAGTGTTTGATGGTCGAGAGACCGCACCATCGGCGGTGACCGAAGAAGCTTTGTTGGATGACGCGGGTCAGCCCTTGGCCTTTCACAAGGCCGTGGTGGGCGGGCGTTCAGTGGGCACGCCGGGTGTGTTGCAGATGCTGGCGCAGGCACATCAGCAGCATGGCGTCCTGCCGTGGTCGCGTTTGTTTGAGCCCGCTATTCGCCTTGCGCGCGAGGGCGTTGCGATCAGTTCACGCTTGCATGCGCAACTCAAGGCTGATGCCTATTTGCGCTTGGACCCTGTTGCGCGCGCTTATTTTTACCAAGCGCAAGCCCCGATTGAAAGCTCAACCCAAGGCGCAACACACGTTTCAGATCAAGCGTCTATCGCCCCTCATCCTGTTGGATATTTGCTGCGCAACCCTGAATTGGCGAATGTGTTGCAACGCATCGCCACTGAAGGGGTTTCTGCGTTCTACCGCGGCGAGGTGGCGCAGGCCATCGTGGACAAAGTGCAGCAGCACCCCAGCAATCCTGGTCGTTTGCAGCTGAGTGATTTGGCGAGCTACAAAGCCAAAGTGCGCGAGCCCTTGTGCTTTGATGCATTGGCAAATCAGGCAGGCACTGGTGCAGCGCTAACGCAAGTACCAGCTCAAGGCAACGGCAACGGTTCCTCTCAATTTTCAGCTTTGTACCGCATCTGCGGCGCGCCGCCTCCCAGTTCAGGTACGCTGGCGATGGCGCAAATTTTGGGCATGCTGCCTCACACCTCCGTGGCTGGACAAGCTTGGCCAGCAGGTGGGCCGGATGCCTCGTGGCTTCACACTTACAACGAAGCGTCACGCTTGGCCTTTGCGGACCGTGCGCAGTATGTGGCCGACCCCGATTTCGTCACCGCACCGGGGGGCGACTGGTCGAGCTTGTTGCAGCCTGATTATTTAAAGTCACGCGCCCAGCTGATCAAACCCGTGGCCGCTGTGCAAGTGGCCCCTGGCGAGCCCGTGCCCCGTGCTGCGCAAGATTTCTCTGCGATGGCCGAGCAGCCAGAAATGGGCACCTCGCACCTCAGCATCGTCGACGCACAGGGCCGCGCCGTGGCCATGACCACCACCTTGGAAGACGCCTTTGGCGCGCGGCAGATGGTGAAAGGCTTCTTGCTCAACAACGAGTTGACCGATTTCAGCTTCGTGCCACGCGATGTCCAAGGCCGACCGGTGGCCAACCGTGTACAACCCGGCAAACGCCCGCGCTCGTCCATGTCGCCCACCTTGGTGTTTGACAAGGCCACGGGGCAGTTGCTCATGAGTGTGGGCAGCCCCGGTGGCGCGATGATCATTCACTTCACCACCAAAACTTTGTTGGGTGTGTTGGAGCAGGGTTTGTCATTCCAAGCGGCGGTGGACAGCCCCAATTTTGGTTCGATCGGTGGACCTTTGGTGTTGGAGCCAGGGCGATTCACGGCGAGTACGGTTGATGCTTTGCGTGCACGCGGCACGGCGGTGCGCACACAAGCCCTGACCAGCGGCGTGCATGGGGTGATGCGTCAGCAGCGTGATGGCCGCTCGGTGTGGGTCAGTGTGGCCGACCCCCGGCGTGAAGGCGTGGCGTTGGGGAAGTGACTGAGCGCACGGCGTGGCCGCCTGCGGTGCGTCGCCTAAACTCACCCCTCCATATGGAAAGACAAAAAAGGGAAGTGATGAAATTGCTGCATCAATGGGTTCGTCAGTTGGCGCTCTGCGCCGTTGTGGGTGTCATGGGTTTGGGGGCCGGTTTCAACCCTGCGATGGCATTCAGCCCCAGCAGTCCGATTGACATGGCGCACATCCTCGGCGCGGACTTCAACCGTCGCACCGGCGAGCCCACGGGCGGCCACAGCTTGCTCAAAGGCGATGTGCGCATCGTGCCTGGCAGCGAGTCGGCGCCTGATGCCCCCGGCGTGTACCGCGCCCATGTGCAAATGGCCGATCCTCAGCGCCCTGGGCAATGGTTGACCAAAACCGACCGCAACGGCCAACCCATGTTCAACACCATGTTTCCCAAAGACTGGACGGCTGAGCGCATCACCACCGAGTTAGATGCCGCTTGGAACAGCCCGACCAAAACCAAACGAGGGGAAAAGTGGAGCGCTTTGACCCCCAGCGGCGTGCGTGTAGAGGGCTACTTGGCCCCGCGCGTCACGGCCTACCCCGTTTACAGCAAACGCCAATGAGCCCACAGGACGCACCATGACTTTTCATTTTTTTGACGCCGAACAATTGCCCATGCCTGGCAGCTCAGCCGCCAGCGTGTTTTATCCCTTTTGTGAATGGACGCCCGACGACACGCCCGATGCCACCGTGGATGAAGCTCACCCGATGAACCGCTTCATCTGCAGTTGGCTCGCCAGCGATGTGGATGATCCCGAGCGTTGCCAAGAAATCGTGGAAGCGGTTGCGGACCTTGAAGCGGGCACCTGCCCGCAGTGGTTTGCCGATGGCGATGCGTGGTGTGTCAACTTGACCCCAGAGGGTGTTCAGTTCAACGCCAGCAACATTGGCCCCGAAGACACCGAGTGGTGGGACCAACCCGAAGGCCGTTTCAGCTTGGCCGTGGTGAAAGACGCGTTGCTCAAGTGGCAGGCGTTTTTGGGTTCTGAGGCTTGATGGGGCGGCGACCTTCGCGCCGCGCAATCCAAACCGTCGACATCAAAATTACCAACGCACCCAGCCAAGTCGACTGACTGGGCACGTCGGCAAACACCAGCCAGCCCATGGCTGAGGCCCACACCAAGTCGAGAAAGCGCAGCGACTGGGTGGCCGAAATATCAGACAAGGCAAAGGCCCGCGTGAGGCAGTAGTGGCCCGTGGTGCCCAAGATGCCTGCGGCAAAAAAGCCCACCCATTGCCACGCGCTGGGGTCTTGCCAATGCGGCAGTGCGAGCGGAAAGCTCAGCACGGTCACGGTCAAGGCTTGCCACAGCACGATCACGCCCGCGTTCTCATACCGCGTCAGGGCTTTGGTGATCAAGAACGAGGCGGCGAACACGGGGGCTGAAGCCAGCATGACCAAGTGAAACCACCCGCCTCCGCCTGAGAGCTTGGGCACCACCACCACCAGCACGCCCGCAAAGCCAATCAGCGAGGCCACCCAACGGTCGCGGTGCATGGGCTCGCCCAAAAACAAACCCGCGCCGATCATGATGAAGATGGGGCCTGTGAAGCTGATGGCCGTCATGTCGGCCAATGGAATGCGCGGCAGGGCGATGAACCACAACATCAACCCTAGGGTGTGCACGCCGCCGCGCCAGAACTGCCCTTTCATGTCTTTGGGCCAGTAGGCGGCAAAACCGGAGCGCCATACCAAGGGCAGCATGACCACCAAGCCGCAGAGGTAACGCAAAAACTGGGTTTGGAAGGGGTCCATTTCCAAGGCAATGGCGCGGGCGATGGTGTTGAGCAGCGAGAACATCAAGCCGCCCATGGCCATCCACAACATGCCTTGCCACGCTACGGGCAGACGCTGGGCTTTGCGGTGGGTGCGGTGTTTGGCCAACGCAAGGCGGCGCACAAGAGGAGTCTTCATTGCGGACCACTTTAAGTCAGCCTTGGCGGGCCTGCAGTCGCTTGCGTTACGCGGGGATGTCGTCTTTGGGGGGAATGGCGTCGCGCATCATGGCGTAGCGCGTCATACGCTGGCCTTGTACCAAACGAATCACGCGTTTGAGCGGAATGCCAATGTGGGCCAAGGTTTGGCTGGCCAGCATGAGGCTACCTTCCAACACTTCGGGCACCACTTCGGCGGCCCCTGCGGCGCGCAGACGTTCTAAATCGTGGTCGTCGTGGGTGCGCACAATCACGGGCACTTGGGGCGCATGCTCGGTGGCCCATGCGAGTACTTTCAGGGCCGAGGGCGTGTCGGGGTAGGTCACTACCACGGCCGAGGCGCGCACCAAACCGGCAGACATGAGGCTGGCCAAACGCGTGGCGTCGCCAAACTCCACATGGTTGCCAGCGCTGCGCCCGCTTTGCACTTTGTCAGGGTCGGAGTCGAGGGCTACGTAGGCGATGCCTTCAGACTTGAACAAATCGACCAAGCTGTGGCCGCAGCGGCCGTAACCGCAAATGATGACGTGGTTTTCGGTTTTTAATGTGCGCTGCGCCATGCCTGTGAGCGCGAGCGACTGCATGAGCCAGTCGTTGCTGATGAGGCGGTTGACGATGCGGTCAGCGTTCATCACCAAAAACGGGGTGGCAATCATCGACAGCACCATGGACGCCAAGATGGGGCTCATCCACGATGCTGGAATTAGCGAGTTTTGCAAACTCAGTGACAACAGCACAAAGCCGAACTCACCGGCTTGCGCCAAATAAATGGCGGTGCGCAAACTCACGCCCGCCGCAGCACCTTGCAGCCGCGCCAGCCCAAACACCAAGCCGGCCTTGAGCAGCACTGGCAACACGCTGAGCGACAGCACCCAGCCCCAACTGTCGTGAATCACTTCCCAGTCCAGTTTCATGCCGATGGTGATGAAGAACAGACCCAGCAGCACGTCATGGAAAGGCCGAATGTCGGCTTCCACTTGGTGTTTGAAATCGGTTTCGGCAATCAACATGCCGGCCAAGAAGGCGCCCATGGCCAACGACAAGCCGGCTAACTCTGTGAGCCACGCCAAGCCCAAGGTCATGAACAAGAGGTTGAGCATGAACAGCTCGTCGCTCTTGCGCCGTGCCACCAAGTTGAGCCACTCGCGCATCACGCGTTGGCCACCCCACAACAGCAAGCCCACCAACACAGCGGCCTTGAGCAGCGCAATGCCCAGCACGCGCCACAGGTTGTGGTCGGCCATGTCGGCCAAGGCCGGAATCAATACCAACAGCGGCACCACGGCCAAATCTTGAAACAACAGCACGCCCATCACGCGCTGGCCGTGCGGCGACTCCATCTCGATGCGATCGGACATGAGCTTGACCACAATCGCCGTGCTCGACATGGCCATGGCACTGCCCAAGGCCAAGGCGGTTTGCCAACTGACCTGCCAGCTGTGCCCGAACTGTCGAATGGCCAGGCCTATCGCGATGTTCAGAAACAGCGCGCCAATCAGCGTCAGCACCACTTGGCCCAGACCCAAGCCAAACACCAGTTTGCGCATGCGCATGAGTTTGGGCAGGTTGAATTCCAAGCCGATGACGAACATCAAAAACACCACGCCAAACTCAGCCAAGTGCTCGATGGCCGCGGAGTCTTTGGCCAGCGCCAAGGCGTTCGGGCCGATCACCACGCCCGCAAACAAATAGCCCAGCATGGCGGGCAAATGCAACAACCGACACCCCACCACGCTGGCGACAGCAGCGCATAAATACAGCAGGGTGAGTTCCAACGATGACATGCTTCCAATGGTAACGAGCGTTTGCGACAGGGCCTGTGCGCCGGCTCACATAAACTCGTCGTTTTCCCTTGGCCAACGTCGATTGCATGACCTTTTCTTCGCGCCCTTTTTTGTCAGGTTTGCTGCTTGCAGCCGCAGGCGCTATTGCCTTCAGTGGCAAGGCCATCATCGTCAAGCTGTCGTACCGCTATGGCGTGGATGCCGTCACCGTGGTGATGCTGCGCATGTTGATCGCGCTGCCGTTTTTTATTGCTCTGGGCCTGTGGTCGGAGCGGCAAGCGCACGCCAAGGCCAACCCACTCACGCGGCGCGATGTGTTGGGCATCATGGGCTTAGGCTTTGTGGGTTATTACCTGTCGAGTTTTTTGGATTTCTTGGGGCTCCAATACATCACGGCCAGCTTAGAGCGGCTCATCCTGTATCTCAACCCCACGATGGTGGTGGTGCTGGGCTGGTTGTTTTTCAAGAAGCCCATTCAACCCATTCGCATGTGGGCCATGGCGCTGAGTTACAGCGGCGTGTTGCTGGTGTTCTCGCATGAGCTGACGGTGGCGGGTACTGATGTGGCTTTGGGCACGTCGCTGGTGTTGGCCAGTGCGTTGACTTACGCGATGTATCTGATTTACAGCGGTCAGTTGGTGCAGCGCATTGGCTCGACGCGTTTGGTGGGCTGGGCCACGAGCGTGGCGTGTGTGTGTTGCATTGCGCAGTTCTTGTTGCTCAGGCCCCTGTCTGCCGCCGATGTGCCGCACGAGGTGCTGTGGCTGGCGGCCTTGAATGCGTTGGCCTGTACCGTGGCGCCGGTGTTGATGGTCATGATGGCCATTGAGCGCATCGGTGCGGCCTTGACCGCGCAAACAGGCATGATTGGACCGATGGCCACCATCACGCTTGGCGTGTTGGTATTGGATGAACCACTTAACGCATGGATCGGGGTGGGAACCCTGCTGGTGTTGGGTGGTGTGTTTGTTGTTTCAAAGTATGGAGCGAAGTGATGGATTTAGGAATCAAAGGTAAGTGGGCATTGGTTGGCGGCGCAAGCAAGGGCCTTGGCCTAGGTTGCGCGCATTCGTTGGCGCGTGAAGGTGCCAATGTGGTCATCGTGGCGCGTGGCGCAGAAGCTTTAGAGGCAGCGGCGGTTGAGCTGCGCAAGCTGGGCACCACCATCCTCGCGGTGGCGGTGGACATCACTACGGTTGAAGGGCGCGAAGCTATTTGGTCGGTCGCAGGTGGCCCCGGTAAAAACTTTGACATCGTGGTGACCAACGCAGGCGGCCCGCCCCCCGGCGATTTCCGTACCTGGGACCGCGACGCGTGGATCAAAGCGGTCGACGCCAACATGCTCACCCCGATTGAACTCATCAAAGCCACCGTGGATGGCATGGCCGAGCGCGGTTTTGGTCGTGTGATCAACATCACCTCCAGCGCGGTGAAGGCACCGATCGACATCTTGGGCTTGTCCAACGGCGCACGTTCGGGCTTGACTGGTTTTGTGGCGGGCGTGGCACGCACGCAAAAACTGGCCTCGAACAACGTCACCATCAACAACCTGTTGCCTGGCGCGTTCGACACCGATCGTTTGAAGGGCACCATGAAGGGCGCGTCTGAGAAAACGGGGCAGCCGATTGAAACTATTGCCGAAGCCCGCAAGAAAACCATTCCTGCGCTGCGCTTTGGTAACCCACAAGAGTTTGGCGACACCTGCGCGTTTTTGTGCTCCGCTCAAGCCAGCTACATCACGGGTCAAAACATCTTGACCGATGGTGGCGCTTACGCTGGCACGTACTAAACCCTCAGCCCTCTAGGTCTAGCCCGCGAAGCGGGTTATTTGCGCGAGGACACCACGATGCCGCCGATGATCATCACAAACGCGGCAGCGTGGTAAATCTGGGGCAGCTCACCCAAGGCCAGTGCTGACATCGTGGCAGCAAACACGGGGGTGAGGTTGGCAAAGAAGCCAGCAATGTTCGGGCCCACGCGTTGCACGCCCAAGCCCCAGCAGCGGTAGGCCAGCAATGAGGGGCCAACGGCCACGTAAACCAGCGCGGCCACCAGCGGCCATCCCCACACAATGTGCACCTCGGTAAGGCCCGTGAAGCCCGTCCACTCGGCGGCGGTGAAGAGGCCCGACCAGCTCAGTCCAAAGGCCATTTGCGCCACCAAAAAATAAGCCCAATTGCCGCGCACTTGCGTGGGCTCGGTGGTTTGCGCCAGCAGCCAGCTGTACCAGGCCCAGCAGGCGGTAGCGATCAACACAAACACATCGCCCAGCACCAGCTGCACTTGGGTCAAAGCTTGCCAATCGCCGCGGCACAGCACCAGCAGCACGCCCGCGATGGACAGCGCCGCACCCAACAGTTGCCGTTTACGAACTACCTGTTTGAAAAACAAAGCGCCAAACGCCAACATGAACACCGGCGTGCTCGATGCCACCAAGGTCACGTTGATGGGCGTGGAGGTTTGCAGGGCCAAGTACTGCAAGCTGTTGTAGCAGCCCACGCCCAGAAGGCCGAGCAAGGCATAACGTCGCCAGTGCGTCCACAGCGGGCTGCTGGCGCGCAGGGCTTGGTTGGCGATGGGCAGCAGCAAGACAAACGCCAAGGCCCAACGTAAAAAGTTGAGGGTGAGGGGCGGAATTAGCTCGTGCACCAAGCGACCGACGATGGCGTTGCCGGCCCACAAAAGTGGCGGGATCAACAAAAGCGCCGCAGTGCGCGGCGTCAAGGCAAGAGGGGCAAAAGACATAGGGTTTGACTCTACCCGAGCGATCCGTGGCCGGATAACCCAAGTGACATGTGGGGGACCAAATCCATGGCAGGATTCAGCGTCTTAAAAATCAATCCCACCTTTACAAACTCTGGAGCATCACACCATGACCAAAGCAGTCATCATCGAAAAAAACGGCGGCCCTGAAGAGCTCAAGCTCATTGACGTGACCGTGGGCCAACCTGGCCCAGGCGAAATTCGCATTCGCCACAAAGCCGTTGGCCTGAACTTCATCGACGTGTACCAACGCAGCGGCGTGTACCAACTGCCCATGCCTTTGCACTTGGGCATGGAAGCTTCTGGCATCGTGGAAGCTGTGGGCGAGGGCGTGACCCATTTGAAAGTGGGCGACCGTGCTGCTTACGCCAGCCAGCCCCCTGGCAGCTATTGCGAAGAGCGCGTTATGCCTGCTAAGTGCGTGTGCAAATTGCCCGATGCCATTTCGTTCGAGACCGGTGCTGCCATGATGCTCAAAGGTTTGACCGCGCAGTATTTGCTCAAGCGCACCTTGCCTCAAGGCGGCTTAAAAGCGGGTGACTTCATCCTGTTCCACGCCGCTGCAGGTGGTGTGGGCTTGATCGCTTGCCAATGGGCCAAGGCGCTGGGTTACAACCTGATTGGCACCGCGGGTAGCGATGCCAAGTGTCAATTGGCCTTGGCCAACGGCGCGTCACACGCCATCAACTACAACACCGAAGACTTTTTGGCACGCGTCAAAGAAATCACCGGCGGTAAGGGCGTGAAAGTGGTGTACGACTCGGTGGGCAAAGACACCTGGGACAAGTCGCTCGACTGCTTGGCACCCTTTGGTCTGATGGCGAGCTTTGGTAACGCTTCAGGCGCACCAGCCCCCATTTCGCCCGGCATCTTGGGCCCCAAAGGCTCGATTTACCTCACCCGTCAAACCTTGTTCAGCCACATCGTCACGCGCGAAAGCACACAAGAGATGGCCGATGATTTGTTTGAAGCCGTCACCAGCGGCAAGGTGAAAATCCACATCGACCAAACCTACCCCTTGGCCGACATTGCCCAAGCGCACCGCGACTTGGAAGCTCGCAAGACCACAGGTTGCACCGTCATCACGTTGTGAGCTTAGGTCGGAGTTTGAGCTCCGACTTCTCAACCTTGCGTCACGGATGACATGGCGTCTGGTTCAGACGAAAAAAATCCCTGCTGAATGTTCAGCAGGGATTTTTTCATTGCACACACCGTGTGCAGTTCAGTGACTGCTTCAATGCCCGCGTCTTACCCGCAGAATTTCATCCAAGATCAAACAGGCCGCACCCAGCGTGATGGCACTGTCGGCAACATTGAAGGCTGGGAAGTGAATGCCTGCGTAATGAAAGTCGAGAAAGTCCACCACGTAGCCGTACAGCAAGCGGTCGATCACATTACCAATGGCACCGCCCAAGACACAACCAATGGCAAAGCCAAACAGCTTTTGGTTGGGGTGTTGTTTGAGCATCCACACCATCACGCTCGCGGCAATGACGCCAATACCCGTGAAGAACCAACGCTGCCAGCCGCCTGCTGACGCGAGGAACGAAAAGGCTGCACCCAAGTTGTGCACTCGCACGATGTTGAAGTAGCCCGTGACCGGAAACCCTTCACCCAAGCTGTAGGTGCTGACGATCAAGACCTTGGTGAACTGGTCGACCAGCAGCACCACCAAGGCCAAACCCAGCCACAGCCAATAAGACGTGTGACTGTTGCCTTTGCGAACGAGGGAGGTGCGTGCCATGAGGACCTTTGAGGTGAGGAGTGCGGGGAGTGAAGACGCGACGCTTTATGCGAACTGACGCACTTCACCGTCGCCATGCAAGTTGCTGTCGCAACGGCCGCACAAGGTAGGGTGAGCGGGGTTGTGGCCCACGTCGTCGCTGTAATGCCAGCAGCGTTCGCATTTGGTGGCAACGCTTGCTTTGACTTCAACCGTCAAGCCTTCGCCTTTGACGAGTGCAACCTTGGAGGTGATGAACACAAACTTCAAGTCGTCGCCCAATGAGGCCAACGCGTCATACGCAGCGCCATCGCAGTGGATGACCAACTCGGCTTGCAGCGATGCGCCCACCAAACCTTCGGTGCGTTTGTTTTCGATTTCTTTGTTGGCAACCTCGCGCACGTGTTGCACCGCACGCCACTTGTCCATCAACCCCGCATTGCTTGCGACCAGATCCGTGAAGGTCTCCAAAAAGATCGATTCAGACTTGCCAAACGTCGTCCACGCCTCTTCAGCGGTGAAGCTGAGGAACGGGGCCATCCAACGCAGCATGGCGTGGGTGATTTGGTGCAGCGCGGTTTGTGCGCTGCGACGAGCGAGTGACTTGGGTGCTGTGGTGTACAGGCGGTCTTTGAGCACATCTAAATAAAACGCGCCTAAATCTTCCGAGCAGTACAGCTGCAACTTAGACACCACAGGGTGGAACTCATACGCATCGAAATGCGCGCGAATGTCGGCTTGTACTTGGGCGGCGCGAGACAGCGCGACCTTGTCGATTTCCAATAAATCGTCAAACGCCACGGTGTCTGTGGCGGGGTCAAAGTCGCTCACGTTGGCGAGCAAGAAACGCAGTGTGTTGCGGATGCGGCGGTAGGCGTCGACCACGCGTGCCAAGATTTTGTCGTCGATGTTCAAGTCGCCCGAGTAGTCGGTGCTGGCGACCCATAGGCGCACAATTTCTGCGCCCATCTTGTCGCTCACCTCTTGCGGCGCGACGGTGTTGCCCAAGCTCTTGCTCATCTTGCGGCCTTGGCCGTCGGTGGCAAAGCCGTGGGTCAGCAGGCCTTTGTAGGGCGCGCGGTCGTACAAGGCGCAGCCCAGCAACAGCGAGCTGTGGAACCAGCCACGGTGTTGGTCGTGGCCTTCGAGGTACAGGTCAGCCTCGGGGGTGGAGTTGTCAGGCGATGCGTGGAAAGGCGCGCGGTGATTCACGCCAAAGTTGTAGGCATCTTTGTGGCTGCCGCGCAGCACGTGTTGGAAGGTCGAGCCAGAGTCAAACCACACTTCCAAGATGTCGGTGCTCTTGGTGTAGCTGGCTGCGTCGTCGCCGGGCTGGTTGAGGATGTCTTCCACCGTCACACGGCTCCACGCTTCGATGCCGCCTTTTTCAACGATGTCGGCTGCTTGGTCCATGATGGCCATGGTGCGTGGGTGCAACTCGCCGCTGTCTTTGTGCAAGAAGAACGGCACGGGCACACCCCAGCTGCGTTGGCGCGAGATGCACCAGTCGGGGCGGTTGGCAATCATGTCGCGCAAACGTGCGCGGCC
>CANBRM010000001.1 GCA_947371915.1 Comamonadaceae bacterium | reverse complement strand
GCGGGCGTAACTTCAAGATGGTGACCACTGATCGTCAAGTTCATAAAAGCCTCCTAGAGTGAATTGGCAGTTTCACTATGCGCTCAGCTTGCAGAAAACACAAGAGGTTGCATGCAAAGATTTCGTAAAAAGACCCTGCTGAAAACCCCTAGCGCCGTCGGACCAAGTGCCATAATTCAAGCCACTTCAACAGCGGAGATATCTCCTTGGAAACCTACCCTAGTCGGTAGCTTTCGGATCGCATCAGGCCTTCGTGCCGCACGGATTCGAAAGCTGCATTTCACCTCCTTCGAATTTCGGTGCCACACGCACAAGGAACGCCATGCTCAATATTTTCACGCTGGCCAATGGCCGACTCTTCCAAGAAGAGATCGAGTCGCTGGAAGAACTCTCTAAATTTCAACCCATCTGGGTCGACCTTGAAGCCCCCACGGTCGAAGAAAAGCGCTGGATCAAACAGTATTACGGCCTGTCCATCCCTGAAGATGCGATGGACGAAGACATTGAAGAATCCGCCCGCTTTTACCAAGAAGACAACGGCGAACTGCACATCCGCAGTGACTTTTTAATCGCCGACGAAGACGAACCACGCACCGTGCGCGTGGCGTTCATCTTGAACCAAAACAACGATGCCTTGAAAAGTCGTGGCGTGCTCTTTTCCATCCACGACGAAGACGTGCCCGTGTTTCGCTTGCTGCGCATGCGTGCCCGTCGCGCCCCAGGCTTGATCGAAGACGCCAAAGAAGTGCTGCTCAAATTGTTTGACGCGGATGCCGAATACTCCGCCGACACCCTCGAAGGCATTTATGACCAGCTCGAAAAAGCAGGCAAATTGGTGCTCTCCGAAGACGTGACCGACGCCTTAGCCGGTGATGTGCTGGGTGCCATCGCACGCCAAGAAGACTTGAACGGCCGCATCCGCCGCAACGTGATGGACACCCGCCGTGCCGTGAGCTTCATGATGCGTTCGCGCATGCTCAATGCCGACCAGTTTGAAGAAGCGCGCCAAATCTTGCGCGACATTGAATCACTCGACAACCACACCGCGTTCCTGTTCGACAAGATCAACTTTTTGATGGACGCTACGGTCGGTTTCATCAACATCAACCAAAACAAGATCATCAAGATCTTCTCGGTGGCCAGCGTCGCGCTGCTGCCACCGACGTTGATTGCGAGCATTTACGGCATGAACTTCCAGTACATGCCCGAACTCAACCAAACGTGGGGCTATCCGTTCGCATTGGCGTTGATGCTGGCGAGTGCGTTGGTACCCATGTGGTATTTCCGCAAACGCGGCTGGTTGAAGTAAGCCAACCAGGCCCGTCTCTGGGCCGCTTGGCCCCCTGCCTCACGACACCGGCAACTGCGCCAGCAAGCGGTCCAACACGGCCACGCTGTAGCGACTGGCAATGGTTTGGATGAAGCGGGGAAAGTCCACATGCGCCGCGTCGTCTGCACGGTCTGAAATGGTGCGCACGGCGGCCAAAGGTACGCCGTAATCGTGACATACCTGCGCGATGGCCGCGCACTCCATCTCTACCGCCAATGCTTGCGGCAAACGCCGCTGCAACTCAGAACTTTCAAGATTGGTCGACACGAACCGATCCCCACTGGCCACCAAGCCTTGATGAACCTGCGCCGCATCCAGCGCCAAACCTAGCCAATCGCTAGGTGGCAAACCTTGCACCAAATCGGCCAACGCCAAGGGCGCTGCGGCCAACAAGGCATCACGCAACGTGGCATCTGCGGGAAAGTGGGTCATGCCCGTCAGCGGCACTTCATGGCGGGGAAACAGCGGCGAGGCGTCCATGTCGTGCTGCACGAACTCGCGAGCCACCACCACATCGCCCACGTTCACGTGTGGTGCCAAACCGCCCGCCACGCCGGTGAACACCATGCGGGTCACACCAAATCGCTCAATCAGCGCTGTGGCCGTGGTGGCCGCCGCGACCTTGCCAATGCGAGACAGCACAGCCACGACCTCATGGCCGTGCCAATGTCCCACCCAAAACTCGCGGCCTGCGACCACAGTTTTTTGCTCGTCGGGCATGCGCGCCAACACAGCAGCCAGCTCTTCGTGCATGGCACTGACCAGCGCAAGCCGGGTCATTTTTGATCGCGTAATTCGCGGCGCAACACTTTGCCCACAGGGGTTTTGGGCAAGTCCGCACGGAACTCAATGACTCGGGGCATTTTGTAGCCGGTGAGGTTTTGCTTGCAATGTTCGCGCACGTCAGCTTCGGTCAACGCAGGGTCTTTTTTGACCACCACCAACTTGACCGCTTCGCCCGAACGTTCATCCGGAATACCGATCACCGCGCACTCCAGCACGCCCGGCAAACTGGCCACCACATCTTCCACCTCGTTGGGGTAGACGTTGAAGCCACTGACCAAAATCATGTCTTTTTTGCGATCTACGATGCGGAAAAATCCACGTTCGTCCATCACGCCCACATCGCCCGATTTAAAGAAACCATCGGGTGTCATCACCCGCGCGGTTTCATCGGGGCGCTGCCAGTAGCCCGCCATCACTTGCGGGCCACGAATGACAATTTCGCCTGGCACGCCTGGCGCGACCTCTCGCCCATCGTCGTCGACGATTTTCATTTCGGTGCCAGGAATCGGCACACCAATGCTGCCGGTGTAAGCCGCGCTGGTCACGATGTTGCAACTGGCCGAAGGACTGGTTTCAGACAAGCCGTAACCTTCGCAAATGGGGCAACCTGTCTTCTCGAGCCAAAGTTTGGCGACAGCCCCTTGCACAGCCGTTCCACCACCCAAAGACACCACCAGATGCGACCAGTCCACCGTCCCAAAATCTGGGTGATTGGCCAAGCCATTGAACAAGGTGTTGACCGCAGGGAACATGTGAAAACGATGCTTGGACAGCTCTTTGAGCACCGCCGGTAAATCACGCGGATTGGGAATCAAGATAGAGCAGCCACCCATGCGCATGGTCAGCATCATGTTGATGGTGAACGCAAAGATGTGATACAGCGGCAAAGCGCACACAAAGGTCAGCTGCTCGTTGGCCGGAACGCGCTTGAGCGCGGGGTCATTCCACGCCGCAGACTGCAACACGTTGGCCACCAAATTGCGGTGCAATAACTCAGCCCCCTTTGACACACCCGTGGTGCCGCCGGTGTACTGCAACACGGCCAAATCGTCGCCGGTGATGGTGGGCAAAGTCAGCGTGCTGCGCTCGCCTAACGACAAGGCTTCGTTGAAACGCACGGCATCTGGCAACTCGAAGGGGGGCACCATTTTTTTAACCCGCCGCACCACTTGATTGACCAAAAACCCTTTGAGCAAACCCAAACGGTCGCCCATCGCACACAACACCACATGTTTGACCGGCGTTTTGGTGATGCACTGCTGCAGCGTGGCGGCAAAGTTTTCGAGAATCACAATGGCTTGCGCGCCGGAGTTCTTCAACTGCAACTCCAACTCGCGCGGCGTGTACAAGGGATTGATGTTGACCACCACAAAGCCTGCGCGCAATACCGCAGCCACGGCCACCGGATATTGCAAAACGTTGGGCAACATGATGGCCACACGGTCACCGGCCACCAACCCCAACCCTTGCAAGTAGGCCGCAAACACTTGACTCAGACGGTCCAACTCTGCATAGGACATGTTGCGCCCCATGAAATTGAACGCAGGCCGATCGCCAAAGCGCTTGAAACTGTCTTGCATCAGTTCCACCAACGAGGCGTAAGCGCTCGTATCAATATCAGCTGGCACACCCTCAGGATAGGCGCTCAGCCATGGGCGATTCATCATTTTTATTCCACTGCCTTGATCATGTCTTCCACCACTTTTTTCGCATCGCCAAAAACCATCATGGTTTTGTCCATGTAGAACAACTCGTTGTCCAAACCGGCATAACCCGCCGCCATCGAGCGCTTGTTGACGATGATGGTTTTGGCTTTGTAGGCTTCCAAAATCGGCATGCCATAAATCGAACTGCCCTTTTGCAAAGCGGCGGGGTTCACCACATCGTTGGCACCCAAGATGATGGCCACATCGGCTTGCGCAAACTCGCCGTTGATGTCTTCCATCTCAAACACTTGGTCGTAGGGCACTTCGGCCTCGGCCAGCAGCACGTTCATATGACCGGGCATACGTCCTGCCACGGGGTGAATGGCGTACTTCACGGTGATGCCTTTGTGCATCAGCTTTTCAGCCAATTCATTCACCGCATGCTGCGCACGCGCCACTGCCAAACCGTAACCGGGCACGATCACCACGGTCTCCGCGTTGGCCAAGATGTAGGCCGCATCGTCAGCGCTACCGCTCTTCACAGGACGTTGCTCTTGCGCACCCGCCACAGCGGTGGTGGGCTCAGCGCCAAAGCCGCCCAAGATCACGCTGAAAAACGAGCGGTTCATGGCCTTGCACATGATGTAACTCAAGATCGCGCCCGAGCTGCCCACCAACGAACCCGCAATGATCAACATGCTGTTGTTCAAAGTGAAACCGATGCCCGCCGCCGCCCAGCCCGAGTAGCTGTTGAGCATGGAGACCACCACCGGCATGTCCGCGCCACCAATCGGAATGATGATGAGCACGCCCAGCACAAACGACAGGGCCAACATGGCGTAAAACGCATTCATGTCTTGCGTGGCGGTGTAGACCAAGCCCAAGCCCAAAGTCGCCAAGCCCATCACCAAATTCAGCTGGTGCTGGCCGGCAAAGGACACGGGCGAGCCTTGAAACAAGCGAAACTTGTATTTGCCAGACAGCTTGCCAAACGCGATGACAGAACCGCTAAAGGTAATGGCACCAATGGCTGCACCCAAGAACAGTTCTAAGCGGTTACCCGCTGGAATGGCGGGCACCGTGCCGTCTGCGGCTTTTAAGACGATCTGGAAAGCGGCAGGTTCAACGGTTGCGGCCACGGCGATGAACACCGCAGCCAAACCAATCATGCTGTGCATGAACGCCACGAGTTCGGGCATCTTGGTCATCTCGACTCGTTGCGCCATCAAGGTACCAGCGCCGCCGCCCAACACCAAACCCAGCAGCACCCAGCTCATGCCAATGCCAGAGCCCGACAGCTTGATGATCAAAGCCGCGGTGGTGATGATCGCAATCGTCATACCCAGCATGCCAAACACGTTGCCGCGAATGGATGTCGTGGGATGACTCAAGCCCTTGAGCGCCTGAATAAAACACACGCTCGCCACCAAGTAAAGCAAGGTGACCAAATTCATTGACACAAAGTCCATGTTCATGCTTTGTCTCCTGTCGCCGCTTTAGCCGGCTTGTCTTTTTTCTTGAACATTTCCAACATGCGTCGCGTGACCATGAAGCCACCAAACACGTTGACGGCAGCCAGCGTCACCGCCAGCACGCCCATGGTTTTACCCAGCGTGGTTTCGGTCATCGCGGCCGCCAACATGGCACCCACAATGACGATGGCTGAAATCGCGTTGGTCACAGCCATCAAAGGCGTGTGCAATGCGGGCGTGACGGTCCACACCACGTGGTAACCCACGTAGATGGCCAACACAAAAATGATGAGGTTGATGAGGGTGGGGGAGACGGCATCCATGTTCTTAGGTCCTTGCGATCACTTTTTAACCACGGCGCCATCGCGGGTGACCAAGCAGGCCGCCACGATGTCGTCTTCCAGATCGATGTGCAGCGCGCCTTCTTTGTTGATGACGAGCTTTAAAAAATCGAGCACGTTGCGGGCATACAGCGCGCTCGCGTCTGCGGCCACCAAGGCGGGCAAGTTGGTTTCACCCACCAAGGTCACGCCGTGCTTGATCACGGTTTTGCCAGCCTCGGTCAGCGGGCAATTGCCGCCCACGCCATCGGCACCTTTGCCAGCCGCGATGTCGATGATCACCGAGCCTGGTTTCATGGCTTGCACCATTTCTGCGGTCACCAGCACAGGGGCTGCGCGGCCGGGGATCAAGGCCGTGGTGATCACCACATCGGCCTGCGCCACGCGTTTGGCCACTTCCACCTTTTGGCGGTCCAGCCAACTTTGTGGCATCGGGCGGGCATAGCCACCCACGCCTTCAGCCGCTTCTTTTTCTTCGGCGGTTTCAAACGGCACGTCAATGAACTTACCGCCCAGCGACTCCACTTGTTCTTTCACGCTGGGGCGCACGTCGGTGGCTTCAATCACCGCACCCAAACGCTTGGCTGTTGCGATGGCTTGCAAACCTGCCACGCCCACGCCCAAAATCACCACGCGTGCTGCTTTGACGGTGCCCGCGGCAGTCATCAACATGGGGAAAAAGCGTTGGTATGTGTCTGCAGCCAACATGACGGCTTTGTAGCCCGCGATGTTGGCTTGGCTCGACAACACGTCCATGCTCTGCGCACGGGTGGTGCGAGGCGCCGCTTCTAAGGCGAACCCGACAGCGCCGGCAGAGGCCAAACGCTGCAAGCCCTCCGCATTGAATGGCTCCAACATGCCCACCACTGTGCTACCGGATTGAATGCTGGCTGCCTCTGCCGCTTCGGGCACACGCACCTTGAGCACCAACTCAGACGCCCACGCCTGCGCAGCATCCACAATGGAAACACCCACCGCCGCATAGGCCTCGTCGGTGATGCTTGCAGCAACGCCCGCACCAGACTGCACGCGCACAGCGTGGCCTTGAGCGATCAATTTTTTAGCCGTCTCCGGCGTGATAGCCACACGGGTTTCACCGGCCGAAGTTTCGGCAGGAACGCCTATCTGCATGGGGGGCTCCTAATAGAAAAGTTCGTCTCTGTCAGACCGCAGAAAGGTTACACCAAAATTCCCATATTCTTGAGACGGACTTACCCGAAAGATAATGACCGAATGAATAAACGTTGGAAACCCAGCGTCACCGTTGCCGCCATCATTGAACGCGACGGACGCTACCTGCTCATCGAAGAACACACGCCCGAGGGCCTGCGTCTGAACAACCCTGCGGGCCACCTTGATCCGGGGGAGTCCCCAGAAGCAGGTTGTGCGCGCGAAGCCTTGGAAGAAACCACACACACCTTTGCCCCCACCGAACTGGTCGGCATCTACATGTCACGCCTTGAGCGCCCCGCCCGCGAAGGGCGCGCAGCGGAAGACGTGACCTACCTGCGCTTTGCCTATTGCGGCACCTTGGGCGATTCGGTGCCAGGCGCCAAGCTGGACCACGGCATCGTTCGCACCTTGTGGATGACGCCAGACGAGGTGCGCGCCAATGCGCATCGACTGCGCAGCGCCTTGGTACTGCGTTGTATTGAAGACCACCAAAATGGCCAGCGCTTCCCGCTGAGCATGGTCTACACCGACCCCAGCGTGACCCGCCCCGCACAGGGATAATTGCCCCATGGCAAACAACAAACGTGTGGTGGTGGGACTCAGTGGCGGGGTGGACTCTGCGGTCACCGCCTACCTGCTCAAACAGCAGGGCTATGAGGTCATCGGCATCTTCATGAAAAACTGGGAAGACGATGACGACTCCGAGTTTTGTTCCTCCAACATTGATTTCGTCGACGCCGCGGCCGTGGCTGACGTGATTGGCATTGAAATCGAACACGTCAACTTCGCAGCCGAGTACAAAGACCGTGTATTTGCCGAGTTTTTGCGCGAGTACCAAAGCGGCCGCACGCCCAACCCCGACATTTTGTGCAACGCCGAAATCAAGTTCAAAGCGTTTCTTGACCACGCCATGCGCTTGGGTGCTGAAAAAATCGCCACGGGCCATTACGCACGCGTGCGCGAAGTGAATGGCGAATTTCAACTGCTGAAGGGCTTGGACGCCAGCAAAGACCAAAGCTACTTCTTGCATCGGCTGAACCAAGCGCAGCTGTCCAAAACCATGTTCCCCGTGGGCGAGTTGCACAAAACCGAAGTCCGTCGCATTGCCGACGAAATCGGCCTACCCAACGCCAAGAAAAAAGACTCGACCGGCATTTGCTTCATTGGTGAGCGTCCGTTTCGCGACTTCTTGAACCGCTACATTGCCAACGCACCGGGGCCCATCAAAGACGAGCGAGGTCGCAAAATCGGCAATCACGTGGGCTTGAGTTTTTACACACTCGGACAACGTCAAGGCTTGGGCATTGGCGGCCTCAAGGCAAAAGGCGCAGACATGGAAGCACTCCGCGCCCGCGGATTGCGCGGCGCTGGCGAACACCAACCGTGGTTTGTTGCGCGCAAAGACTTGGCCACCAACACCCTGTACGTGGTGCAAGGCCATGACCACTCCTGGCTGCTTTATGGCGCACTGCAGGCAGACGACTTGAGTTGGTGTGCCCCACACCAGCCAGCACCTGGCCGCTACGCGGCCAAAACCCGCTATCGCCAAGCCGATGCACCTTGCGCCCTGAACTACAACGAAAAAGACGAGCTGGTGCTCGCCTTTGATGATCCTCAGTGGGCCGTCACACCGGGCCAATCGGCTGTGTTGTATGACGGTGAAATTTGTTTGGGTGGCGGGGTGATTGCCAGCGCTACAGCGCTGAGCAGAACACCCGCCTGAGCGACGTCAAGCCGCAACACGCTTACTTCGCAGCGTCTGCTTTAGGCGCAACGGCTTCAGCTTTCTTCGCCTCATGCTTGGCCTTAGCAAGGTGCTTGCCTTCTATTTTTTCCGTCTTAACGGCGGGTACGGCCTCCACTTTGGCGGCGGCGGAAGCCGGTGTCACGGGCGTGGCTGGTGTCGCAGGAGCCGCAGGCGTCACAGCAAAAGCTGCGGCAGAAAATGCACCAACGATCAAAGTGGCAATCAGCTTGTTCATAAAAGTTTCCTTTAGGTTGTTGAACAACTCCAAGTTGGAGTGCACCTACAACGGGGGCTGAATGACAGATGTTGACCTGAATATTTAATTATTTTCGTCAACGTTTTGCGCAACTTCGCCGTTACGCGGGCTTTGTAATCACATCCGCTGCGACCAGTGGCCTTGGCATTTAGGACACGTGATCTCAATGTGACGAAAGTAATTGCCACGGCATTTTTGGCGGCAATACGGGCAACGCACAATCACTTTGTCGTTCAGCACTTCAGGTATTTCGATGGCGTCCGCGCGCACAAAAAGCGGCGCTCTCAAGTCGTAATGGGCGGACTTTTTGAAGTGAATTTGAAACCCGGACACCTGCGCCTCGACTTTGGCCAAGTCCGCTGTCTCTATAAAGATGGAAGACAACTTGTCGCCCAAACCGTCCACCGATTTGTACCAACGCGGCTCGGGCAGGATGTCAAGCAACGCCAACCCGGCCTTGTTTGGCACCACTTTGTCCGCCTCGGGTGCCACCAATCGTGACTGCTCCATCAGCAACTTCACAGCATATTGCGAGTGGCTTTGGAACGCATAAAAGTAATGGCCAAAATACAAACAGGCCTCTAACTGATTGCCAAACGAATACCACTTGAGCACCAACAACCGCAAGATATTGACCAAGCTCTTCGTGTCTTCGTTGATCTTGAACAAGCGCTCGTTCAAGCCGGCCATCAACACCAAGCGAAGCGAAGTCTCAAACCCTAAATCTTGGCGTATGCCCTGCGGGTTTCCAAACATGTTTTTTTGCGCAATGCTGCGCTGCGCGATCGCCATCGTTCTGAAAAACTCTGGCATGGCCGCATTCACTTGAGGCAACGTCTCTCGGAATAGTTTCGCCTGCTGGGCGTCAGATCGGAGGTGCTCAAATGGATACGGCATGGTGCGTCCCCTAGTCCTTGCTGAGATGGGCAACCAACTGAGATTTGATGGCCTCAAAGTCAATTGGTTGCTTGACCCCGTCGCGAATCAAGGAATACGTGTTGATCCAACCGTGATGAATTCGGATTCGGCAATCAAACGCTTTTTCAAACATATCAATGACCTGAATTTCATCTAACGCGTTTTTGTCGAGTTGGATGATCAAATCCTGCGTTTCCTTGGACTTGACCGGCGCAGGTTTAACTTCCGCAGGCGCCTTTTTGGCCACCAATGACGCCCGCAAATCATCGTAAATTTTGCGCAAAGCAGGGTTACCAATGACCGCATAAGCCTCATTCAGCAACACCATCTTGGCCGTGTTTTCGACCTTGTTGGAAAGATGCCGATCAGGGTGGTACTTTTGCGCCAAGGCCTTGTAAGCGGCTTTGATCACCACCTCTTCTGCGTCGTGCAGCAGGCCTAATGTTTTGTAGTGATTTTTCATTCAAATAACGGGTAGGCCAATAACGTAAAAGCCGGTTGACCTGAGGTCAACCGGCTGTTCATTCGCGTCAGCAAGAGGTGCCAATCGAATCATCCATTCTTCAAAATGGAATGTCGTCGTCCATGTCGTCAAAGCCGCCGCGGGCAGGCGCGGGTGCTGGGGCTTGACGCTGCGGCGCTGGGGCAGCTTGGCGAGCAGGCGCTGCTGGGCGGCTGTAGCCACCGCCGCCTTCTTCGCCACCACCGCTGGGGCCGCCCATGCCTTCACGGCCGCCCAAGAGTTGCAGCTCGGTGGCGATGATGTCCACGGTGTTTTTTTCCACGCCTGTGGTTTTGTCGGTGTAGACGCCGTATTTCAAGCGGCCTTCCACGTAAATGGGGCGGCCTTTTTTGACGTATTCGCCAGCGATTTCGGCCAAGCGGTCATAAAACGTGACGCGGTGCCACTGGGTGTCTTCAATCATCTCACCGCTGTTTTTGTCTTTGCGACGGCTCGATGTCGCCACGCTCACGTTGGCCACGGCTTGGCCGCTGGGCAGGTAGCGCACTTCGGGGTCGCGGCCACAGTTGCCGACGAGAATCACTTTATTAACGGATGCCATGGGTAAATTCCTCCAGATAGGGGCTAATTATGCGGTCTTGGGGGTGGTCACGGGGCGGGCGGGGGCGACCATCGGCCACGCTACCACCAACCACAACACCATCAATGCCGCACAGCTCAAAAACAAACCTTGTGTGCCGTAGCTCTTGACGAGCTGACCGCCCATCAACCCACCGGCAAAAAACCCCAGCGATTGCAAGGTGTTGTACACGCCCATGGCCGCGCCACGCGACGAGGCTGGCGCGATGCGCGACACCAAGCTGGGCTGCGTGGCCTCCAGCACGTTGAAGCCACAGAAAAACACAAACAGCAACACCGCCAATGACGTGATCGACGGCGCACCCGACGACACCCACAACAACGCCACTTGCACCAGCGCAATCAAACCAATGGCGCTCAAAAACACGCCACGCAAATAACCACGGCGCTCCATCGGGAACACACCGCCCATGACGACAAACGACGCCAGCACGGCAGGCAGGTAAATTTCCCAATGGTCGTTTTTAGGCAAACCGGCTTGCACCAAGAAGGCAGGAATCGCCACCCACATGGCCAGTTGCACCGCGTGCAACACAAACACGCCCACATTCAAGCGAAACAGCGCAGGATTTGCTAAAACTTGGCGTAACCCGCCCCGTGCCGCATCTTTGTGCACCACGGGCTCAGCGGGAACCGCCCAAATCACGACAGCACAGCCCATCACCGCCAGCACAGCCGTCAGCGTGAACAAGCCCGACAACCCGATCCATGCCGCCAACAACGGCGACAACACCAACGACAGGGCAAACATCAACCCAATGCTGCCCCCCACCAAGGCCATGGCTTTGGTGCGCACGTTGTCGCGGGTCAAATCAGCCAACAAAGCGGTCACGGCGGCAGAAACGGCGCCTGCGCCTTGCAAGGCACGGCCCATCAACAATTGGCTCAAGGTGTCGGCCATGCCCGCCATGGCGCTGCCTAAAGCGAACACCAGCAGGCCCAACACGATCACGCGCTTGCGCCCAAAACGGTCCGAGGCCATGCCAAACGGAATTTGCAGCATGCCTTGCGTGAGGCCGTAAATGCCCATCGCCAAGCCAATCAAGGCCGGGTCGTCACCGCCGGGGTACTTGCGGGCCTCCAAGGCAAACACAGGCAAGACCAAAAACAGGCCCAGCATGCGCAAAGCGAAGATAGACGCGAGCGAGCCACTGGCGCGACGCTCGGTGGGCGTCATAGTGGGGCTGTCGTCTAAAGAGGGATCGGGGGTTAGGTTCGTCGTCACAGCTTGCAATTGTCCCGCATTCTGTTTACGGGGCAGGTGCGCATGTGACTTAATTAGCTGACGACGGCTGAGGTGAGTGGGAATGCAGCAGGGTTGCGTATGGACTGGACTGACAAGTCAATATCCAAGCTCGGCCAGTAAAGATGGTCGGGCGTGGGCCACTCAACGTCTGAGATCTGCTCAATCGTCCCTTTTCGAAACCAAGGGAATTGATCGAAAGGGACAAGCAACTCTTCATCAGCCAGCAGCAGCCAAAATCCGTGCTTTGAAATGTGGGTGACTTCAGCTGCCAAAGTGGTGCTTCCAAGCATCTTGAATCTCCTTCAAATGTGCACCGACAACGGCCTGCGCTTGCCGAATTTGTGTGGTTGAAAGGCCAGTATGGTCAGCCAACGCTACCTGTGGAGTCAACCAAAACTTGGCTTCGCCATCTGGATGCGCAACATGCACGTGAATGCGCGACTCTTCCCGAGAGAAAAAGAAAAGACGAAACTGACCGTCTCGAACAATGGTGGGTGCCATGGTGTTACTTTAACCAACTTTCACAGCACGACTCGACAGCCTTAACGCTCACTCACCTCACACGTCTATGCAAAGAAACGGCTTTGCACGCGCCGGGCATACGCCACAAGATTCTTGTGTGATTTGGACCTTGCCAATAACGGTGTGTCAAAGTGTTCACACACGCTTGCCAAAACAAAGGCCCCAGCACTTGCATCTGCAGCGCAAGGCGATGCGCCACCGAACCAATCATCATCACCCAGCACCTGCGCCAACGCATCGATATCACGGCAAGCTAGCTGCGTGATTTCTGACTCGGTATGTCTCCCCAGACCTTGGGCATGAAGCATTTTGCGAGTCTTGTTCCTCATGAATGCACGAATGAGGGGGCGAACCAACGCAGGTACTTTGTTGAAGAAAGTAGCTGGGCCTTTGTTGAAGTTTTCATCCACCATCCAGCGGAAATACACCGCTGCGAAATACAGGTGCTCTTCACACATTTTTTCGACCGCCCACGTCACGCCCTTTTGCTGCGGGGTCAAATGCGCGTCGAAATCAAGGCCGTACTTTTGCTCAAGGTGAAAACGGATCAAGGTGGAGTCAGACACCGTCACCCCATCGTCCACGATAAACGGGCGCTTGCCTTTGGGACCAACGTGGGTGCCGCCCGCAAAGACGTCTGTGGTGAAGGGAAGACCTGACAACTTCAACAAGGCCATTGCTTTCATCACGAAGGGGCTGGGGTCGGGTTGGCCGAAAGCGGGGCCGAAGGTGTGCAGCGTGATCACGAATCTCTCCAAGTCTTCATTGCACTATAGCCTTGAAAGGTAAAATTAGATACTTTAGCGCTACGAACTATTTCCTCATGCGCTCAAGAACCACGGTCTAACCCGTCTTATTAATTTCACACATGAACAATTGCCGCCCCGCCACTATCATGGCGGGTTGCCCTTAATTTGACTGCCCCGTGAACAAACCCACCGATGACGGCGCCTACCTAGGCCTTGCCCTGAACCACCCTTCAGCCATGCGGAACATCAGCATTCGCGGGGCGCGCACGCACAACCTGAAAAACATCGACCTCGACATTCCGCGTAACCAGTTGGTGGTGATCACGGGTTTGTCGGGTTCGGGCAAATCCAGCCTCGCGTTTGACACGCTGTATGCCGAAGGCCAGCGCCGTTATGTGGAAAGCTTGTCGGCCTACGCCCGCCAGTTTTTGGGCCGCTTGGACAAGCCCGATGTGGACCTGATTGAGGGCTTGTCGCCCGCCATCAGCATTGAGCAAAAAGCCACCAGCCACAACCCGCGCTCCACCGTGGGCACGGTGACCGAAATTCACGACTACCTGCGCCTGCTGTTTGCCCGCGCGGGCACACCTTATTGCCCCGACCACAACTTGGCGCTGCAAGCGCAAAGCGTGTCACAAATGGTGGACGCCGTCATGGCGCTGCCCGAAGACACCAAGCTCATGCTGCTCGCGCCCATCGCGCGTAACCGCAAGGGCGAGTACAGCGAGCTTTTCACGCAGCTGCAAGCGCAGGGCTATGTGCGCTTTCGCATCGAGGGCAAGGTGTACGAATACGACGAACTGCCCGAGCTGAAGAAAACCGAGAAGCACGACATCGACGTGGTGGTGGACCGCATCAAAGTGCGCCACGAAGCGCCAGCGCCCGCTGTGGCCCCCTCGCCTGCGGCCGCACCCAGCATTGGCGACATTGCCATCGCACCCACAGCGCCACCGCCGCCCGCCTTGCGCCAGCGTTTGGCGGAGAGCTTTGAAGCCGCCTTGCGTTTGGCCGAAGGCCGCGCCATTGCGCTGGAGATGGACACAGGCGTCGAGCACAGCTTCAACGCCAAGTTTTCGTGCCCGCAGTGCACCTACTCCATCAGCGAACTTGAGCCCCGCTTGTTCTCGTTCAACTCACCCGTGGGCGCTTGCCCCTCGTGCGATGGCTTGGGCCATCAAGACTTTTTCGATCCTGCGCGCGTGGTGGCGTTTCCGTCGTTGAGCCTTGGCAGCGGCGCCATCAAAGGCTGGGACCGCCGCAACGCGCATTACTTCACCCTGCTCGAGAGCTTGGCCAAACACTACAAATTCGACATTGACGCGCCCTTTGAAGACCTCAGCCCCGAGATGCGCCAAGTGCTCTTGTACGGCTCGGGCGACGAAGAAATCAAGTTCAACTACAGCTTAGACAGCGTTGCCTCGGGCGGCAAAAAGCTCAGCAAAAAACACCCCTTCGAAGGCATCTTGGTCAACATGGAACGCCGCTACCACGAGACCGACTCGGTGGTGGTGCGCGAAGACTTGGCCCGCTACCGTGGCTCGCGCTCGTGTGTGGCCTGCGGCGGTACACGCCTGCGCCGCGAAGCGCGCAACGTGCGCATTGGCGATGGCGAACAAATGCGCGGCATTTTCGACATCAGCCACACCACGTTGGGTGAATGTTTCGGCTACTTCAACACCCTGCAGCTGCAAGGCGCGAAAGCCGAGATTGCAGACAAAGTGGTGCGCGAAATTGCCTCACGCCTGAAGTTCTTGAACGACGTGGGCCTGAACTACCTCAGCCTCGACCGCAGCGCCGACACGCTATCTGGCGGTGAAGCACAACGCATTCGCCTCGCATCGCAAATTGGCTCGGGGCTAACCGGCGTGATGTACGTGTTGGACGAGCCCAGCATCGGCCTGCACCAACGCGACAACGATCGCCTGATCGACACCCTCAAACATCTGCGCAACATTGGCAACAGCGTGATCGTGGTCGAGCACGACGAAGACATGATCCGTTGCGCCGACTTCTGCGTGGACATGGGCCCCGGGGCGGGCGTGCACGGCGGCCAAGTGATGGCCAGCGGCACACCCACTGAAATTGAAGCCAACCCCAACTCGCTGACCGGCCGCTATTTGGCGCAAACCCTGCGCATTGACGTGCCGACAAAGCGCAACAGCTTTTGGCCCGTACCCGCCGACGACTTGGTCTACAACCGCAAGCTCGACAAAGACGCAAGCGAGCACCAAGTCATCCGCATCAAAGGCGCGCGTGGCAACAACCTCAAAAACGTGACCGCCGACTTCCCCGTGGGCTTGCTCACTTGCGTCACGGGCGTCTCGGGCTCGGGCAAATCGACGTTGGTCAACGAAACGCTGTACACCGCGGCCGCACACGCCATTCACCGCGCACACGACGAGCCCGCAGCCCACGACGAAATCACAGGCCTCGACTATTTCGACAAAGTCATCAACGTCGACCAGTCGCCCATTGGCCGTACGCCCCGCAGCAACCCCGCCACTTACACCGGCTTGTTCACGCCCATTCGCGAACTGTTGGCCGAAGTGCCGATGGCGCGCGAACGCGGCTACGGCCCAGGGCGCTTCAGCTTCAACGTGGCCGCAGGCTCAGGCGGGGGCCGCTGCGAGGCTTGCCAAGGCGACGGTATGGTGAAAGTCGAAATGCACTTCTTGCCCGACGTGTACGTGCCCTGCGACGTGTGCGCTGGCTTACGCTACAACCGCGAAACCTTGGAGGTCATGTACAAGGGCAAAAACATCGCGCAAATTTTGACGCTCACCGTCGAAGCCGCGCTGGTGTTTTTCAACGCCGTGCCCAACATCGCCCGCAAGCTGCAAACCTTGATGGACGTGGGCCTGTCGTACCTGCAACTCGGCCAAGCCGCCACCACACTCTCAGGCGGTGAGGCGCAACGCGTGAAGCTGGCCTTGGAGCTGAGCAAGCGCGACACCGGCCGCACGCTCTACATCTTGGACGAGCCCACCACCGGTCTGCACTTCGCAGACATTGCGCTGCTGCTGAAAGTGCTGCAACACCTGCGCGATGCGGGCAACACCATCGTCATCATCGAGCACAACCTCGACGTGATCAAAACCGCCGATTGGCTGATTGACATGGGGCCCGAGGGCGGCTCGGGCGGCGGTATGGTGGTGGGTGTGGGCACGCCCGAAGACCTGGCGGCCAACCCTGCCAGCTTCACCGGCAAGTACTTGAAGCGCTTGCTAGCCAGCTGATTTTTTAATGCTGATGCCCATGCGCGCCATGCACATGGCGATGGGCAATTTCTTCGGCGGTAGCGGCACGCACAGCTGTCACGGTGCAGCTGAAACGCAGCGCTTGACCGGCCAACTCATGGTTGCCGTCTAGGTGCACTTCGGGCCCTTTGATTTTGACCACGTTAAAAACTTGCGGCTGTCCGTCAGCACCTGCGCCCTGCAACTGTCCGCCCACTTTCACGCCCGGTGGAAATTCGGCTTTAGGAATGACGCGCACCAACGATTCGTCGCGCTCGCCAAAGGCGTCTTCTGCGCTCAAATCCAACGTGACAGCAAAGCCTACGGCTTGGCCATTGAGCGCGGCTTCGACCTTTGGAAAAATATTTTCGTAGCCGCCGTGCAAATAAGCCAATTGCCCCGAGTCCAAAGGCTTGCCAGTGGGTGTGGTGACTTGGTATTTGATGGTGACGGCCGTGTCTTGAGTGATGTGCATGGCTAGGCTTTGAATGAAAAGCACCATTGTCCACGACCACACGGCTCAATTGCCTTCAGGCCTTACCATTCCCTCCCATGAAACCTGTCATCCGTGTCTTCTTTAAAACCGTGCGCCTCGTCCTCGGCCCCGTCATGCTGCTCAAAGAGCGACTCACCCAGCCCAAGGGCGTGCAGCGCGACCCCGCCGCACAAACCACGGTCAACCTGCAATGCCAGACCATGGTGCTGTACCAGTTCAACACCTGCCCGTTTTGCATCAAGGTGCGCCAAGAAATGCGTCGTCTGTCGTTGCCCATTGACAAGCGCGACGCACAACACGACAGCACGCACCGCAACGCACTGCTAGAAGGCACGGGTGCCACCAAAGTGCCTTGCCTGCAAATCACCGACGCCAACGGGCAAACCCAGTGGCTGCAAGACTCGACCGCCATCGTGACCTACCTGCGCGCACGCTTCCAGAACGCCCCTCGTTGAAATCTTTCGCCGCCTCAGCGCGTCCGTTCTCAGCGCAACGTGTCTGACTCGGCACAAGTCCTCACACCATGGAAACCGAACTCAAACTCATCGTGTGCCAGCAAGACGTGGCTGCACTGTTGACGCACCCGCTACTCAGCCAACCGGCCCAAACACAACGCCTGCTCAACACCTACTTCGACACGCCCGCCCTAGATTTGAAGCAACGCCGCATGGCCGTTCGCGAACGATTGGCAGGCGAGCAATGGCTGCTCACGGTGAAAACGGCTGGCAAAAGCGAGAACGGTCTGTCGCGTCGCCAAGAGTGGGAAGGCCCGACCACACCAGGCGCCTTGCAGTTCGACACACTGGTGGACGACACCACGTTGGCCGCCGATCTGATGGCGTTGCGTCCCCATTTAAAACCACTGTTTTGCACCGACTTTGAACGCCCGCGCTGGGTGGTGACGCACGAAGGTGCTCAGATCGAAGTGGCCCTCGACCAAGGCCACATCCATGTGCCCGGCACCGCGTTGCAAGAGCCCTTGCGCGAGCTGGAGCTTGAACTGCTCAGCGGCCCCGAATCTGCTTTGATGGCGCTGGCGGATGAGCTGCGTCACACGCCACAAGGTGCGGTGTCGCTGACACCCAGTGACACGAGCAAGGCGCAGCGGGGAATGGCGTTGTGGGCCATAACCACCGCCGCAAACTGAGCGGCGCTACTGGTAATGCCCGCGGCAGGCGATCACGGTCAATTCCGCATCGTCCACGGCATACACCAAGCGATGCACATCATCGATGCGCCTTGACCAGTAGCCCGACAAATTACCCAGCAAGGGTTCTGGCTTGCCGATGCCATCAAAGGGCTCGCGCCGCGCAGCGTCAATCAGCAAGTTGATGCGCTTGAGCGTTTTTTTATCTTGCCCTTGCCAGTACAGGTAATCCGACCACGCATACGAGGTGAACGCGATCCCTCGGCTCATGAGGGCAACAGTTCGCGTTTCATCGCTTTGCCCGCCTTGTGCTCCGCAATGGACGCTGCGAGGTGGGCGGCGTTGACTGGGTTGGAGAGCAGGTACAAGGTTTCGGCCATGCTTTGGTAATGGGCCATGGACATCACCACCGCATCACCGCCGTCGCGTCGGGTGATGATGGTGATGTCGGCATCATCCTCAACACCGTCAAGAACAGACTTCAAACCGTTGCGGGCTTCAGAGTAGCTAATGATTCGCATGGCGCACACTTGTTCAATATGTTGGACAAGTATTCTAACCAGCACCCTCGCGGGTTGCTTTAGGTGATACCCATTTGTCCGGCCTTGAGTTACAAATCGCCCATCTCAAGGAGCGTCAAATGTCCACCACCCAACTCACCTCACCCCATCAACCTCTGCCCCATGCCCAACCCGCCGACGTGGGCCTGTGCCCCGAGCGCACGCAACGCCTGATGGACGCGTTGCGCCGCGAGGTGGCCAGTGGGCGTTTGCCGGGCGCGGTGGCCATGATTGCTCGGCAAGGAAAGATTGCACTCTTCGAAGCCGTGGGCCAGCAAGACCCCGCCAGCGGTTCGGCCATGCAGCCCGACAGCATCTTTCGCATCTACTCCATGACCAAGCCCGTGGTGTCGGTGGCGGTGATGATGCTGGTGGAGCGCGGGCTGTTGTTGCTCAGCGACCCCGTAAGCCGTTGGTTGCCCGATTACGCCAACCAGCAAGTGGCCACCCCGAATGGACTGGAACCGGTGCATAACCCAGCCACCGTGCAAGACCTGTTGCGTCACACGGCGGGGCTGACGTATGAATTTTTGGGCACGTCGTCGGTGCAACAGCACTACGGCCAAGTCAAGATCGGCTCACGCGAGCGAAGCAACACCGAGTTTTCGCAAACGCTGGCGGCACTGCCGCTGCAGTTCCAGCCCGGCAGCGTGTGGGCGTATAGCCGTGCCACCGATGTGCTGGGGCGGTTGGTGGAGGTGGTCAGCGGACAAGACCTGGGTGCATTTTTGCAAACCGAAATTTTTGGCCCGCTGGGCATGGTGGACACCGGCTTTGCCGTGCCGCCCGAGCAACACCACCGCATTGCCGAACCCTTCGCACACGACCCAGACGGCGGCGTGCCCATGAAAGTGATCGAACCTCGCCAAGTGCCCGCCATGGAGGGCGGCGGCGGTGGCCTGATGTCCACCGCCATGGACTACACGCGCTTTTTGCAGTGCCTGCGCAACCGAGGCGAGCTGAACGGCGTGCGCCTGCTGGGCCCACACACCGTCGACTACATGACGGCCGACCACTTGGGCAACATCCCGTCCGACGGGCCCTTGCTGCCACCCGGGCATGGCTTTGGTTTGGGCTTTGCGGTGCGCACGCACTTGGGCGTGTCGCCGGTGCCGGGCTCAGTAGGCTTGTATTACTGGGGCGGCATCGCAGGCACCACGTTTTTTGTGGACCCCGCGCTCGACATGTACGCCATGCTGATGATTCAGGCGCCCAACCAGCGTGACTACTACAGACCCCTGTTTCGCGACTTGGTTTATGCAGCCATGCTTTGAAGCCGGTCGCTTCAGCTCACTGACCGGATTTACGGTATTCGAGCGGCGTGCTGCCGCGCCAGCGCCGGAAACTGCGGCTGAAGTTGGTGTCATCCACAAAGCCCAGCCGTTCTGCAATGACGCCCATGGGCAGCTTGGTGTTTTGAAGTAACCAGCAAGCCATCTCGCTTTTGGCCTCATCCAGCAACGCTTGGTATGTCACGCCCTCAGCGACCAATCGGCGAATCACCGTGCGTGGTGACATGGCCAATCGCGCGGCGGCCTCCTTGAGGCTAGGCCACTCTTGCTGCTCGCTGGGCATCATGGCGCGCAGACGCGAGACCAGGTGGCCATCGATGGCGGCCAACTCTTCTTCGCAACTTCGGCAAGCACTGGCGTAAAGCTTGGCGTCTGCTGTAGGGGTGACCTTGCGGGCGACAGTCTGCGGCACACGCAAGGCGGTCTGTGCTTGTGCATAGTGCATTTGCATGGGCACACGCAAAGGCACTTCGCCGTTCCAATTCGCGTCAAAGTGCATATGTGCGGAGGCTTCGTCGCCGGCCACCCCTTGGATCATCTTGAATAACGAGACGGCCGTGCCGATTTCGCAAAACGTGCGCAGAGGTCCCAGAGGCATGCGCGGCTCCAGCACCAAGCGAATTTCGCCTTCATCGCTTTCACAGCGGTACTTGAAAAAACGGTTGCGCATCGAGGCGTAACGCGCCAGCGTGTGCATGGCCTCGCCCACCGTGGAACTGGACACCACCGCATAGCCCATGGCCCCGTGAGCCGATGCCGGAATCAGACTGCCTAATTCGATGCCCAAGTAAGGTTGATGAGCCACTCCAAGGGCGTCAAGCAAGGGCAGCACATCCAGCACAGACACCATGCGTGCACCTTCGGGCAGGTGCAAAGCGACAGCCAAGCCCATGCGCTCTGCCAGTGCAATGGCGATGCGCACATAGGCCGGGTGGATGACGCCTTCGCGCCAAGACACCGGAGGAGAGGGTTCGATCATGAGAACGAATTGTCACCTAATGAGGAAATGTTGTCACTTGCTGAGCTGTCCGAAAAGCGACCGCTCCAGACAATGGCAGAACACACAAACGCTTGGTGGCATGCACCGCTAAGCCAACCAGAGAGACAACGCCATGTCATCGAATGCTTCTTCGAAAAATCCGATCCCGGTCTCGGCAGAGAAAAAAGCTGAGCTTTATCGGCTAACGAACCCACCCGTGATTGCCTGGCCCACCTTGGCGATCTTGGTGTTCATCGTGGTGGGCATTGTGGGCACCGACACCTTGGCACTGCAAGGGCATGTGCCCCTTTGGGCAGCGGCCATGCTCAATGTGCTGTTCATGTACCCGATCTTTCACGTGGCCCATGACGCCACGCACCGCAGTGCGTCATCGAATGTGCAGATCAACGACTGGATGGGCCGCATCGCCCTCTTGATGATTGCGCCTCAGGTGTCTCTGAGCACCTTCCGCTACTCGCACATGATTCACCACCGCTTCACCAACGAAGCCAAAGACCCCGACCACTACGCGCACGGCCCCTGGTGGAACATCGTTTTTCGCTGGATGACCTTCGACCTGTCTTATGCGGTCTACAACTGGCGATCAGGCGACCCACGGGGCGTGAAGACCCTCAAAGACACCCTGCCGCTGGCTGCCATGACCGTCGCGGGGGTGGCCGCCTTGGTCTATTTCGGCTACGGCTGGGAAGTGGTGATGCTGTGGCTTGTACCAGCCCGCATCACGACCGCCTTGATAGGCTTTGTCTTCTTGTGGCTGCCGCACTTGGACGGCGATGAACATGGTGAATTGCAGCACATCACCACCGCCGCATCGACCCAGAACAACCTGACCGCCGGCACCACCTTGCGCATGGGCCATGAGCCCTTGATGGACACGCTGATGCAGTGGCACAACTACCACCTGATCCACCACCTGTGGCCGACCACCCCGTCCTACAACCACCGCAAAGTCTGGCAGTTGATGGAGCCCGAACTGCGCGCCCGCGATTTGCGCATCCAACACGGTTTTGCGCTCATCCCCACCTTCCACCCCGGTGGCACCACCACCATCGGATCGCACTGACCCCATTGCACTGAAAGGCTGACATGAAGAAATACCGCTGCGCGTATTGCGCCCATGTGTACGACGAAGCCGAAGGCGACCCGGACACGGGCATCCCGCCGGGCACCCCGTTTGAGGACTTGCCTGAAGACTGGTGCTGCTTGGAGTGCGGCGCCATGAAGTCGGACTACCACCTGATCGAAGACTGATACAAGTCTGATGCCTCAGAAAAACAAGGAGACAAGTGCATGAAAAAATTTCTCAAAATCGTCGCTGCTGTGCTGATCACCCTGATCGCACTCGTGGCCGCAGCAGTGCTGTGGGCCACATCACGTCTGGCCAAAGACGACCCGAGCATCAACCGCCCCACTTACAAGCAATATGAAATGGGCCAAGGCGCTGCCGACGGCACCCCCAAGCCCAACGATGTGGGCTATGTGGTCGACAGCGCAGGTCGTGGCCGCATCGTGCCGCCGATGCCGCCTGAAAAGCCGATGGACATCCACACCGCGGCCAACCAGAAACACAACTTGAGCCTGCGCTCATGTTTTTGGCCTGGTCCCCGCGCACGAAACGGCGTCTTCACCAACGACGCCAACTCCTTTTCATTGGAAAACCAGTTCCCTGACACCGCCACCACTTACATTCCTACGGCATTCAAATTGCCAGAGGGCGCCAAACTGGTCGTGCAGGGCGAATTCCCGCACATGCGGCATTGGAACTTCAACACTTACAACCCCCGTGGCGAGCCGCAGGATGCACTCAATGACGTGGAGATCACGCCCGATGCAGGCTCGGTCAATCCATTCAAGCCCGGTGTGCCTCGCGATGCCAAGAACCGCCGCTACACCTTCACCATCGTGAACGGCAAGCCGGTCTCACCACGCCCGGCCAACACGCTTTACACCAACGCGGATGCAGGCGCAGAAGTGTTCATGTGGATGCGCAACTACGTGCCCGACCACAGCGCCGATTACCTGGGCAGCGTGGCCCTGCCCGCCGTAGCCATGATCAAAGCCGATGGCCAACGCCTGGAGGGTGATGCCGCCTGCGAAGCCAGCAACACGCCGATGCGTGGCAAGCAATTGCCCAGCTCGGTCGATGGCCGCGCCTGGGTCTTACTGACCCATCTGCCTTGGGTGGACACGGCCAATGTGGGCGCCAAGGATGTGGAGGCGCGCCCGTTGCAAGCCTTCTTTAACCGCAAGCAGGTGGTGACCGATTTGTTCTTCCCCATGCTCACGGCCAAAACACCCGAACAAGTGGGCGGCTGGTGGAGCAACAAGGTCACGCGTTATGGCTACACCTACCTGAGCCGAAATTACGGTCAGGTCTATGTCATGACGGCCAAGCTGCCGCGCACCCCTAAAAACTGGCATGGCGAAAAAGACAACCCTGCAGACTACGACATGCGTTATGCCTCGGTCTGCACAGGAGGCTCCTTGACCGCTGCCAGCACCCCCGACTGCATCTACGACGAACAACTGGCGGCCAGCGCGGACGACACGGGACGCTATGCCTTGGTGATTTCGCGCCAGGAAGACCGCCCCAGCAATGCCAATGCCCAATGCGGTGTGGCGTGGATCGACATCGGCAACGGCGACGGCATGGTCAGCGGCTCACCACAATTTGCATCGCTCATCAACCGCCACACCCAGGTGCATGCGGACTTCAAACACAGCTGGTTCGCCGTGACCCAACCCGGCACCGAAAAAGAGGCTATGGGCGAATACCTGCCCTATGTGCTCAACCTCAAGGCGAGAGACCGCTTTGAAGCGCTGGGGTGCCCTGTGGACAAATCCAAACTCTGGGCCATGCTGCCCAAGTGACAAGAAATAGCCATGTCGATCTGTAGCATGGCTCAAACAATGGGAGACAAGCATGGACATGGATTACATCGTGATCGGCGGCGGCTCAGCGGGCAGCGTGATGGCGGGCCGCCTGAGCGAAGACGCCAACGTGCAGATCATGCTTTTGGAAGCAGGCGGCACTGGTGACAGCTGGCTGGTCAAGACCCCCGCAGCGGCGGTGGCCATGTTGCCCACGCCGATCAACAACTACGCGTTCGAAACCGTGCCCCAAGCGGGCCTCAATGGCCGCAAGGGTTACCAACCTCGCGGCAAAGGCCTGGGCGGATCGTCTGCCATCAACGCCATGATCTATACCCGCGGGCCCCGCAGCGATTACGACCACTGGGCGGCATTGGGCAATGCAGGCTGGTCCTACGACGAGCTGTTGCCCTACTTCAAACGCAGCGAAAACAACGGGCGCATTCACAACGAATTTCACGGCAACGAGGGCCCCTTGCATGTGTCGGACCTGCAAACGCACAACCCGTTTCAACAGGTCTACCTGAACGCGGCGCGCGAAGCGGGCTTTCCGATCAACGACGACTTCAATGGGGCCACGCAAGAAGGATTGGGCATCTACCAAGTCACCCAGCGCAACGGCGAGCGTTGGAGCGCAGCGCGAGGCTATCTGCACCCGCACATGGGACAGCGCCAGAACCTGCACGTGGAAACGGGTGTTCAAGTGACACGCATCTTGTTTGAAGGCCGACGCGCAGTGGGCGTGGAGTGCATCCAATCGGGCAACCAGCGCGTGATTCGCGCGCGCCGTGAGGTGATCTTGTGCGCCGGCGCTTTCCAGTCGCCACAGTTGCTGATGGTCTCGGGCGTGGGGCCAGGCGCGCATTTGCGTCAGCACGGCATCGACGTGCTGCACGACTTGCCCGGCGTGGGCCAGAACCTGCAAGACCACCCCGATTTCATTTTTGGCTATGCCGCCAAAAGCTTGGATTTAATGGGCATCTCGCTGGGCGGCACGGCTCACTTAGCGAAAGAGGCCCTGAAATACATCCGTACGCGGCAAGGCTTCATCGGCACCAACTACGCCGAAGCGGGTGGATTTCTGAAGACCGACGCGGCGCTGGAAGCGCCCGATGTGCAATTGCACTTTGTGATGGCCTTGGTGGAAGACCACGCGCGCAAACTGCGCACAGCCCACGGCTACTCGTGCCATGTGTGCCTGCTGCGCCCCAAGAGCCGAGGGCAAGTCACGTTGGCCAACGCCGACGCGCGAAGCGCACCCCTCATCGACCCGGCCTTTTTGGCGCACAACGACGATTTGGAAACGCTGGTCAAAGGCTACAAGCTGACCCAAAAATTGATGGATGCCCCAGCCTTAGCCAACATCCGACACAAAAACGTCTTCACCCCGCATGTCAAAACAGACGACGACATTCGACAAGTCTTGCGTGACCGCTCGGACACGGTGTACCACCCCGTGGGCACCTGCAAAATGGGCACCGACGCCATGGCCGTGTTGGACCCGCAGCTGAAGGTGCGCGGTCTCGATGGCATTCGCGTGGTGGACGCATCAGCCATGCCGACGTTGATCGGTGCCAACACCAATGCCACGGTCATCGCGATGGCTGAAAAGGCCGTGGACATGGTGCGTCAAACTTAAGATGCAACCACACCATAAAAAACTGGAGACCTAACCATGCCTCAAACCGGCCTCATGATGACCCGCCCTCTGCTCATTTCGGGCATCCTCGAACACGGCGCTGCGCAGTTTGGCGACCAAGAAATCGTCTCGCGTGAAACGCATGGCCCGCTGCACCGCACCACCTATGCCGAGACCGCCCAACGTGCCCGCCAATTGGCCAACGCCTTGGCCCAAATGGGCTTGAAGCTTGGCAGCGCGGTCGGCTCCATCGCCTGGAACAACCACCGCCACTTAGAGGCGTATTACGCCGTCTCGGGCAGCGGCATGGTCATGCACACCTGCAACCCGCGCCTGCACCCCCAGCAACTAATTTATGTGATCAACCACGCCGAAGACGAAGTGGTCTTGTTTGACGCCACCTTTGCGCCGTTGGTCAAAGGCATTGCAGCGCATTGCCCCAAGGTACGTGCCTGGGTCTGCTTGGCCGATGCAGCCAACACGCCCGCCATCGAAGGCGTGGCCAACGTGATGAATTACGAAGGTCTGATCACCGGCCAAAGCGACACCTTCGCTTGGCCCGAGTTGGACGATCAAACCGGCGCTGCACTTTGCTACACCTCGGGCACCACCGGCAACCCCAAGGGCGTGCTGTACACACACCGCGCCATCGTGCTGGACGCCACCACCGCCTGCCTGCCCGATGTGCTGGGCTTCTCCACGCAAGAGACTGTTCTGCCCGTGGTGCCCATGTTCCACATCAACGCCTGGTGCATCCCCTATGCCGCGTTGGTGGCGGGCACCAAACTGGTCTTGCCCGGCCCCAAGCTCGACGGCGCCAGCCTGTTCGAATTGATGGACAGCGAGCAAGTCACCATCAGCGCGGGCGTGCCCACCATCTGGATGGGCTTGATCCAGCACGTCGAGCAAAACAACTTGCGCTTTGCCCACATGAAGCGCACCTGCGTGGGCGGCTCGGCCATGCCGATGGCGCTGATCGCCAAGTTCATGGACACCTACGGCGTGGAAGTGCGCCACGGCTGGGGCATGACCGAGACCACGGCTGTCGCCACCATGAGCAACCTGAGCCGTGCCGATCGCCTCAAGCCCGCCGCCGAGCAGCACGCCATCGTGGCCAAACAAGGCAAAACCGTCTCGGGCATCGAGATCAAAATCGTGGATGAAAACGGCGTCACCTTGCCACGCGACGGCACCTCACAAGGCGAGCTGATGGTGCGCGGTCAGTGGATCGTAGAGCGTTATTTCAAGGCCGAGAAAACTGCGCTGGTGGACGGCTGGTTCCCCACCGGTGACATTGCCACCATCGACGCACACGGCACCATGCAAATCCGCGACCGCACCAAGGACGTGATCAAAACCGGTGGCGAATGGATCAGCTCGATCGACCTGGAAAACGCTGCCGTGGGTCACCCCGCTGTGGCTATGGCGGCTGTCATTGGCGTCAAGCACCCCAAGTGGGATGAGCGCCCGCTGCTGTTCATCGTGCGCAAGCCCGGCCAGGCGCTGGAGAAGCAAGAGATCCTCGACTTCCTCACCACCAAGGTCGCCAAGTGGTGGGTGCCGGACGATGTGGTGTTCCTCGAATCTCTGCCTGTGGGCGGCACCGGCAAGGTTCAGAAAAACGACCTGCGCAAAGACTACGGCGGCGTGTTCAGCTGATCTTTTTCTGCCGATCAAACTTTGGCGCTTGGCCGATCGTTCATGCGGTCGCGCCAAGCCTGCAAGGCGCTCATGCCCTCGTCGCCGGGCACAAACTTCATCAGGCCACGCGCAAACTCCAACGCACAAAACGCGGTGATGTCGGCAATCGTGAAGCGCTCGCCCGCGATCCAAGGCTGGCTTTGCAGGCGTTGGTCAAAGCCATCGGGTGAAGTCCTTGCATGGCGACCACGGCCTTGCGCCAAACGCCTAACCGTCCAATCCATTTCACACGTCTATATTTCACAAATATAAACCTTTAAGTTTATATATGTACAAATAAATACATCCAAAAAATTCAAAAACTTCTTAGAGCCAATGATCACACGACTATCATTGCTTGCCGCTAAGGGAGTTTGAACATGAACAGAAAGCATCAGTACGCAGACACAAATTTCCTCGCCGGTCGATTGCGTATCAGCAGTCTGATTTTTGTGTTCTGCTTGAGCCTGTGCACTCCTTGGGTCATGGCACAAACCTCTGTGACTAAATCCAATTCAACGCCGCGTGTAGCAACCAAGCCAGTCGGTGTGGCCACTGAAACCCCATTTAACATTACTGCCCAACCAAGTTGGGTCAAGCCTGTGGACCTGGCTGATTTGCCTGAACTTCCTGCATCTCCTGTACAAACGTTGCTGATGGATGCGCAGACCCGTATTGGCGCTGGTGACACGGTGCGCTTTGAAAGGGTGGTGCGACAAATCACGAGCAGTGCCGGATTAGAGGCTGGTTCGCAAATTGAGTTGATCTTCGACCCCAGCTATCAGCGCTTAAGCCTGCATGAGCTGGCCATCTGGCGTAACGGTAAAAAGCTGGACCGACTAGACCGTAAGGCAGTTAAATTATTGCAGCGCGAATCTAAACTTGAACGCCAGATCGTTGATGGACGATTGACCGCCTCCATCGTCTTGGAGGACACTCGTGTAGGTGACAGGGTTGAGTGGGCGGCCTCATTGAGTGGCGATAACCCCGTCTTCGAAGGCCGTTTTGTTGATCTGCAATGGCTCATATCATCTCATGGTCCTGCGGGTCTGGCACAAAGCCGATTGTTGGCACCCCCTGATCGCAAAATCCGACATCGCGCGACCGCAGCTGGAGTGGAGTTCAGTGAGCAAATCCGCCCGGATGGCTTGCGTGAAACCGTGTTCCGTCGCCGTGCAGTTCCGCAATGGCGTCACGACCCCCTGCTACCACCTGAGGATGACTTCACCGATTTGCTCGAATGGAGCGAATTCCAAAGCTGGGCTGAGGTCGCTGTCTGGGCAGAACGTCAATTCACTCCCGCTCTGAATGACCGCGAACCCCTGCATGCCAAAGTCGCTGAGATCAGAGCTGCCACCACCGACCCTGGGCGCCGAATTGAAATGGCTCTGGATTTCGTTCAAAAAGAAGTGCGTTATTTCGGGACAGAAATCGGCGCATCCTCACATCGACCTGCCAGCGCCAGTCAGGTGATGCGCCAACGTTTCGGCGACTGTAAAGACAAATCGGCACTCCTCGTGAATCTGCTGAATCAACTGGGGATCGAGGCCGTACCAGCCCTTGTCTCCACCACACTCCGACAAAGTGTAGGCAAGCGGCTGCCCAGCCCACTGGACTTCGATCACGCCATTGTGGCCATCAAACAGCAAGATGGCTGGCTTTGGCTTGATGCCACCCGATCCTTACAATCCGGGCCCGTGCGTGACCGCACGGTGTCAGGTTTGAGCCCCGCATTGATGGCGCGAGCAAGCGAAAATGCACTTGTCAATACACCGTCATCACACGGACAACTCCGCGTCGAAGTGCGTGATGTCTTCCGTTTTCATCAGATTGCCGGCCAGGGTGAACTGGTCTCTGAAGCAATCTATTTTGGAGAAGTGGCTGAGAACCTGCGCATGGCACGAGCCAGTCAAACGACCGAAGCTTTTGAGGCCATTGTGATTGGCGATTTGGCCAAGGCATACCCTGCTTATCAGCGACAGGGAGCTGTACAAGTGGAGGAGCTTCCGGGTCGAAATGCCATGCGCATCACCCAACGTCTGCAGGCGAATCCAAATGAAATATGGCAGCTACTCAACAAGGGCGTGATGACAACCGATGTTGTCTTGTATTCCGTGATGTCTCCTCTGCGGTTGCCCGACATGACGCCGCGTCAGCAAGCATTGAACGTGAATTTACCTGGCATTTATCGACATACTGTGCGATTCGAATTCGATGAACAAGCCTATGGGCGTGAGACTGAGACGCCATTTGTGGAAAACAATGAATTCTTCGATCTGCGCTTGCGAAACAGAGGAGCCAAGCACTTTGGTGAATTCAATGCAGAGCTGTCCTTTCGGACCGAACGCATCGAAGCTGCTCAGTGGACTCGTTACCGTGATGCCCTGCAAAAGCTTTGGCCGCGCATGGCCACGCGTTTAAGCATGCCCACCTTGGCAACTCAAGGGTTTGAAGAATTTCGAAGTGCTGAAAAAACTTTAGCCGAGCGCCTACGCGGTGGACAGATCAAAACCAGCACCAAGGTTCAGGCCAATGCCCATTACGAGCTTCTGGCCCTGGACAGCATCTTGGCGGGCAAGCGCCTGTCTCCCAAATTGACGGCGCAGATGCAGACTGAGCGAGGAGAACACTTGGATCATTTGGGTCAATCCAAGGCCGCGCTGGAAGCTTTCGAGACAGCGATACAACTTGATTCGACCTCCAGCGAGGCCCAAGCTGGCTTAGCCATGAATGCACTGATGAGTGGTCAGGATGTACGCGCCCAAAGTGCGGCAAAAGAAGCTTTAAAGTTGTCCCCGAACAGCACAGCCCCTCGCTATACCCGCGCCATTGCACGTTACATGAGCGGCGATTTCGCGGGAGCCAGCGAAGACCTTCGCATATTGCTTCGCGATGGAGGGAACAACGAGCTTGAACGAAGCTACCGTGCAATCTGGCTCTTTTTATCTCTACAAGCCCAAGGGCAAGATGGGCGGGAAGCTACAAATGAGTTTATCCACCGCAACGAAAAGTCTGTCTGGCCCCAACCTGTACTGCGTCTATTGCGCGGTGAACAGAGTCTCAAAGATGTCGAGGTCACAGCTTCTGCTGACAAGTCTGAACAAGCCGGCCGAGAATGCGAACTTTATTTCTTTGCCTCACAAAAGGCCTTACTGGAGCGAAATACAGCTCAGGCGCAACGCTGGTTAGAGCGAAGTTTGGCCACTGGCGTACTGGAATTCATCGAGTACAACTTGGCTCGGCGCGAACTGGATCGCTTGTCTAAGCGTTGATGGGGCACAGCTGCCCATCTCGAAATTTTGGCGCGTGAAAGCTCCTGCAGTGGAGCTGCTGTTCTAGTTGTAGTGGCTAGGTGTCTTCAGCCCATCACACCTTGGCGCTTGGCCGATCGTTCATGCGGTCGCGCCACGCCTGCAAGGCATGCATGCCCTCGTCGCCGGGCACGAACTTCATCAAGCCGCGTGCAAACTCTAAAGCACAAAACGCGGTGATGTCGGCAATGGTGAAGCGCTCGCCCGCGATCCAAGGCTGGCTTTGCAGGCGCACGTCAAAACCCCGCGCCACATCGCGCACCTTCTCGGCCTGTGAACGGCCGAACTCGGGGAACTGGGGCTTTTCTAAAGCGGCCAAACCCGGGTGGCTGTGGCGGATCGCGTTGGCGATGCCGCCCAGCAAATACAGCTCCACTTGCCGGTCGGCCATCTCAATGAAGCCGCGCTCGTCGCCGTCCACACCCATCAGGTTGGGCTCGGGGTAGCGGCCTTCGAGCAAGGTGCAAATCGCCCGCGTCTCGGTGATCACACGACCATCATCCAGCTCCAGCGCGGGCACTTTGGCCAACGGGCTTTTGGCCAGGTACTCGGGCTGACGGTGCTCGCCACCGTTCAAGTCCATGTTGACCATCTCGATGCCGGTGATGTTTTTCTCGACCAGGAACATCAGCACGCGGCGAGGGCTGGGGGCGCGGTGGGCGGTGTAAAGCTTCATGGCTTGTCCTTGTTGGGCGTGTTCTGGTTTTGTCCCATCTCGACCATCTTGCGGGCTTCTTCTGAAAACTTCTTGGCGGCATCGTCGCCGTCTTTGGTCAGGTTGATGCGCGACGGTGGCGCTTCGATGCCACGCAACACGGCCGGGCGCTGGCGGATCGCATCGAGCCAACGCTTGAGGTGCGGCAAATCTTCCACTTCGACGCCCGACCAACGGTGCGTGCGCACCCAGGCCCAGTTGGCAATGTCGGCAATCGAGTAATCGCCCGCCAGGTACTCGTGGTCCTTCAGGTGGCTGTCGAGCACCGTGAACAGGCGCTTGCTCTCGCCTTGGTAGCGGTCAATCGCGGGCTGGATCTTTTCCGGAAAGTAGCGAAAGAACACATTGGCCTGCCCCATCATCGGCCCGATGCCGCCCATCTGGAACATGAGCCACTGCTGCACACGCGAGCGGCCCTTGGCATCGGTGGGCATGAGCTGGCCGGTTTTTTCGGCGAGGTAAATCAGGCAAGCGCCAGACTCGAACACCGCAAAGTCATCGGCCTCGCGGTCCACGATGGCGGGGATGCGGCCATTGGGGCAGATGGCCAAAAAGTCAGGCTGCTTTTGCTCGCCCTTGGACAGGTCGAGCACCTTGAGCGTGTAGGGCAGCGCCAGCTCTTCAAGCGCGATGGAGACTTTGTGCCCATTGGGCGTGGCGGCGGTGTAGAGGTCGATCATGGGGAAAGGCTAACAGGAGGTTGGGAGAGAGGCTGGCGCCGAAATGACAGGATTGAAGATGGCGATTTAAACCTGAATATGAAGAACCATCACGGATCACAGCACGCTGGGTCTATTCCCGCATAAACGGGGGAACCATACGCTGCTGAGTTGTAGCGTCGCCTGAAAAAAAGTTGCAAGGTCCATCATGGGTGCTGCCAGCGGATGAATATTTTTTATTGATCTTGCCCCATGCAATCATTTACCCTCCCATTTAATATACGAATAATTGCTTAGAAAAATTCAATTGATGAGCCATCTAAAAAATTTGACAGATGCCTTTATTGTGGCCACAATAAATGAATCAAGACATCAGCTTTGATCCAATCAAAAGTGACCGCAATGACGTAGAACGTGGCTTGCCCTTCACGGTTGTGGCCCGCATGGAATGGGATTCCGCTTTATTACGCGAGGACACGCGCAAGGATTACGGCGAACGCCGTTTCTTTGGACTTGGTCTCATTGAGGGGCGGCTTCATGCGGTGGTGTTTACACCGCGAGACGACAAAGTTCATGTCATCAGCCTTCGCAAAGCCAATTCCCGAGAGGTCAAAAACTATGAGCAAACGCAAAATTCAGCCGCAAAGCCCCGACACTGACAACCCTGCCTGGACAGCGCAAGACTTTGCTCAGGCGCGGCCAGCGCATGAGGTTCTACCTAGTCTGTTCAGTCAGGCGCGAGCGCAGGCTTTGCTCGCGCCACGCGGGCGGCCCAAAGCAGATGCAACCAAGGTACGTGTAGGCATTCGCCTGTCATCCGAGGTGATTGACCATTTCAAAGCCAGCGGCGGCGGCTGGCAAACGCGAATTGACGCAGCGCTACGTCAGTTCATCAACGAGCACCCCAGCATCACTTAAAGCCCTTAGCGGCGCTTCACATCAACACGGCAAAACCACATAAGCCGCCTCAATATTCGCGTGAAAGGCCTGCGGCAGTCGCGACCACAAATGCACGTCCACCAGCATGGGCAGGTTACTGGCTTGCAGGGCTTCTTTCAGTTCGAACCAGCCGGGCACGTCTTGGGTTAGATTGGCGGGGTTCCGCAGCACCAAGTCGAGGTCGCTGCCTTCGTGGGCATTGCCGTTCACACGACTGCCATAAGCCCAAACTTGGGCCTGCGGAACGTGCTTGGCCAACAGCGTTTGCAGCGTGCTGCGATGGCGCTCGGGCAAATCGAGCGCAGCCAGCTCAAGCGCTGGCATCAAACACCTTTTGCAGCGCAACGGCCAAGGCGCGAACGTCTTGCAAGTAAGTGGGCAAGAGTTGCAGCGTGTCGTTGGCAAAGCCTTCGCCATAGTCGTGCGCGGTGCTGTTGCGATTGGCGCGGTAGGCCAACCAGCGCTCTACCTCGGCATGGGTGAGCACGCCATGTTTGCCGGCGTAGCGCAGCACGTCGTTGAATACCAACCCATCCACGCTGCGAGGCGAGGCTTCAAAAGCTTTCAGCGCTTTACGCAGGAGCTTGCCCGCCGTTTCTAGCGACAGCTCAAAGCTCTTGATGGCCGCGTTGCGATACAGGTCAAACAACACGTTATCAGGCGCAGCTGGGTGTTGCGCAATGGCCAACAAGGCCTGCTCTAACGTGGCGACCTTGCGGTTAAGGTGTTCCACATTCAAAGCCATGTTTGCTCCTGATGAACTTGGATTGCGAGTGCCCGAACTTACGCGCGCGCAGCCGCCTGCAAGGTCTCACGCGTCTGCAAGGCCACACGGCGCGCAGCCTCGGCAAAGTCGTCACCTTTTGACGCATACAAAATCGCACGCGAGGAGTTGACGATGATGGGGCCTGTGGTGTTGCCGTTGGCCACACGCAAGCCCGCTTTCACAGTGGCCACTGCATCACCCCCCTGTGCACCCACGCCAGGAATCAACAACGGCAAGGTCGGGGCCAATTCACGCACACGCTCAATTTCTTTGGGGTAAGTCGCACCCACCACCAAGCCCAGTTGGCCATTCAAGTTCCATGGACCTTGGGCCAATTTGGCGATGTGCTCGTACAGCAAGGGCTGGCCGTCGACCGAGGCGAGGCGTTGGTTTTGCAGGTCGTCACCGCCGGGGTTGGAGGTGCGGCACAGCAAGAACGCGCCTTTGCCGTGGTACTTCAAATAGGGCGCCACCGAGTCCCAGCCCATGAAGGGCGAGAGGGTGACGGCGTCTGCACCGTAGCGCTCGAAGGCTTCGATGGCGTATTGCTCGGCGGTGCTGCCAATGTCACCGCGCTTGGCATCCAAGATGATGGGCACATGAGGCGCGACACGTCGCATGTGTTCCATCAAACGCTCCAACTGGCCTTCGGCACGGTGTGCGGCGAAGTAGGCGATTTGGGGCTTGAAGCTGTTCACCAAGTCAGCCGTGGCGTCGACGATGGCTGCGCAGAAGTCGTAAATCTTGTTCGAGTCGCCCTTGATGCGGTCAGGAAACTTGGTCGGTTCTGGGTCAAGGCCCACGCAAAGCATGGAGGCGTTTTGGCGCTCGGCGCCCTTAAGCATGTCAAGGAAGGTCATGCGGGGATTTTAGAAGCCTTACCATGCCACCCATGAATGCGCAGCACACACCGGCCCCGCAGGCCACACCCACACCCACACCCAACACGGGAGCACGCCTGCCGCTGCTGACGCGCCGCCAGCTGTGGACGTTGATCGCACTGACCGTGGTCTGGGGTCTGAACTGGCCCATCATGAAGCTGGGCGTGACGGGCTTTCCACCGCTCACCTTTCGCAGCTTGTCGATGATCGCGGGCTTGCCCTTGCTGGGCTTGGCGCTGGTGGTGATGAAGGTGCCGTTTCGCATTCCGCGCACGCATTGGCGCGAGTTGCTGGTGTTGGCGGTGTTCAACATGTTTGTGTGGCACATCTTGGTGATCTTGGCGCTGCCCTTGCTGTCCAGTGGACGGGCCGCGATCTTGGGCTACACCATGCCTATTTTTTCGGCCATGTGCGGCGTGTGGTGGTTCAAGGCGCCACTGCGACCCCGCCAATGGCTGGGCGTGGTGGCGGCAGCCGTGGGCGTTTTGTTGTTGCTGTGGAATGAGTTGACACACTTTGCCGGTCAACCTGTGGGGGTGCTGATGGTGTTGGTCGCCGCAGCTACTTGGGCTTACGGCACACAGCGCTTGCGTCACACCCCGATGCCCGTGCCCACGCTGACCATCGCGTTTTGGATGACCACGCTCACCACGTTGCTGATGATTGTTTTGAGCGTGGCCACCGAACAAGACCGCTGGCAGATGCCTGGCGCCAGCACCGCGTGGGCCATTGCCTACAACGCAGTAGGTGTGTTTGCCTTTGCGCAAGCCGCTTGGCTGACGCTAGCCCGCGGCCTGCCACCGGTGGCGTCCACCTTAAGTGTGATGTTCATTCCCGTGCTGGGTGTGTTCAGCGGCGCGTGGTGGTTGGGCGAGGTGCTGCACTGGCAAGACTGGACCGCCGTCGCGTTGATGGTGGTGGCCATTGCCTCGGTGCTGTGGCCGGCAAAAGCAACGGCCTAAACCTTGTGCCCCTGCCTTGGCGAGGGGCGCAGTCGCTTTAAGACTGATCGCTGATCTGCGCCATGGCCAAACACAAATCGGCCCACACCTTGGATTTTTCGGGCAAGTTACGCAGCACATAGGCAGGGTGATAGGTCACCACCACCGGCACGCCTTGGTAACGCCGCACTTGGCCGCGCAGCTTGCCCAGAGGCGTGGTGTCTAGCTCGGGCACGGTGTCTTGCAGCAAAGCTTGAATGGCCACACGGCCCATGGCCACGATGACTTTGGGTTTGAGCAAGGCCACTTGTTGTTGCAAATACGGCGTGCATTGCGCCGCCTCTTCGCGCTTGGGGTTGCGGTTGCCCGGTGGGCTGCACTTGAGCACGTTGGTGATGAACACCCCACCCGCATCGGGCGCTGCGCCTTTTAAAGGACCGGTGCGCGATTGGCCGCAGGCACGCAGCATGTTGTCGAGCAGTTCGCCCGCTGCGCCCACAAAGGGCTCGCCCTGCGCGTCTTCCGCTTCGCCAGGGGTCTCGCCCACGATGAGCCAATCAACCTTGGGGGCTTGGCCTTCTTGCATCGGGCCGCCCACGCCAAACACCGTGTTTTTGCGGGTGCCCCAGAGGCTGCACGCTTGGCAGCTCTCGACGGTGGCTTGCAAAGTGGGCCAGTCCATTTGGTCCAAGCCATCAGGGCGCTGGATGATGACGGGCGCAGCCATTGCGGTACGGGGTGATGGCACGGACACAGGGGAACGGGCCGCACTGGCTGCGCTGACGGCTTGCAGAGCCAGGTCGGCCGCATCGGCAAACGTCGAGGACGAGTTAGCCAACGTGCCATGGGCCAGAGGCGAAGCAACCCCAAGCGCAACGGGTGATGCGCCAAAAGCAGGATCCGCGTTTTGGTCCATTGATACAGCCGCATGCGGCTCCGCCACCAAATCAGGCTCCCACGCAGGCGCCCAGACGCGCACATGCATCTCGGCCAGCATGGCGCGTTGACGGGGATCGAGGTTGAGGGACGTCATGGCAGAAGGCTCACAGTTTGAACGACATGACCACCGCGTGTTCGCGCTGCCCAAGGTTGGCGGGGTAATAATTTTTGCGTTCGCCCACACGGCGGTAGCCATAGCGCTCGTACACCTGCATGGCGCGGGCGTTGCTGGCGCGCACTTCCAGCCACAGCCACTGTGCGCCGCGTCCGCGTGACCACACGGCCAGCGCGTCGAGCATCAGCACCGCCCAGCCTTGCCCCTGAAACTCAGGTGCCACGGTGATGTTGAGCAAGTGCACCTCGTCTACGCCCTCCATCGCCACGAAGTAACCCAGCAAGGAGTCGCCGCCCAGCAGGGCCACCACTTGGTAGCCGGCTTTGAAAGAGTCGGCAAAATTGCCCCTCGTCCACGGGTGGCTGTAGGCGCTTTGCTCCACGCGCAGCACGTCGTCGAGCAGCGCTGTGGTCAGCGGCTCTAGGCGAACTTCGGGTTTCAAAACGGCACTCATCAGGGCATTGTCGATCAAGCGGCAGACTGCTGTTTCGCCAGCATGCGCTCTTCGGTGGTCTGGGCCACCTTGTCGCGGATGTAAAGCGGCAAGGCATATTCGGGCAGCACGGCCCGACCTTGCGCCCACGCTTGCGGGGCCAAGCGCAGCAAGGCGCTAGCGGTGGGCAAGGCGGTGATTTGCGGTGCATTGAACGCCTCGGGCCAGCGCCCTGCGTAAACGGCCCATGCGTTGCCTGCGGCGATGAAAGTAGGCACGTGAGTGCTTGCGCTGTCGTTGCTGGTGACCCGGACTTCGTCGGCCGCCCAAGCACTGGGCCAACGCAAGGTGTCTGGGTTTTGTAATTCTGCTTCTTGTACGCAACGCCAAACGGGCACGGCTTCAGGGTCAGCGTCGGCGTCGGCAGTCACCTCGTATTCATAAGCTGCCACGTAAACCTGATCCATGCGTGCATCCAGCACCGCGAGCACGCGGGTGATGGGCAAAGTCGCCGCAGCTGCGCAGGCATCACGTGCCTCTTCGGCCACCGCCAACAAGGTGTCAATCGGCAACACGGGCACGTCTGCGCCAAAGGCCAAGCCCTGGGCCACCGAGCAGGCGGTGCGCAAGCCCGTGAACGCGCCCGGCCCACGCCCAAACACCACCGCCTGCAAATTGGCAAAGGCCAAGCCCGCTTCCACCATCAAACGCAAGGTCTGCGGCAAAGTCTGGGCCGACGACTGCGCGCCGCCTGCGCTGGTGTGCGCCCACGTTTGCGCGTCACGCGAGACGGCGATGGAGAGGGTGTCGGTGCTGGTCTCTAAGGCCAGCCAAGGCTTGTTGTGCATGGCGTGATTATCCCGCTGTGATAATTTGCCCATGACGACTCTGCGACGGCCCGCTCAGCATTTTTTAATGCCCCATTTTTTCCACGATTCGCGGCTGCCATTGCTGCGTGATCGGCTCAGGACTTGGGCCGTCTTTGGCTTGGTGTGCTTGGGCGCGCTCACACCCAATCTCAGCCAGGCCCGCCCAGAAGGACGCGCCGAAGCTCGCCACAAACAACCGCAGAACACAGCGCCAGCGCCCCAAAGCCGAGACGACATCGGCCAACTGCCCCCCGAAGTCGACGCGGCGTTGCAGCGCGCCAAAGTGCCCCGCGACGCCTTTCATGTGATGGTGGTGGAGGCCAGCGGCCATACCGCCCCGCGTTTGAGCCACCAAGCGCAAACCGCGGTCAACCCCGCCTCGCTGATGAAGCTGGCCACCACCACCGCCGCGCTCGATTTGCTCGGCCCCGCCTTCGTGTGGCGCACCCCCGTGTTTGTGGACGGCCCCGTGCGCGATGGCGTGTTGCAAGGCAACGTCTACCTGCGCGGCAGCGGCGACCCGCGTTTGGGCGTGGAGCGTGTGTGGCTGCTGATGCGCCGCTTGCAGGGCTTGGGCATTCAAAAAATTCAGGGCGACATCGTGCTCGACCGCAGCGCCTTTGAGGTGCCGCCGCGCGATGCCGCCAGCTTTGACGGCGAGCCCCTGCGCCCCTACAACGCCGCGCCCGATGCGCTGCTGCTGAACTTCAAATCGCTGCTCATTCAGTTCGTGCCCGACCGCGCTGCCAACGTGGCCCGTGTGCACGTGGAGCCGCCAATGGCAGGGGTGCAATTCCCAACCACCGTGCCACTGTCCGCCGGGGACTGCAGCGATTACCGCACCAGCTTGCGCGCCGACTGGACCGACGCCACACGTCCCCGTTTTGCAGGCAACTTCCCCGCCGTTTGCGGTGAAAAAATGTGGCCCATCGCTTACAGCGCGCCCCCGCAGTTCGCGGCCCGCGCGCTGCTGGGCATGTGGCAGCAGCTGGGCGGCCAGCTCAGCGGGCAAGTGCGCGAAGGCGCGGTGCCCAACGGTATGCCACCCGCTTTCACCGTGGAGTCGCCCACGCTGGCCGAGGTGATTCGCGACATCAACAAATTCAGCAACAACGTCATGGCGCAGCAGCTCTTTCTCACGCTCAGCCAACAACCACGCGGCGTCGGCAGCTTTGAAGCATCGCGCGAGGTCATGCAGCGCTGGTGGCGAGAGCGCGTGGGCGGCGACATGCCCGTGTTTGACAACGGCTCGGGCCTGAGCCGCGAGGAGCGCATCAGCGCCCAAGGCTTGGCGCGTTTGCTGCAAACCGCGTGGGCCTCGGCCAGCATGCCCGAGCTGATGAGCTCGCTGCCCATCACCGGCTTAGACGGCACCTTGAAACGCAGCAAAGCCCAGTTCTCAGCCCACCTCAAAACAGGCAGCTTGCGCGACGTGGCGGGCATTGCCGGCTTTGTCGACGGCCCCAACGGCAAGCGCTGGGTGCTGGTCGCTGTGCTGCACCACCCCAATGCCAACGCCGCCCGCCCCGCCCTCGATGCGATGGTGGACTGGGTCGCGCAGCAACCTTGAATCTCTTGAAAGACCCCATGCGAAAGAACCCATGCAACTGACCGATTTTGTTGGCTACGCCGCCGCCTCGTTAACCACCGCCAGCTTCATCCCGCAGGCGTGGTTGACGTTCAAAACACGTGATGTCAGCGGCATCTCTTTGGGCATGTACAGCGCCTTTACCCTAGGGATCGCGCTATGGCTGGCCTACGGCTTGCTGATCGAAGCCTGGCCCGTGGTGATCGCCAACGTGATCACCTTGGCCTTGGCATCCAGCATTTTGTGGATGCGCTTGCGGTTTGGCGCGGCCGCAAGCTCAAATTAAAACATCGCCGAGGTTAACGCCAAGCTGCTTGGTAAAACTTGGTGTTGTAGATGTAGTTGGCAATCAAGGTGTTGCCCAGCGGCGTCAGGTTCAAGTTATCGGCAAACAAGTAACTGTTGAACGCGGCGTCGGTCCAAATTGAAGCAGAGGCATTGACGGTGCAGCCGGTGCTGTATCTGAAGTCTGTGGCCACGTAGCTGGTAGCGAGCGTTGGTGGTGTGCCGACGGTGGCCACTGCGCAGGCTGGTGTTTTGGGCGCTTGCAGCACGCCGTAAGACAGATAGGTATTCAAATTGCCTGTTTCGGTGGTGCCCGACCACAGGTTGAGCTGCTGCGCCAAATCGACGTGCAACACGCGACGGCTGTCCGCATCGGTTTTGTATTTGTCCATCAAGGCGACGGTCAACTTGCAATGGAACGAGTTGTTGGCGTTGGTCTTCAAACAAGCCTCATCCGTGTCGTAGGACAAGGACCACAAAAAGTTTTTCGACTTGCCATCGGCCAACGTGCTGCTGCCGTCCAGCGACAAGCCCCAAGGGGTACGTGCCAAATTCATGGGCTCGACCACCAACACATGGGTGGCACCGGCTTGCACCAACAAGTCGATGGCGGCCATCAAACCATTGCTACCGTTGACCACGCGGTCCAGCTCAGCAAAGGCCGCGGTTTTATCTGCCAAGGGGCCGCCGAGTTGGGTCACCAAAGCGCTGTCGATGTTGATGGCGGTTGTGCCATCGGCCGCCAGCATCGTGGCATTGCGACCAAAGTAGCGGTAAGAGATGGAGAACAAATCGCGCGTGCCAGCGGTGATCACAATCAAGTCGTCGGTGGCCACTTTGTTGTTGACGCGGGCCAAATAGTCTTGCACTTGGGCAATCAGCGTGGGCTCGTTGCCACCTAAGCTGCCACTGACGGTGGCGGCATCGGCCTTGCGAATCATGGCGTTGCCTTTGGCGTAGCTGACCAAACCCGTGGCGGGTAAGGATGTGGTGTCGCCAATCGTTCTTGCCACGGGGGGCAGAGTGGCAGACCACAAGCCATAAACGCCTGCGAGCACTTCGCTCACAGTCGTCGGCGTCGCCAGCGTGGTGGTCGCTGCAGCAACTGTATCGCTGCCGTTGATGGTGAATCGTCCGCCTAAGCCTGTGACGCTGCCCGTGCCCACATCGCTCAAGCCATCACCAAACGCAACGATGCGCTTTGGAATGATTGGATTCACCGTGCTGCTGGCACCGCCACAGGCCGAAAGCACGGCCAAGGCGGTGATCGCGCACAGGGCTTTGAGGGACTGACTAAAAATGGGGTTCATCGCGTGCTCTTGGTTGGTTGCGGCGCTAGTTTAACGAGCCGGGGTGGCGGCGCGGGTGAGGCGGTCGCGCACACCGTCCCAAGCGGGGGTGAAAGGCGGTGTTTCCACCCAAATCTGCGCCACGCCTTGGGCGTCGAAGCGGCGGAGTTGGGCAAAAAGGTGGTGGGCGCACTCGGCGGGGTCTTGCGGCATGGCATACAGCGCGACTTGGTGGCTCTGCGCTGGCGCAATGCTTATATCGCTGCGCGCCCAAATGGCAATGTTCGGTTTGGCAGGGCTGGCTTCGCCTGCTGATCCCGACCCACCCGGCGCAGCCTGAGTGGGGGTTCTGTCTTGCTTTGCGCTTTGGGCGTTCACGTCTAAGCCACGCAGCGCTTCTTGTATTTCAGCCGCCGTCATCAAGCGCACTTGGGCGTGCGGGGCGTAATGCGAAGCAAGCGTGCCCGAGGCGCGCGGAGCGTCAGCATCAGGCGCTTGGGGCGTGACCACGGCGATGCCACATGCCGCACTGAGTTGCTCGGGGGTCAAGGCGCCTGGACGCAACAACACGGGCGCAGCGCGGGTGCAATCGACGATGGTGGACTCAATGCCCACCGCGCAAGCGCCGCCGTCCACGATCAGCAACTCAGGCCCAAACTCACCCGCCACATGCGCAGCGGTGGTGGGGCTGACACGACCAAACAAATTGGCGCTGGGTGCGGCCACGCCGTAAACGCCCAAAGTTTCAGCAGCTTGCAGCACGGCATGCGCCGTCGGGTGCGACGGGCAACGCAGGCCGACCGAGTTTTGACCGCCTGCGGCCACGGCCGCCATGTCAGGGCGGCGCGGCAGGATGAGGGTCAACGGGCCGGGCCAAAAGGCGTCAATCAACTTCTGCGCAAATTCCGGCACATAGCTGGCAAAACGCTGCACGCCTTGCGCGCTGGCCACATGCACGATGAGCGGGTGGTTGGCAGGGCGGCCTTTGGCGGCAAAGATTTTGGCCACGGCCGCGTCGTTGCCCGCGTCTGCCGCCAAACCGTAGACCGTTTCTGTAGGCAAGCCCAACAAATCGCCGCGCTGCAAAACTTGCGCAGCGGCGGCGATGGATGGGGGGAGCTGACCGTCAAGAATCATGGGGCAAACGGAGCGGGCGTCGTTGAGTGATCAGGCAATGCGCAGGCGCGGCGTTAAAACGCCGCGATGCCCAAAATGGCAGCCGCTTGCAACGCCGTGTGGCGCGCAGTCTCAGGCGTTGCCGCCGTGATGTTGAGGTGGCCCATCTTGCGACCCACGCGCGCTTCTCGTTTGCCGTACAGGTGTAAATGCGTGCCGGGCAGCGCCAACACGTCATGCCAAGCGGGTTCGACTTGCGAAGAATTGGGGTCAGAAGAATTGGGGTCAGAACCCAATTGTTTGGCGAACCACAAATCGCCCAGCAAGTTGAGCATGACGGCAGGGCTGTGTTGGCGGGGTTGCGTCAAGGGCAAATCGGCCATGGTGCGCACTTGCAACTCGAACTGCGACACATCGCAGGCGTCTTGGCTGTAATGGCCGCTGTTGTGGGGGCGAGGGGCGATTTCGTTGACCACTAAATTGCCCGTCACATCACCACCGTCAGCCAAGACGAAAAACTCGACGCAGAGCACGCCCACGTAATTGAGGCCTTCGGCCACGGCTTTGGCCGCCGCAACAGCGCGCTGGGCCAAGTCAGCTGGCACATTGCCCGCAAACACCTCGGTCACGGCCAAGATGCCGTCACGGTGCAAGTTGCGCTGCACCGGCAAGTTCACCATCGCACCATCGCGGCCCCGAGCCAAGATGACGGAGCATTCGGCGGCCAATGGCAGCATTTTTTCCAACACGCAAGGCACTTGACCGAGTTGGGCCCAACCAGCATTGAGCTGCTCGCGCGTGGTCACGCGCAGCTGGCCTTTGCCGTCGTAGCCCATGCGAGAGGTTTTCAAAATGCCGGGCAGCAAGTTGTCGTTCACGGCGGCGAGTTGCTCTGCCGTGTCGATCACCGCATGCGGGGCCACAGGCACACCGCATTTCACAAAGTGAGCTTTTTCACGCGCACGGTCTTGCGCCACAGCCACGGCGGATGCAGCGGGTGACACGGGCAAGGTGGCTGCGAGCTGCGCCAACGCATCGGCGGGCACGTTCTCAAACTCGGTGGTCACCGCTTGGCTCACCGAGGCCAGTTGCTTCAAGCCTGCGGCGTCCAGATAGTCGGTGTGAATGTGGTGGTGGCTCACCAAGCCTGCGGGGCTTTGTGCATCAGGGTCGAGCACAGCGGTGTTGTAACCCATGCGCTGCGCGGCGTGCGCAAACATGCGGCCCAACTGACCACCGCCCAACACGCCCAAGCTAGAGCCAGGCAGCAATGGCTTCAATGCGTCACTCATACGGGTGGCAACGTCATGTTGCGGGCCACTTCGGTTTGCGCCACACGGAAGGCTTGCAGCTTTTCGGCCAACACAGGGTCCGTCGACGCCAGCAAGGCCACGGCAAACAAAGCCGCATTGGCGGCGCCCGCGTTGCCAATGGCAAACGTGGCCACCGGAATGCCTTTGGGCATTTGCACAATGCTGTGCAACGAGTCCACGCCTTGCAAATGCTTGCTGGCCACGGGCACCCCCAGCACCGGCACGATGGTTTTAGCGGCCAACATGCCAGGCAAGTGCGCCGCACCACCTGCGCCAGCGATGATGGCGCGCAGGCCACGGTCTTGCGAGCTTTCAGCGTACGCAAACATATCGTCAGGCATGCGGTGGGCGGAAACGACGCGGGTTTCAAAAGTGACCCCAAATTCTTGGAGAATCTGGGCTGCATGTTGCATGGTGTCCCAATCAGAATTGGAACCCATGACGACGCCGACTTGGCACTGGGTCATGATGTGGCTGTGTGTGTAAGCAAAAACGAATTTTAAGACGGGACCCCCATGATCGATGTGACGATGGAAAATTTCGAGGCAGACGTGATCGCCGCCTCTCAAACCACCCCCGTGTTGGTGGACTTTTGGGCCGACTGGTGCGGGCCCTGCAAATCACTCGGCCCCGTGCTGGAAAAGTTGGAAGCTGCCTACGCAGGCCGCTTCAAGCTGGTCAAAATCAACGCCGACACCGAGCAGCAATTGGCGGGCGCGTTTGGCGTGAAAAGCCTGCCCACCTGCATTTTGTTGATCGGCGGTCGCCCTGTGGACGGCTTCATGGGCGCGATTCCCGAGGGCAAAGTGCGTGAATTCCTCGACAAACACCTGCCCTCTGACGGCGAAGTGGCCGCACAAGCCGACGCCCAAGAAGCCGATCAGCTGCTGCAATCGGGCGACGCACACGCCGCCTTGGCCAAACTCAGCGATGCGCTGAGCCAAAACCCAGCCGATGACGAAACCCGCTACAACCTGGTGAAACTGCTGATTTCGGTCGGCGAACTGGCCGAAGCCGAGGCCGCGCTGAGCCCCAAACTCACCGAAATTCCGCTGCAACTGCGCTTTGACGCCCTGAACTATTGGCTGAAAGCCTTGCAATTCGTGGCGACCGACGAGCGCGCAGCTTGGAGCTTCGAGCAGTTCGACGCCGCCATAGCCCAAAACAAACGCGACTTCGACACCCGACTGGCCAAAGCCCGCGTGCTGATTGCCGCCGAGTTGTTTGAAAACGCGATGGAAGAGTTGCTCGAAATCATCATGCGCGACAAGGCATGGAACCAGGACATGGCGCGCAAAACCTACGTGGCCATCTTGGAACTCATGACACCTCCCAAGCCCAAAACAGACGATGCCGCCTTCGGCAAATCCGCAGGCGGCATCGAATTAACCGGCAAAGCCGCGGTGCAAGAAGACCCCGTGCTGGAGATGATCTCTCGCTACCGCCGCAAGCTCAGCATGGCGCTGAACTGATCAGTCCTGCAACCGATCCCAAGCCTCTTGGTACTTGGCGGCGGTTTGGGCAATCACCGCTTGCGGCAAATGTGGCGCGGGGGGTGATTTGCTCCAAGGCTTGCCTTGCACTTGGGCAGTTTCCAACCAGTCGCGCAAAAACTGCTTGTCGTAGCTCGGTGGGTTCACACCCGCTTTGAAGCTCTGCTCATAACCCTCGACAGGCCAGTAGCGTGAAGAGTCGGGTGTGAGCACCTCGTCCATCAACACGAGATTGTTGTTGGCATCCAAACCAAATTCAAACTTCGTGTCGGCAATGATGATGCCTTTGGCCGCGGCCACGTCGCGCGCAGTCTCGTACAAAGCGATGCTGATGGTTTTGATCTTCTCGGCCAAGCTGCCGCCAATCATCTCGACCACTTGCTCATACGTGATGTTCTCGTCGTGGTCACCCACGGCGGCTTTGGCCGCGGGCGTGAAGATGGGCTCAGGCAACTTGCTGGCGTTCTTCAAACCTTTGGGCAGCTTGACGCCGCACACCGCTTGGTTGACTTGGTATTCGGCCCAGCCGCTGCCGGCCAAATAACCGCGCACCACCGCTTCCACGGGGATGGGCTTCAAACGCTTGACCAACATGGAGCGGCCGGTCACCTGCGCCACTTCGTCCGCGCTCACCACGCTCTCGGGCGCTTCGCCGGTGAGGTGATTGGGACAAATGTGGCCAAGCTTGCCGAACCAAAACAAAGCCATCTTGGTGAGCAATTCGCCCTTGCCGGGAATGGCCTCGCCCATGATGACGTCAAACGCGCTGATGCGGTCCGACGCGACCATCAAGATGCGGTCATCGCCCACGGCATAGTTGTCGCGCACTTTGCCGCGCGCCAACAGGGGCAGGGAGGTCAAAGCAGAGGTATGCAAAGCGCTCATGGGTTACTTCACCAACTGGGCGAGTTCGCCCTTGGCGTATTTGGCAGCGACGATTTGCAGGTTGTCACCCTTGATCTTGCTGCCTTGGCCTTCGCAACCGAACTCCAAATAGCGTTGTTTGCAAATGGCCATGGCGGCTTCGCGGGCGGGCTTGAGCCACTCGCGAGCATCGAACTTCTCAGGGTTTTCGAACAAAAACTTGCGCACCGCGCCAGTCATGGCCAAGCGGATGTCGGTGTCGATGTTGATCTTGCGTACGCCGTGCTTGATGGCTTCTTGAATTTCAGACACGGGCACGCCGTAGGTCTCTTTCATCTTGCCGCCGTACTGGTTGATGATGGCCAACAGGTCTTGCGGCACGCTGGAGGAGCCGTGCATCACCAAGTGAGTGTTGGGAATGCGTGCGTGAATTTCTTTGACGCGGCTGATGGCCAAAATGTCGCCCGTGGGCATGCGGCTGAACTTGTAAGCGCCGTGGCTGGTGCCGATGGCGATGGCCAAGGCGTCGAGCTGCGTAGCTTTGACGAACTGAGCGGCTTCTTCGGGGTCGGTCAGCATTTGGCTGTGGTCGAGTTTGCCTTCTGCGCCCACGCCGTCTTCTTCACCGGCTTCGCCAGTTTCCAAATTGCCCAAGCAGCCCAATTCGCCTTCGACCGACACGCCCACTTGGTGCGCCATGGCCACGACTTTTTGGGTCACGCTCACGTTGTAATCGAAGCTAGAAGGTGTCTTGCCGTCTTCCAACAACGAGCCGTCCATCATGACGGAGCCGAAGCCGAGGTCGATCGCGCCTTGGCAAATCTTGGGCGAGGTGCCGTGGTCTTGGTGCATGACCAAGGGAATGTGGGGGTAGGCTTCGGTGGCTGCTTGGATCAAATGCTTGATGAACGACTCACCCGCGTATTTGCGAGCGCCAGCGCTGGCTTGCAAGATCACAGGGGCGCCCACTGCATCGGCAGCGGCCATCACGGCCTGCACTTGCTCTAAGTTGTTGACGTTGAAGGCGGGAATGCCGTAACCCTGCTCTGCAGCGTGGTCCAAAAGTTCGCGCATCGAAACGAGTGCCATGGAAGATTTCCTCTAAAGTTAAAAACTTGTAAAACTGCCCAAATTTTAAGCGTGGCAGCTTGGCGGGAAGCTGACAGAACGTAGCTGCCTAGCCCCCGCCTCAAAAACAATCATGCGACTTCGCAAATCCGCAGCATGTTGGTGCCGCCGGGCGTGCCCATGGGGTCGCCGCAGGTGATGGCGTACACATCGCCCTTGTCCATGATGCCGCGTGACTTCAAACGCGCTTCGGCTTGGGCCAAGGCCGTGTCGCGGTCGGCGCTGGTGTCCATCAGCAAGGGACGCACGTTGCGAAACAACGCCATGCGGCGTTGCGACGTGACTTTGGTGGTCAACGCATAAATGGGGATGTGAATGCGGTGGCGGCTCATCCACAGCGCCGTCGAGCCTGACTCGGTCAAGGCCACGATGGCCTTGGCACCCAAGTGGTGGGCCGTGAACAAAGCGCCCATGGCGATGGTTTGGTCAATACGGCTGAAAGTTTGGCCAGTGAAATCGGCATCCAACTCGACCTGCTCGGCACCTTCGGCAGCGGCGCAAATCTTGGCCATTTCTTCCACAGTTTCGAGCGGGTATTTGCCAGCGGCGGTTTCGGCGCTCAGCATCACGGCATCGGTGCCGTCGAGCACGGCGTTGGCCACGTCACTCACCTCGGCGCGGGTGGGCACGGGGTTGGTGATCATGCTTTCCATCATCTGGGTGGCGGTGATCACCACTTTGTCGTGCTGGCGGGCCAGCTTGATCATGCGTTTTTGCAGGGCGGGCACAGCGGCATTGCCGACCTCGACCGCCAAATCGCCACGCGCCACCATGATGCCGTCGCTGGCACGCAGGATGGCTTCCAGGTGAGGAATGGCTTCGGCGCGCTCAATCTTGGCGATCAACCCAGGCTTATGGCCGTATTCGGCACCCGCCACGTTGCACAACTGACGTGCCATTTCCATGTCGGTGGCGTTTTTAGGAAAGCTGACGGCCACGTAATCGGCCTGAAAACTCATGGCGGTGCGGATGTCGTCCATATCCTTGGCGGTCAACGCAGGCGCAGTCAAACCGCCACCTTGCTTGTTGATGCCTTTGTTGTTGGACAACTCGCCGCCAACTTTGACGGTGGTGAGCACTTGCTCGCCACGCACGGCATCTACGGTCAACACAATCAAACCGTCGTTGAGCAAGAGCAAGTCGCCGGGCTTCACATCGCGGGGCAGTTCTTTGTAGTCCAAGCCCACGCCTTGCAAGTCGCCAAGCTCGGTGCGCGAGGCATCCAGCACGAATTTGGCACCATTTTCTAGCATCACTTTGCCGTCTGCGAACTTGCCAACGCGGATTTTGGGGCCCTGCAAGTCGGCCATGATGGCCACTTCACGACCCGCGCGCACAGCGGCTTCGCGCACCAAATGGGCACGGTCAATGTGGTCTTGGGCTTTGCCGTGGCTGAAATTCAAACGGACCACGTTGACGCCGGCACGGATCATTTGCTCCAGCAACGTGGGATCGCTGGAAGCTGGGCCTAAAGTGGCAACAATTTTGGTGGCGTGACGGGGCATTCAGAGTCTCCTAGTGTGTGTTCTTTTCACTGATTCTCACATGTTTGACATGCAACTTTTGCAAAGCACACGGCCCATCGCAAAGGGCGTGCACAGCCAAAGCCCGTGCGGCGCAAGGGCAGACTTCAGCTCAGCGGCCTTGCAGAGCACAAAAAGCGATAATCAGGCCCGCATTTGATTCAAATCAGTGCAAATTGCCCCGGCAAACCTAAGATTCAGTGACTATGACCACCCACATTCAACCTATTCTTCCCGGCGAACCGATGCCACACCGCAAGGTGATGCGCGAATGGCTGCTGCCTTTGGCCGGTCGCACCACGGGCCTCGCGTTCGTTTTGCTGATCACCGACTACATCTTGTGGGCCGCTTTGCTCACCGGCACCGTGCTGTTTGACGCATGGTGGGCCAAGCTCTTGTGCGGCTTGGTCGCTGGCTTCGTGATCGGCCGCCTGTTCATCTTGGGCCACGACGCGTGCCACCAAAGCCTGACGCCACACCGCAACCTCAACAAGTGGCTGGGTCGCATTGCGTTCTTGCCCTCGTTGACCGCCTACAGCTTGTGGGACATCGGCCACAACGTGGTTCACCATGGCTACACCAACCTCAAAAACTTCGACTTCGTGTGGGCCCCCTACACCCCTGAAGAATTCGCAGCACTCAGCCCGTTTGAAAAACTGCGTGACCGCGTGTACCGCAGCGGCTGGGCACCTGGCCTGTACTACATGATCGAAATCTGGTGGAACAAGATGGTGTTCCCTAACGAAAAGAACATGCCGACACGCCGTCCCATCTTCACCAAAGACTGCTGGTTGATCACGGTGTTTGGCTTCGCATGGGTCGCCGTCATGGCTTGGGCCGCTGTGGCGACCGAGCAATCGATTGGCTACATTTTGTTGATGGGCGTAGCGGTGCCGTTTTTCTTCTGGGTCACCATGATTGGCTTTGTGGTGTACGTGCACCACACCCATGTGGACGTGTCTTGGCATGAAGAGCGCACCGGCTGGTCTAAGGCCTCGCCTTTTGTGTCCACCACCGTGCACTTGACCTTTCCCATGCACATCGGTGCGCTGATGCACCACATCATGGAGCACACCGCGCACCACTTGGACATGAGCATTCCGCTTTACAAACTGAAGCAAGCGCAAAGCAAACTCGAAGAGTTGCTGCCCGAGCGCATCATCGTTCAGCCCTTCTCTTGGAGTTGGTATGTACAAACCGCTCGCGACTGCAAGCTGTACGACTTCAAAACCGACAGCTGGATGACGTACGACGGCAAAGTCACCAGCCCGCGTGCGATGAAAGCGGCCTGAGCCTCTTAAACAGCCTGACTCAACGAAAAAGCCCCGCAATGCGGGGCTTTTTCGTTGGGCAACTTGATGACCGGAATCGACCGCCCTTAAAGCACGGCCTCCAGACCCTTTCGCTCTAACAAGCTGAGCAATTTGAGCGATGGACCGCTCGGGTGCTTGTCACCCAACTCCCATTTACGTACCGTCGAAATGCTGGTGTTGAGCACCGCAGCCAACACGGCTTGGCTCAATTGCAAACTCTGTCGCAAATCACGAATCTTGGCGCTGTCAAAGTCAGCCACAGGCGCAATGCACAGCGCATCAAACTTGCTCATCTTGCGTTTGTCGATAAAGCCCAAGCGATGCAAATCTTGCGCAGTTTCATGTGCAGCATCTAACAATCGGGTTTTTGCTTTGGGTTTAGTGCTCATGACAAATCTCCTTCAATGCCCCATCGGCAACCGCAATGGCAAGCTCATCGCTGGACCTCAGCAGCAGCTGGGCAGCCAACTCTTGCAAAACATCCAACTCATTGCCCTCAATGTTCGTGCGCTCGTTCTTCTCAAAACCAAAAACAAAAAACCATCGGTTGTTTTTGTTTGTCGCCACCAAAGTTCGGGCGCCACTGCGTTTGCCACGCCCAGCCAAACCAACGCGCTTTTTAACCAACCCATGGCCAAGTTCTGCATCGATCAAACCTTGCGACATTTCTCGCACTGCGGTGCATAAAGCCACGTCAGTGAGATCGGTCTTGCGCATCCATCGGTCAAAGTGACGCGTTTTAAAAACTCTCATTTCAATTATGCCACTTAGTGGCATAGATTTGATCATCGCCATGGTTCACCTTGCAGGACATGAGTCCATGCAAGATACCCATGCGATAGCGTTTTAGTGCAAGTAAAAATCGTAAAAAGCCCCTCGCATCTGATATGCGAGGGGCTTGTGATTTCCTGCTCGTCAATTCGCGCAAATTTTCTCGCCAGTCGATTCGCGTATGAAGCAATTCATGGGAAGTTTGTCATCAGCACCGTTCAGCCTTGGAGGCGAGGGTGGGTAGCGGTCTTTCATCTGCTTTTCCCAATCTGTGTATTCCGCCTTTTGCTGTTTCTGACACTCTTGAATTGCCGCATGATTCGGCAAATTGACGCAACTCTGAGGCGAGCCAATCGGAAAGGGCTGCAGGGATTGCGCCCAGACAGTCAATGGAAAAAGGGCAATGCCAGCGCAAACAAATTTGGCCATGAAACGCATCGTCAAACCCCAAATAAAAACACGGGCCATGATGCCCGTGTTACTTGGTAGGCAGTTGAGTTCTACTCAACTTGACACTTGGCCCTCGCTCAACCTGCTGCGCGCTTGGCCAAGATCTCAAAGGCGGGCAGGGTCTTGCCTTCCAAGATTTCCAAGAAAGCGCCACCGCCGGTGGAGATGTAACCTACTTGTTTTTCAATGCCGTACTTGGCAATCGCCGCCAAGGTGTCGCCGCCGCCCGCAATGCTGAACGCGCTGGACTCGGCAATGGCTTGCGCAATCACCTTGGTGCCGTTCTCAAATGCGGCAAATTCAAACACGCCCACAGGGCCATTCCACACAATGGTGCCTGCCGATTTGAGCTGCGTGGCCAACTTGGCTGCGGTCTCTGGGCCAATGTCCAAAATCAGGTCGTCGTCGGCCACTTCGGTGGCTTTTTTCACGGTGGCCACCGCATCGGCCGCGAAGGTTTTGGCGGTCACCACGTCGGTGGGAATTGGCACCTCTGCGCCGCGTGACTTCATGAGTTCAATCACGGCTTTGGCTTCGTCGATCAAATCGGGTTCAGCCAAGCTTTTGCCGATTTTCAGGCCCGCGGCCAGCATGAAGGTGTTGGCAATGCCGCCGCCCACGATGAGTTGGTCGACATTGCTGGCCAATCTCTTCAAAATGGTCAATTTGGTGCTGACCTTGCTGCCCGCCACGATGGCGGCCAAGGGGCGCTTAGGCGCAGCCAAGGCTTTTTGGATGGCGTCAATTTCAGCAGCCAGCAAAGGGCCAGCGCAGGCGATGGGGGCGAATTGAGCGATACCGTAAGTCGTGCCTTCGGCACGGTGGGCAGTGCCAAACGCGTCGTTCACAAAAATGTCGCACAGCGCGGCCATTTTGCGAGCCAAGTCTTCGTTGTTCTTTTTCTCGCCTTTGTTAACGCGGCAGTTTTCCAGCAACACCACTTGGCCTGGGGCCACGGTCACACCGTCCACCCAGTTAGCGATGAGCGGCACATCACGGCCCAGCAGCTCACCTAAGAGCTTAGCGACAGGGGCCAAGGAGTCTTCAGGCTTGAACTCGCCTTCGGTGGGGCGACCCAAATGGCTGGTCACCATCACGGCGGCTCCTGCAGCCAGCGCCATTTGAATGCAAGGCACCGAAGCGCGCACGCGGGTGTCTTCGGTGATGGCTCCGCTGTCGTCTTGCGGCACGTTCAGGTCGGCGCGGATGAAAACACGTTGGCCTTGGGCTTTGCCGTTGGCGCACAAATCAGAGAAGCGAATGACATTCATGGTGGGCTGAGTTTGAAATTGAATAACCCGCCTATTCTAAAAGTCTGGGCTTGCTGTGCCTGACACGCCACGACCAGCCCCTACGCGTGAAGCTGGTCGTGCCGAACGCTGCTAAGCGTTACATCACCGCGCCGAGTTGCCACGGCACAAATTCGTTTTGGCCATAACCGTGTTGCTCGCTCTTGGTGTATTGCCCCGAGGCAGCGGCGATCATCATTTGGAAAATGCGCTCGCCGGCTTGCTGCACAGTTTCTGAGCCATCGACCACACCACCGCAGTTGATGTCCATGTCGTCTTCTTGGCGCTGCCACAACGCCGTGTTGGTAGCCAACTTCAGCGACGGGCTGGGCGCGCAGCCATAGGCCGAGCCGCGTCCAGTGGTGAAGCAAATCAAGTTGGCTCCCCCTGCGACTTGCCCCGTAGCCGACACGGGGTCATAGCCCGGTGTATCCATGTACACAAAGCCTTTGGCCGTGATGGGCTGGGCGTACTCGTACACATCCACCAAATTGGTGGTGCCGCTTTTGGCAATGGCGCCCAAGCTTTTTTCGAGAATGGTGGTCAGGCCACCCGCCTTGTTGCCGGCAGAGGGGTTGTTGTCCATTTGCATGTTGTTGCGACGGGTGTAAGCCTCCCACCAAGCAATGCGTGCGCGCAACTTGTCGGACACGGCCTCGCTGACTGCACGGCGTGTGAGCAAATGTTCGCCACCGTAAATTTCGGGGGTTTCAGACAACACGGCCGTACCGCCGTGGCGCACCAACAGATCCACCGCAGCGCCCAACGCGGGGTTGGCGCTGATGCCCGAATAGCCATCGCTGCCACCGCACTGCAAGCCCACGGTCAAGTGACTCAAGGGCACAGGCTCACGCGTCGCACGGTTGGCATCGGGCAACATGGCTTTGATGAGTGCCACGCCTTTTTCAACCGTCTTGCGGGTACCGCCCGTATCTTGGATGTTGAAGGTCGCCAGCTTGACGTTTTCTTGCAAGCCCTCTTGCGCGATCAAGCCTGTGATTTGGTTGGTTTCACAGCCCAAGCCCACCACCAGCACGGCGGAGAAGTTGGGGTGCTTGGCGTAGCCACCCAAGGTGCGGCGCAGCACTTGCAGTTCTTCGCCGTCGCTGGCCGTGGCGCAGCCCATGCCGTGGGTCAGCGCGACCACGCCATCGACATTGGGAAAGTCGGCCAAAGCCTCGGGGCGAATGTCGCGACGGAAGTAATCGGCAATGGCCCGCGCCGCGGTGGCCGAACAATTCACCGAGGTCAACACGCCGATGTAGTTGCGCGTAGCCACCCGACCGTCCGCACGCACGATGCCTTGGAACGTCGCGGGCTGAGCCACATACGCCGTAGGTTGCGCCGCTGACCCAGGGGCGTGCTCACGCGCAAAGTCGCTGAAGGCCAAATTGTGCGTGTGCACATGTTCGCCCGCTGCGATGTCGCGCGTCGCCATGCCGATGATTTGGTCGTAGCGACGCACAGCTTGCCCTTTGGCAATAGCGCAGGTTGCCACTTTGTGGCCCGGCGGCACCAAGCCAGAAACCGTCACGCCCTCTTGGGCCAACTCGGTGCCTCCCACCAATTGCGAACGCGCAATGACCACGTTGTCTTGCGCATGGATGCGGATGACGGGTGACATCAGTTCGACCATCCACCGTCAATGATTTGTGATGTACCTGTGGTGAAGCTCGACTCATCGCTGGCCAAGTACACGGCCAACAAAGCAATTTCTTCCACACGACCCACGCGCCCCATCGGCTGACGCGCCACAAAGGCAGCTTCCACTTGCGCAATGGTTTGGCCGCTGGCCTGCGCCTGCGCCGAGATGCGGTCACGCAAAGAAGGCGACTCCACAGTGCCTGGGCAAATGGCATTGCAACGCACGCCAGTGGTGATGTAGTCCGCTGCCACCGCTTTGGTCAAACCGATGATCGCGGCTTTGGTCGTGCCATACACAAAACGGTTGGGCGCGCCTTTGATGCTGCCGGCCACGGACGCCACGTTGATGATGGAACCTTTGCCTTTTTTGAGCATGCCGGGCAAGAACGCTTTGATCATGTGGAACTGCGAGCGCACGTTGAGGTTGAACGCAAAGTCCCACTCGGCTTCGGTGCAGTCGAGCACGGTGCCCGCATGCACAAAACCTGCGCCGTTGAACAGCACGTCGATCTCGCCGTGTTTGGCATGGGCCGCTTGGATGGCCGCGTCGCTGGTGACGTCCAACACGTCGATGGCACAGCCGCATTCTTGCTTCAAAGTTTCCAGCGCAGCAGCATTCACATCGGTGGCAATGACCGTCGCACCTTCGCGCACGAAGGCCAGTGCTGTGGCACGACCAATCCCTTGACCTGCGGCTGTGACGAGGGCTGTTTTACCTGCTAAACGATTGCTCATGGTTGTCTCTCTGTATGGATTAAGTGTTGGAAGTTTTGGGCACCAAGGTGGCGCCCGTGATGCGTTCTTGTGCCTCGACCAACGAGGGCACAAATTTTTTGCCAAAGCCCAAGGCGCTGGCCATGCTGAGTGACTGATGCACCGCCTCGCCCATCAAGGTGGGCACGCCCATGCCTTCGGCCAAATGGGTGTAGTAACGGATGTCTTTGCGGGCGTTGTCGAGCTCGAATTTCAAACCGGTCAAATCGCCATCTAAGGTTTTGGCCATGGCTTGGAACAAGCCGGAATTCACCGGACCTGCGCCCACCAAGGCCACGAGTTGCTTGGGGTCAATGCCTGCACGTTTGCCGACAGCAAAAGCCTCCGCAGTGGCCGTGCAAATGGCTTGGCCAATGAAGTTGTTCAGCAGTTTGATGCCATGGCCCGCACCCGGACCGCCCACATGAAACACGTTTTCTGCACAGCATTTCAAAATGGGTTCGAGTTGGGCAAACACTGCGGGCTCAGCGCCCACCATGATGTTGAGGCGACCCGCTTCGGCCTCGACGGGCGATCGTGCCAAGGGCGCATCCACAAAGGTCACGCTTTGGGCCTGTGCCAATTCGCGCAAATGCGTGGTGGAGTGCGGCTCGCTGGTGGAGCAATCCACAATGACCAAACCTGCTTTAGGGTTTGTCAACAAACCATTCGCCCCCGACACAACGGCCTCCACTTGAGGCGAACCGGTGACGCAGATCAGCACCACATCACAAGTCGCGCCAAGCTCTGCGGCATTTGTTGCGAGAGTGGCGCCAGCATCTAACAAATCTTGCACACGATCGCGCTGCTGATGAACTGTGATCGCCACTTGTTGGCCTTTGGCCAACAAGTTTTTTGCCATGCCGTGGCCCATGAGGCCAGAAGCTCCGATGTACCCAATTTTCATGTTGTCTCCTTGATGTTGGTTGTTCGTTTGGTTCATTGAAATTCACACACCCGCAGCGTTCAACTCAGCGCGGGTAGGTAACCCTTCGCAATCGCCACGCACTTGCACCGCGCGCGCACCTAACCATGCGCCGCGTTGAGCCGCTTGTTCCAGCGTTGCGCCTTCTAACAGTGCGCTGATGACGCCCACCGCAAACGCATCGCCCGCGCCCACGGTGTCCACCACTTGCGCTACGGGAAACGCGGGCACAAACGCACAGCCTGCTGGGCCATCCACGTAAGCACCTTGTGCGCCCAACTTGACGATCACCTGTGTGGCACCGGCCTCGCGGTAAAACTGTGCAATCTCTTGCGGCGTGTCGCAACCGGTGAGTTGACGGCCTTCGTCCAAGCCTGGCAGCACCCAATCGGCTTGCGCAGCCAAGGCGTTGATGCTGTTTCGCATCACGGCGGCGTTGGGCCAAAGCGCAGCGCGCAAATTTGGATCGAAGCTGATGGTTTTTTGGTGTGCCCGCATGTGGCGCATGGCAGCTTGTGTGGCTGCCATCGTGCTGGCCGACAGCGCGGGAAAAATGCCCGTCACATGCAGGTGACGGGCGCTGGCCATCCACGGCAAATCCAAATGCTCGGGGCTCAGTTGACTGGCTGCCGAGTTTGCACGTTGGTAGGCAATGGGTGGGTCTGACCCATCGTCCACACGCCCCTTGCGCATAGAAGCGGTGAGACCGCCTGGCACGGTGGCTACGTGTGAACAATCGATGCCTTCGCGCTCAAAAGCTTGGCGCAAATAAGCACCATTGGCATCGTCACCCAAGCGGCTGACCCAACCGACGTGCAAGCCCAAACGCGCCAAGCCCACAGCCACATTGGTTTCGGCACCTGCGGTGTGTTGGCTGAAGCTTTGCACCTCAGCCAACGGACCTGTTTGCTCGGCAGCCCACAGTACCAAGGCCTCGCCCAGCGTCACCACATCAGGGGGTGCAGCGTGTTGCATGGGCTAGGGTATGAATGCGTGTGAAGGGCGTTTTAGCCGCGGCCCACAAAGGGCATCTGGTTCGCCATCACGGTGACAAACAAGATGTTGGACGACAGCGGCAAGCTGGCCATGGTCATGAAGGTGTCGACCACCGAGCTCATTTCCATACGGGCTTCAGGCTTGATACTGCCGTCGGCTTGGTGCACGCCGTTGGCCATTTTGATGGTCATGTCGCTGGCCACGTTGCCAATGTCAATTTGGCCCACCGCGATGTTCATGCCGCGACCGTCCAAATTCGCCGCACGGGTCAAACCGCTGATGGCGTGTTTGGTGGCGGTGTAAGCAATCGAGCCGGGGCGCGGTGCATGCGCCGAAATCGAGCCGTTGTTGATGATGCGACCGCCTTGTGGCGACTGGGTTTGCATTTGCTTGAAGGCGTGTGAGAGGCAATAAAACGCGCCGTTCAAATTGACATCCACCGCTTGACGCCAGGTGTCTGCCGCCATGTCACCGGGCAGGGTGTAGGGCAGCGAGATGCCGGCGTTGTTGAACAACAAATCCACGCGTCCAAACTTGGCCACCACGGTTTGGAAGAGTTGCGCCACCTCGGCGTCTTTGCTCACGTCGGTGGGCACGGCCAAGGCGTTGCCACTGTTGGCACCGGCTTCAGCAATGGCGGCATTCAGTGCGTCAGCGCGACGCCCCACCAAGGCCACTTGCCATCCGGATTTGAGCAAGGCCAGCGCACACGCTTTGCCAATGCCTGAGCTTGCGCCCGTCACGACTGCTACTTTTGTCATCTCGCTTGTCCTCTTGAAGTCTGAAAATTAATGGTTGTCTTTGGGCACAGCGGCACCGCGCATGCCACGCAAAAAGTCGAGGTCCGCGCCTTCGTCCGCTTGCAGCACATGGTCAATATAGAGCTTCCAGTAGCCGCTTTCCATCGCAGGGGCGGGTGGTGTCCACGCGGCGCGGCGCTTGGCCAACTCGGCTTCCTCCACATGCAAATGCAGGCTGCGATTGGGCACATCAAGGGTGATCAAGTCACCGTTTTGCACCAAGGCCAAAGTACCACCCGCCGCAGCTTCAGGTGCGGTGTGCAACACCACGGTGCCGTAGGCCGTGCCGCTCATGCGCGCATCGCTGATACGCACCATGTCGGTGATGCCTTTGCGCAGCACCTTCGGCGGCAGCGGCATGTTGCCCACTTCGGCCATGCCGGGGTAGCCCTTGGGGCCGCAGTTCTTCAGCACCAAGATGCAGGTTTCGTCCACATCCAAGTTCTCGTCGTCGATGCGCGCATGGAAATCATTGCTGTCTTCAAACACCACGGCTCGGCCGGTGTGGGTCATCAACGCGGGCGTGGCTGCGCTGGGCTTGATCACGGCACCGCGAGGCGCTAAGTTGCCACGCAAGATGGCGATGCCCGCTTTTTCTTTGAACGGCTGGTCAAACGGCTTGATGACGTCGGTGTTGTAGTTTTGTGCCGTGGCGACGTTTTCGCCCACGGTCTTGCCGTTGGCGGTGATGATCTCGGTGTGCAGCAGGTGGGCAATTTCTTTCATCACCACGGGCAAGCCACCGGCGTAGCAGAAGTCCTCCATCAGGTATTGGCCGGATGGCTGCAAGTTCACCAAGCAGGGCAATTCGCTGGCCAAACGGTCAAAGTCGTCGATGCTCAAAGGCACGCCCAAGCGACCCGCGATGGCCACCAAATGGATCACCGCGTTGGTGCTGCCGCCAATCGCGGCCAAGGTGCGAATGGCGTTCTCGAAGGCTTCACGGGTCAAGATTTGTGAAATCTTGATGTCGTCTTTCACCATCTGCACGATGCGACGACCCGCATCTCGGGCCAGCACATTGCGACGGCCATCCACCGCGGGGTAGGCGGCGTTGCCGGGTAGGCCGATGCCCAGCGCTTCGACCATGCTGGCCATGGTGCTGGCTGTGCCCATGGTCATGCAGTGGCCATGGCTGCGGTGCATGCAGCTCTCGGCTTCAAAGAAATCTTGCAACTTCAAGGTGCCTGCACGCACTTGCTCGCTCATGCTCCATACACCGGTACCAGAGCCCAACTCTTGGCCACGCCATTTGCCGTTCAACATCGGGCCACCGCTCACACCAATGGTGGGCAAGTTGGCGCTGGATGCACCCATTAACAAACTGGGTGTGGTTTTGTCACAGCCCATCAACAGCACCACGCCGTCGATGGGGTTGCCGCGGATGCTCTCTTCCACATCCATAGAGGCGAGGTTGCGGTACAGCATGGCCGTGGGGCGCAACAAAGTTTCACCCAGCGACATGACCGGGAATTCAAGCGGAAAACCACCTGCCTCGTACACACCAATCTTGACCTGCTCGGCCAAGGTGCGGAAATGCGAATTACAGGGTGTGAGTTCGCTGAAGGTGTTGCAAATACCAATCACCGGACGACCGTCGAACTGGTCATGCGGCACGCCCTTACCTTTGACCCAACTGCGGTAGGCAAAACCATCGCGGTCTTGGCGACCGAACCACTGTTGACTGCGTAAATCCTCGGGGCGTTTTTTGGGCTGATCGGTCATCGGTGTCTCGCTGTTAGACGTTCTTACTGGTTTCCCCGCATCCACATGCAGGGCACCCGAGCATATTATGGTATGACGATTGAAATCCAACCCCGTGAAAGCCCTAGGAGCCCGCTTTGCCTCAAATTGATGTCTTGTCCGTGACCAAACTTTCGCCTTTGCTTGAACCGCAATTGCGTGCCGTCTTCAACTTGCACGATCGCCTGCACGAGACCGATCCTGCTGCATTTGCCAAGATCGCTCCCAGCATTCGCGCCATCGCAGCCAGCGGCGAGTCCAAGGTGCCCGCCTCCTTGATTGAGCAATTGCCCAAGCTCGAAATCATCTCGGTGTTTGGCGTGGGGTATGACGGTGTGGATGTGGCAGCAGCCAAAGCACGCGGCGTGATGGTGACCCACACGCCCAATGTGCTGAACGACGATGTGGCCGATTTGGCCATGGGCTTGATGCTCGCCGCCGCACGCCAACTCCCTGCATCAGACCGCTATGTGAAAGACGGCAAATGGCCCACAGGCCCAATGCCCTTGGCCCGCAAAGTATCAGGCGCACGCATGGGCATCGTGGGCATTGGTCGCATTGGTCAAGCTATTGCTCAACGCGCCCTCGCCTTCAACATGTCCGTGGCTTACACCGCGCGCAGCGCCAAGGCCGACTTGCCCTTCAAGTACTTTGCGACGCCAGAAGCACTGGCCGCTGAAAGCGACTATTTGGTGGTCATCACCCCAGGTGGGGCTGGCACCCGCAAGCTCATCAATGCAGACGTGCTCAAAGCGTTGGGCACCAAAGGCATTTTGGTGAACGTGGCACGCGGGTCCGTGGTCGACGAGGCCGCTTTGATCGAGGCCTTACAAAACGGTGTGATTGGTGGCGCAGGTTTGGATGTGTTTGAGAACGAGCCCAACGTGCCAGACGCGCTGCGGGCTTTCCCGCATGTGGTGTTGGCGCCGCACATTGGCAGCGCCACGACACAGACCCGCCAAGCCATGGCGGACTTGGCCTTCAACAACACCAAGTCGCATTTCGACGGCCGCCCCGTGCACACCCCCGTGCCCGAATGTGCAGTCAAGGGTTAACCCAAAAATGCGGGTAACTCCGCATTTTTAGCGCGATCAATCATCATACGATAGCACCAAGGTTGCCCTCAACCTTAACCCTCAAAAACTCAGGAGACGACTGATGAAATTAAAAACATGGCTGACAGGCGCAATGGTGGCGGCTGGGCTGATCACAGCGGTAGGCCCTGCCTTCGCCCAAGAGAAATTGAACGTCTGGTGGGTCAAAGGCTTCTACAAAGCTGAAGACGACGCCTTGTTCGCTGCCATCAAAAAGTTCGAAGACAAGCACAAAAATATCAAGATCGATCTCTCGCAGTATCCGATCCAAGACATGATTCCAAAAACCGTGGCGGCGCTCGACTCTGGCAGCCCCCCCGATTTGGCTTACGCCGACACCTATGACTTCCAAGTCACAGCCAAGTGGGCATATGACGGCAAACTGGAAGACATCACCAGCGTGATCGACAAAGTGCGTAACAACTTTGAACCTGCTGCACTGTCCACCACCTTCTTGTACAACAACCAAGACAAGAAACGCGCTTACTACGCCTACCCCATCAAACAGCAAACCATGCACATCCAGTATTGGAAAGACATGCTCGCTGAATCGGGTTACAAAGAAAGCGACATTCCCACAGACTGGAAAGGCTACTGGGATTTCTGGTGTTCCAAAGTGCAAACTGGCTACCGCCAAAAAACTGGCAAGCGCGGTTTCGGTACTGGCTTCCCCATGGGCGTGGACTCCACCGACTCGTTCTTCTCCTTCCTGACTTTCATGGATGCGTACAACGTCAAGTTGGTCAATGATTCCGGCAAGCTCTTGGTCGATGACCCTGCTGTGCGCGCTGGCCTGATCAATGCCTTGAACGACTACACCGCGGTGTACACCAAGGGCTGCACACCACCGTCCTCCACCAGCTGGAAAGATCCGGACAACAACGTGGCGTTCCACAACAAAACGACGGTCATGACGCACAACGCCACGATCTCGATCGCTGCCAAGTGGTTGGACGACATGAACAACACCGCGCTGACCCAAGAGCAACGCGATTTGGGCAAGAAGAACTACTACGAGTTGATTGGTACCGCTGGTTTCCCATTGAAACCCGATGGCACCAAGATGACCTACCGCTCAGCCGTCAAAACGGGCGTGATCTTCAAGGATGCCAAGCGCAAAGACTTGGCGAAACAATTCTTGGCGTTCATGCTGGAAGAGCAAAACCTGACACCTTATGTGGAAGGTTCGCTCGGCCGTTGGTTCCCTGTGACCAAAGCAGCGCAACAGCGCCCCTTCTGGAAACAAGACCCAGCACGCTTGGCTGTCTACAACCAGTTCATGAATGGCACCCAACCGTTTGAGTTCACCAAGAACTACAAGTTCACCGTGCTGAACAACGAAAACGTGTGGGCCAAAGCTATGAACCGCATGTTGAATGAGAAAGTGCCGACTGAAAAAGCTGTGGACGAAATGATCGCCCGCATCAAAGAAGTCGCCGGCAACTAAACCCAAAGCGCACACCGGTGCCAGCTTCGCGCTGCACACCGGTGTGTGTCTCTCCCCTCCCGATTGACATTGGGTTGCACGACTGACATCTGCAACCTTTGAGGCGAACTTTGCCCATGACTACCCTAGCTGCTCCTCTTCCCAACCCGCCCGCCAAGCCGCTATCGACTTGGGAGTACTGGGGCCGCCTGATGGTGGTGCCTTACATCGTGGTGTTTGTGGTGTTTGTGCTCTACCCCGTGGGCTATGGCCTCTGGTTGGCTCGCCATCCACAAAGCTATGTGGACCTTTTTAACGACCCCATCTTTTTTCGCAGCGCCGTCAATACGCTCGTGTTCTTGGTGGTCGCCATCAACCTGAAAATGATGGTGGCTTTGGCGCTCTCCGGCTTCTTTGTGATGGAGCGCTGGTGGATCAAGATCGTGGCGGCCATTTTTATCTTGCCTTGGGCGGTGCCGTCCATTCCCACCATCTTGTCGGTGCGCTTCATGCTCAACCCCGAGTGGGGCATCATCAACAGCGCCATCTTCCGCTGGACGGGCCTCGACGGCCCCAATTGGCTGAATGACCCCACCTTGGCCCTGAGCTTGTCCATGGTCATGCACATCTGGAAGTCCTTGCCCTTTTGGACGTTGATCTTGGTCGCAGCACGACTGTCTATCCCGACTGAACAGTACGAAGCAGCGTCGGTGGATGGTGCAACGGGTTGGCAAAAATTCAAGTTCATCACATGGCCATCCATGCGTTCGATCTACCTGACATCGACCATCCTGTCCATGATTTGGACACTGGGCGACTTCAACAGCGTGTACCTACTCACCGGCGGTGGACCCGCTGACATGACCCACGTTTTGGCCACCTTAGGCATTCGTTACCTGCGACTCGACCAAGTCGACTTGGCCATGGCGTCCATCGTCGTGGGACTGCCATTTGTCTTGCCCTTGGTTTACTTCATGATGAAAAGGCTGTCGAAATGAGCTTGAAAAAAATAGCCACCGAAGCCAAGTTGCTGTTGATTGGCATTCCTGTGCTGATCTGGACTTTGTTTCCGGTTTATCACATGGTGTTGTTTGCCATCTCACCCCGCGACACCGCCACATCTGGGCATTTATGGCCTGAGAACCCCACCTTGCAAAACTTTGCCATTGTGTTCAAGCGCGATCACTTTTACTTGGACCACTTTTGGCAGCAATTGGGCAACTCATTCATCATTGCGTTGTCTGTTGGTGCCCTGACACTGACGGTCGCCACCACCGCCGCCTTTGCCATCAGTCGCCTCAAGGTACGCGGTGGCCGCACGGTGATGAACTTGGCCTTGTTCACCTACTTCATCCCTGCCGCCTTCTTGGCCGTGCCGATGTACAAAACCATGGGTTTGTATGGTTTGTTGAACAACCAATGGTCCCTGATCTTGGCCATGGTCACCATTGCTTCACCCTATTGCATTTGGGTGCTCAAGCAAGCCAGTGACAAGCTTCCGTTTGAGTTGGACGAGGCCGCGCGCATTGACGGTGCCACGCCCTTGCAGTTGTTCTGGATGGTCTACCTGCCCTTGATGGTGCCCTCGCTCGTGGCTGTGGGCACCTATGCCTTGCTGCTGGCTTGGAACGAGTACCTCTACGCGTTCTTGTTGCTGTCCAAAGACCAAGACGTGACCTTGGCTGTCGCGCTGGGTAACTTTTTGTCCGCCGATGACTCCCCTTGGGAATTGCTGATGGCCACCGGCTTGGTCTATGCCTTGCCGCCCGCCGCGATTTACTACACCTTCAAACGCTACATGGTGTCGGGCCTGACCGCCGGCGCTGTGAAGAGCTAATTTTTTTGCGCAACTGGGAATCACACCATGGCATCCGTTTCATTTAACAACGTTCAAAAAACCTACGGCAACAAAGTCAAGGTCATCCACGGCATCACGTTTGACATTCAAAACGGCGAGTTCGTGGTGCTGGTCGGCCCCTCGGGCTGCGGCAAATCCACCCTGCTGCGCATGTTGGCGGGTTTGGAAGAAATTTCGGGTGGTGAGATCAGCATTGACAGCACCGTCATCAACGAACTTGAGTCCAAAGACCGCGACATCGCGATGGTGTTTCAAAGTTACGCGTTGTACCCGCACATGACCGTGCGCGAAAACATGGCGTTCTCGCTGCGTCTGCGCAAAGCCGATGCCAAGACCACCGAAGACCGTGTGGCCAACGCTGCCCGCATCTTGAACTTGGACGCACTGCTCGACCGCTACCCCCGCGAACTCTCCGGTGGTCAACGCCAGCGCGTCGCCATGGGCCGCGCCATCGTGCGAGACCCCAAGGTGTTCTTGTTTGACGAACCCCTGTCTAACCTCGACGCCAAATTACGTGTGGCCATGCGTGCCGAAATCAAAGCGCTGCACCAGCGTTTAAAAACCACCACCGTTTATGTGACCCACGACCAAATCGAAGCCATGACCATGGCCGATCGCATCGTGGTCATGCATGACGGCATCGTGGAACAAATCGGCACGCCGCTGGAATTGTTTGACAAACCCGGCAATTTGTTTGTGGCGCAATTCATCGGCTCACCCGCCATGAACGTGTTCAAAGGTACCGTGCAAGACGGACAAGTCGCCGCCTTGGGTGCGTCGTGGCCCATGCCCACCACCATCCAGCCTGTGACCAATGGCACATCGGTGCATTACGGCGTTCGCCCCGGTGATTTGGAGTTGGCTGACAGCGGCATCGCAGCCCAGGTGGTGGTGGTCGAACCCACAGGTGCCGAGACCGAATTGCTGCTGCAAATTGGCGATCAAAAATTCACACTGGTGATGCACGGCCGCACCAATGTTCAGCCCAACGACACCGTGCACCTGAAGTTCGATGTGAACAAAGCGCACGTGTTTGACGGCACCACTGAGCAACGCCTCTGACCATGACACCTCCCCGCCTCATCATCATGGGCGTGTGCGGCTGCGGCAAAAGCACCGTGGGGGAACGCTTGGCGCAACGTATCGGCGTGACTTTTTTAGAAGGTGATGCCTTGCACCCCGCCCGCAATGTGGCCTTGATGGCGGCGGGCACACCACTCACCGATGCTGACCGTGCGGGCTGGCTAGATGCCATTGCCGAACGCTTATCAGGGCTGGGCAGCGAAGAAGGCTTGGTGGTGTCGTGCTCTGCGCTCAAACGTGCATATCGCGACCGCTTGCGTGCCGCAACACCCGACCTGCAGTTTGTGCATTTACACGGCACGCGCGCCTTGCTGGCAGCACGTTTGCGTGATCGGCAAGACCATTACATGCCGCCCGCTTTGCTCGACAGCCAGCTCAACACCTTAGAAATTCCCAGCGCGGACGAAGCCGTGCTGACCCTAGACATCGCAGAACCTGCAGACGCTTTGGTCGCGCAGATCGAACACCACTTGCAACTGAACCACGCATGATCACCGCACAAACTTTCCGACTTGACGGCCGCTTGGCCTTGGTCACCGGCTCTTCAGCTGGCATTGGCTTAGGCCTCGCACGCGGCTTGGCCCAAGCCGGCGCCAGCGTGGTACTGAATGGGCGTGACGCCACCAAGCTCAAGGCCACGGCTGCTGCCTTGCGCGCCGAAGGCTTTGAGGTGTTTGAACGCGCTTTTGACGTGACCGATGCCGACGCCGTGAAAGCACACATCGACGCCATTGAGCGCGATGTGGGCCCGATCGACATCTTGATCAACAACGCAGGCATTCAACGCCGCGCCCCCTTGCACGAGTTCGACCACAAAGACTGGCACGAGCTCATGCAAACCAACTTGGACAGCGTGTTCTTCGTCGGCCAAGCGGTGGCCAAGCACATGATCACGCGCAAGAAGGGCCGCATTATCAACATTTGCTCGGTGCAAAGCGAGCTGGGACGCCCCGGCATTTCACCCTACATGGCCAGCAAAGGCGCTTTGAAAATGTTGACCAAGGGCATGGCGATTGACTGGGGTCCATTGGGCCTGAACGTCAACGGCATTGGCCCGGGCTACTTCAAAACCGAACTCAATGAAAAACTGGTGAACGACACCACCTTCAGCGCTTGGCTGACCAACCGCACGCCCAGCCGTCGCTGGGGCGATGTGGAAGAACTCGCCGGCGCAGCCGTGTTTTTGGCCAGCGACGCCTCCACCTTTGTGAACGGTCACATCTTGTATGTAGATGGCGGCGTCACCGCACAGCTTTAAGGAAACCTCATGAAAGCCATCGTTTGTCACGCCCCCGAAGACTTGCGTCTCGACGCATTTGAAACGGACGCCCTAGGCCCCCAGCAGCTCGCCGTGCGCGTGGCCTACGGCGGCATTTGCGGTTCTGATTTGCATTACTTCCGCCACGGCGGTTTTGGCACTGTGCGCATCAAAGAGCCCATGGTGCTGGGCCACGAGGTGTCGGGCATTGTCAGCGCCGTCGGCTCTGAGGTGAAAAATTTTGCACCCGGCCAACGCATTGCCATTTCGCCCTCGCGCCCTTGTGGCGTGTGCCAGTACTGCCAAAAGGGCCACCAGAACCATTGCTTGGACATGCGCTTTTACGGCAGCGCCATGCGCTTCCCGCACATTCAAGGCGCGTTCCGTGAATCGCTGGTGATTGACGCCTCGCAAGCGCACAAACTCAGCGACAACTTGAGCTTGTCACTCGCCGCACTGGCCGAGCCCTTGTCGGTCGGCTTGCACGCCATTCAACGGGCTGGTTCGGTGTTTGGCAAACAGGTGCTGGTCACCGGCTGCGGCCCCATTGGCGTGCTCTTAATTGCTGGCCTGCGCCGTGCCGGTGCAGCTCGCATCGTGGCCGTCGACGTGGCCGACAAACCCCTGGAATGCGCCCGCGCGATGGGCGCCGATGACACCATCAACCTCGCCACCACACCCGATGGTTTGGCCCCCTTTGCAGTCAACAAAGGCGTGTTCGATGTGATGTTTGAAGCTTCGGGCAACGACAAAGCCCTGCGCAGCGGCCTCGATGTGGTGACCCCACGCGGCGTGATCGTGAGCATTGGCCTGGGCGGCGATTCGACCTTGCCGTTGAATCAGCTGGTGGGCAAAGAGTTGGAGTTGCGCGGCACTTTCCGCTTCCACGAAGAATTTGCGGTGGCGGTGCGCTTCCTCAATGAAGGCTTGATCGACGGTCGCCCCGTGATCTCACATGTGATTGATTTTGATCAAGCCACCCAAGCTTTTGAGCTGGCTTGTGACAAGAGCCAAGCCATGAAGGTCCAAATCAACTTCGGCGCAGATTAAGTAAGCCCATGACCACATTCACCAAAACCAGTCTCTTCACCGACACCGATGGTTGCGCACGTTTCCGTGACGAACCCATCGCCCTGACCGAAGGCAAACCCCAAGCGCGTTTGTCGCAACTCATGAGCAGCGGCGGCTACCAGTTGCGCCACAGCCCCGTGGGGTTTCGCAGCACCTTCCATTGCAGCGACCACGCGCAATGGGTGTTCATCTTGAGTGGCCACATGGAAATCGGCTTGCAAGACGGCAGCTCACGCGTGTTCAGCCCCGGCGAGCACTTCTACTCCGAAGACTTGCTGCCCGCCGGTGCCACCTTTGACGAGAAGGTGCACGGCCACTGGAGCCGTCAAGTCGGCAACCAACCCTTGGTGACTTTGTTCGTCCGCGGATAAACCCACATGGCCATCAAAAACATGCTCGGCCACACGCTCGATTTGTTGGGCGAGGCCATCGTGTCGGGCTTTTATGCCCCAGGCGCGGCCATGCCGCCCGAAACCGTGTTGTGTACGGAACTAGGCGTCAGCCGCACCGTGGTGCGCGAAGCCGTCAAATCGTTGGTCGCCAAAGGTTTGGTCAGCACGGGCCCCAAAGTCGGCACACGCGTGTTGCCCTCGGACCAATGGAATTGGTTTGACCCCAATGTGGTGGCGTGGCAATCCAAAATTGGTCTGACCCGCGAGTTTTTGCGCGACCTACAAGACCTGCGCCGCGTGGTCGAACCTGCAGCCGTACGCTTGGCCGCTGAGCGCGCCACACCCGAAGATTTGGCCGACGTCGAGGCCGCCTATGCGGGCATGAAGCACGCCATCGAATTTGGCGGCGACTACGTGACCTACGATTTGTTGTTCCACCAAGGTTTGCTCAAAGCCTGTCACAACCGCATGGTCGTGCAAATGAGCAAAGCCATCGGCGCCTTACTACGCACCAGCTTTGAGATCACCACCACCAAGCCCAATGGGCCTGCACAGTCCCTGCCGTTGCACCGTGCAGTGCTGAACGCCGTGATTGCTGGTGAGCCTGACAAGGCCGAGCGTGCGGTGCTCAAACTGATCGACAGTGCCCGTGAGGACATTGAAATGGTCTTGGTCTCCAAAAAGAAATTGCCCTCATTGGCACTTCCTGCGGCTTCCTTGCGTGCGCCCAAAGCGGCGCGTGCTGCCTCCACCCCTTGAACGAAAGAGTTGACCCATGCGTTTATTGATCACCGGCGGCGCTGGCTTTATTGGTTCCCGTCTGGCCCGCACCCTGCTGGCTCGCGGCCAATTGAACGGTCAAGCCATCACCCAAATCATCTTGGCTGACCAGTTTCCAGCGCCTGCCGATTTGGCTGCTGACCCCCGCGTGTTGGTCAAAACGGGCCCGCTGCTTGACCATTGCCAAGCCTTGGCCCATGAGGCGGTGGATGGGGTGTTCCATTTGGCCTCGGCCGTGTCGGGTGAATGCGAGGCCGACTTTGACTTAGGGCTTCGCTCCAACCTCGACAGCACCCGCGCTTTGCTCGACGCCTTACGCTCACGCGTGCAAGGCGGCGCAGCACCTGCGCGTTTGGTGTTCTCTAGCTCAGTGGCGGTATTTGGCCCCGATGACGCCGTGCCGATGCCCGACGTGGTGGGCGACGACACACTGCCCACACCCCAAACCTCCTACGGCGCACAAAAACACATGTGCGAACACTTGGTGGCCGACTACACGCGCAAGGGCTACATTGATGGCCGCAGCGCACGCTTGATGACGGTCACCGTGCGCCCTGGCAAACCCAATGGCGCAGCCTCTTCATTTTTCAGCGGCATCATCCGCGAACCTTTGGCGGGCGAGCCCTCGGTGTGCCCCGTGTCGCCTGAGGTGTCGCACCCCGTCACCTCGCCACGTGCCACCGTGGAAGGTTTGATCACCGTGTTTGAGTGCTCGCGTGAGGCCTACGGCGGTCGCACCGCCTTGAACTTGCCCGGCTTGAACGTGACCGTGCAAGAAATGCTCGACGCCTTGACCCGCGTTGCAGGCCCCGAGGTGCGCGCCCGTGTGACGTTTGAGCGCAACGAGACCATCGCTGGCATCGTGTCGCGCTGGCCCAAAGGGTCCAGCTCCGTGCGCGCCAACAAGCTGGGTCTGTTCGCTGAAAAAACTTTTGACGACATCATTCGCCAATACATCGCCGACACCCAAGCGGGACCCAACGCGGCACAAGCGCTGAAAGGATACACAGCATGAACCAGATCGATTTACAAGGCCGCGTCGCGGTCGTCACCGGCGGTGCGCAAGGCATTGGTTTTGCCACCTGTGAACGCCTGTTGCGCTCCGGCGCGTCCGTGGTGATGTGGGACATCGACGCTGCCAAGATCAACGAAGCCAAAGCCCTGTTGAGCGAACTCGGGCCCATCAGCGGCTATGTGGTGGAACTCACGTCCGACGCGGCCGTGGCAGCCACCACGGCACAGACCATCAAAGACTTGGGACGCATCGACATTTTGGTCAACAACGCGGGCATCACCGGTGGCAATGCCACCACTTGGGAGCTCGACCCCGAGGTGTGGCGTCGTGTGATTGAAGTGAACCTGATTGCGCCTTACCTGACTTGCCGCGCCGTGACGCCGCACATGATTGAACGCGGCTGGGGCCGCATCATCAACATCGCGTCGGTCGCAGGCAAAGAAGGCAACCCCAATGCCAGCCACTACAGCGCCTCCAAAGCGGGTGTGATTGCCCTGACCAAATCGCTGGCCAAAGAAGTGGCCACCAAAGGCGTGCTGGTCAACGCCATCACACCGGCCGTGGCACGCACCGCAATGTTCGCGCAAATGACCGAAGCACACATTGCCTACATGCTGGGCAAGATCCCCATGGGCCGCTTCGTGGAAGTGGAAGAAATCGCCGCCATGGTGGCTTGGCTGTCCAGCGAAGACTGCTCGTTCACCACCGGCTCGGTGTTTGACATCACCGGTGGTCGCTCGACGTACTAACGCGCAGGGGTGAGCACCGGCAAGGGCGGTGGTGCATCGCCCGGAATCGGCGTGCGGTCCACATTCAGCGTCATGGCCACCAACACGTAGTAGCCATTGACGGCGATCAGGTCCATCACGCCCTGCTCGCCAAAGGCGTCAACCATCGCCTTGTAAGTGGCATCGCTGACCCGCGTGGTGGTGTGCAGCTCTTGGCAAAAGTTATAGACGATGGCCTCGTCATCTTTCATGTGGGCGGGGCGTTTGCCTTGCGCAATGGCTTCGGCCACTTGCGGGTCTAACCCAGCTTGCAACGCCAAGCGATGGTGCGCAAACCATTCGTATTGCGCCGTCCAATGACGAGCCGTGATGAGAATGGCCATCTCATTGAGCTTTTGTCCCAAGCTGCTTTTGAAGCGAATGTGTGAACCCACTTTTTGCAAGTGATCGCCCAACTCGGGACTGCGCAAAAACACGTTGAACGGACTGCCCAAAGTGCCGTTGTTGCTATTGGCCGCTGAACCTGCCACCGCTGCCCGTGGGCCCGAGCGAATGTTTTGCACCAAGTCGCGTTGCGCCTGCGTCATCTCTGAAGGGGTCAGCACTTTGAAACGACGTTGCGACTCTTGCGCGTGACCCGTCATCGGGGCGGCTAATTGCGCCGCAAACACACAGGCCAAAGCGGCTTTTGAAAATTGAAAACAACGCATGGTGAAGTCGGGCCCAGCCCAAGTGGAGGAAGGGCTCAAACTATGGCGCGAAGCGACGCCTGCGCTTGTCTCGGTCGTGACTTTTTAAAACCCGAGCCCAAGGTGCAGCGGCAAATACACCGCCATACCGCCCAAGATGGTCAACAACACATTGCGCTTGGCAAAGTAAATCAAAGCGCCCGCCGCTGCGGCAAACAGCCGTGCGTCTTGCCACGTGGTGATGAATTGACCTTGGCTCATCACAATCTCAGGCACCACCACCGCCGACAACGCAGCGATGGGTGCGTATTGCAAACCACGCTGGGCCCAATGCGGCAAATGCCACGGTTTGTTGGACAAGAAAAAGAAGCTGCGCGTCACCACCGTCACCACGGCCAAGCCGGCGATCACCATCAGGGTCCACAGGTCGGTGCCGTTCATGCCTGTGTTCATGCGTGCGCTCCCGTCGCGTCGGTGGGTTTGAAACGCTCCAACGTGAGGCACAAGATCACGGCCGCCGCGATGGCCACCACGATGTTGAGTTTCAAAGGCAAGGCATAGGCCACCACCGCGGCAACACCCGCCACCGCAGACGAGATGATGCGCAAACGCGAACTGGCCAGCGAACACTGAACGCCCACCAGACACAAGATGCCCGCAAAGCCCAAGCCCCAAGCAGGGGGAATCCAATTGGCCAAGGCAATGCCTACCAAACTGGCCAGCATCCACCCGCTCCAATTCAAGCAATCGCTGCCTGCCAAATAGGCCTCTTGGGCGCGGCGTTGCTCAGGCGTTTCGCCGGGCTTATGAAACCGCTTGGTGAACAACACGTAACTGATGTCGGCCGTGACATAGGCGTGCATCAGTCGCTCCCAACGCGGCAAGTGAATCAAGTGAGGCCGCAGGTGCAAGCTGAACACCACAAAGCGCAAGTTCACACAAAAGCCGGTGGCCAAGATCACCCAAGCGGGTGCACCCGCCACGATGAGCGGAATAGACGCCAGCTGCGAGCTGCCCGCAAACACCACCAAGGTCATGAACACCGATTCAAAAATGCTCATGCCCGACTTGACCATGGCCACGCCCGTCATCAAGCCCCATGCGGCTACGCCCATCGCTTGGGGTGCCAACTCGCGCAAACCGATTTTGAATTCAGGATGGCGGTAGAGCTTGGGGCTGAGAAACATCATGGCGGGGTCAAGCGGCCGTGAGGTCGAATTGTTGGCCGGCGTTCAAAGGAAATCCGCGCAAAAACTCGGCAGCGGCCAAGCGCTTGCCGCCCGCGCGTTGCAACTCGGTGACACACAACACGCCCTTGCCACACGCAACGCGAACGCCCTCTGCGTCGGCGCTCAGCACCGTGCCGGGCAGGGCGTTGACAGCGCTGTTAGACACCTCCGGCACCGCACGCCACAGCTTGATGACTTCGCCATTGAGCTGCGCTGCTGCTACAGGAAAGGGGTTGAACGCGCGCACGCGGCGATCAATGGTTTCAGCCGTGTCGCGCCAGTTCACAGCAGCCTCGACTTTTTCAATTTTGTGGGCGTAAGTGATGCCCTCATGCGGTTGCTTCACGGGCTTGAGTTGGCCCGCTTGCGCATCCGCCAAGGCCTTCACCACCAAGACGCCACCAAGGTCGGCCAAGCGGTCGTGCAGGGTGGCGGTGGTGTCTTGTGCGGCGATGTCGAGCACCCCGGTCAACAGCATGTCGCCCGTGTCCAAGCCCGCATCCATTTGCATGATGACCACGCCGGTTTGCGCGTCACCCGCCTCAATGGCGCGGTGAATTGGTGCCGCGCCACGCCAACGAGGCAGCAGCGAGGCGTGAATGTTGAGGCAGCCCAAACGCGGGGCGCTGAGCGTCCATTGCGGCAAGATCAACCCATAAGCAGCCACCACCATCACGTCGGCGTTGGCCGCTGCAATGGCCGATTGGGCCTGAGCTGCGTCGTCGGGGTATTTGCCATCCAAACGCAAGCTCAAGGGCTGGGCGACGGGGATGTTGTGTTGCAAAGCCAGCTGCTTAACGGCCGAGGCTTGCAGCTTCATACCGCGACCGGCAGGGCGATCGGGTTGCGTCAGCACCAAGGGCACCTCGTGGCCTGCGGCCAAGATCTGGGCCAAAGCCACAGCAGCAAATTCGGGCGTACCCGCAAAAATAACGCGCATCAAAAACCTTGGGCTCAGGCGTCGTCGCGCGCAGATTTGAGCATTTTGGTTTTGATGCGGGTGCGCTTTAAGGGCGAGAGGTATTCCACAAATACTTTGCCCAGCAAATGGTCCAACTCGTGCTGCACGCACACGGCCAACAGGCCCTCGGCCTCGATGGTGCGCACCTTGCCGTCCGCATCCATGGCTTTGACTTTGACTTGGGTGGCACGCTCCACGCCGTCGTAAATGCCCGGCACCGACAGACAACCCTCTTCACCTTTGACGCGCTCGTCGCCCATCCAAGTAATTTCGGGGTTGATGAGCACCATGGGCTCGTTGCGTTTTTCTGAAACATCAATCACCACCAAGCGCTCATGCACATCCACTTGGGTGGCCGCGAGGCCGATGCCGTTGGCGTCGTACATGGTCTCGAGCATGTCGGCGATGAGGGTGCGGATGCGCGCATCCACCTCGGCGACGGGCTTGGCCACGGTGTGAAGTTTGGGGTCGGGGAATCGAAGAATGTCTAACTTGGGCATGTGCTTATTGTCTCTGCTTTTGAAATTTTCGACCTGCGCGCATGTCTATTGAAAACCGAGCTTCGCACAATGGTTTTCACACCACAAGGAGACCCGCATGCCATCTTCACCCCTGACCAAAGACGAATTGCGCGCTTGGCTACGTCTGAGCTTGAGCGACGGCGTGGGCAACGATGCCGCACGACGCCTGCTGGCCGCCTTTGGCAGTCCGCAAGCGGTGTTTGCCCAAAGCGAGGCGGCATTGCGCCAAGTGGTCACCGCCAAACAAGTGTTGGCGCTGCTGAGCGAACCCAATGAACTCGCGGTGCAATGCGTGCGCACCCAACAGTGGCTAGCTCAGCAACCCGACACCCACGGGCACGCGGTCTGGACCTTGGGCGACGCGCATTACCCCGCCGCCTTGCTGCAACTGCCCGACCCGCCCTTGATGGTCTACGCACAAGGCCAACTTGAAGCCACCTTGGGGCCTGCCGTGGCCATCGTCGGCAGCCGCAACCCCACACCACAAGGGGCACAAACGGCAGCACAATTTGGTGAAGCCTTGGCGGCAGCTGGCTTGTGCGTGGTCTCGGGTTTGGCCTTGGGCGTGGACGGCGCGGCACACCTTGGCGCGTTGCGCGGCGCGCAGTCGCGGGGCTCTATCGAGCATTGGCACACGGTGGCCGTGGTGGGCACCGGCTTAGACCGCGTGTACCCGCGCCAACACCAGACCTTGGCCTACGACATCGCGCTACACGGCCTCATGCTGAGCGAATACCACTTGGGCACGGCGCCGCTGCCACCCAATTTCCCCAAACGCAACCGCCTCATTGCAGCCCTGGGTTTGGGCACCTTGGTGGTGGAGGCAGCCTTGCAATCAGGCTCGCTCATCACGGCACGCTTGGCCCTCGATTTAGGGCGCGACGTGCTGGCCATTCCTGGCTCCATCCACGCCACGCAATCGCACGGCTGCCATGCGCTGATTCGACAAGGGGCCAAGCTGGTGGAGAACGCGCAAGACGTGTTGGAAGAACTGCAATTGCAAGAACAAACGTCGCTGTTTGATGATGCACGGCACAACGACACCCGTGCGAATCAGCTCGAACGCGATGCAACCGAGCCCGCGCTTTTGACGCACATGGGTTACGGCCCTGTTAGCCTGGACGCCCTGCAAGCGCGCTGCGGCGTCGACACCGCCAGCCTTCAAGCCCAACTCTTGACCTTGGAGCTGGACGGGCTGATTGGGCGCTTGCCCGGTGGTTTGTTTCAGCGCTTGGGGAATGCATGAGGAACCTTCAACAAATGCCGTTATATTGAAGCCATGTTTGAAGTGCTCGTCTTTGTCTACGAAAACTACTGGCACGGTGATGCGTGTCCAGAGCTGCACCAGCTGGGCCGCAAACTCAGCGCTGTGGGATTCGAAGCGGACGACATTACGCAAGCGCTGCAATGGCTGGACGGCCTGAACATCGCCTCGCACCACACCGAGCTGATCGACATCGGTCAATCTTCCCCTGAACACCACCCCGAATCGGCCCACAGCCTGCGCGTGTACTCGGTGGCCGAGCAAGACCGCTTGGGCGCGGCGTGCTTAGGCTTCATTCGCTTTTTAGAAACCGCCGATGTGCTGTCGCCTCACATGCGTGAAATCGTGTTGGACCGCGCCATGGCTGCGGCCACCCAGCCCATCGATTTGGATGACTTGAAAATCATCGTGCTCATGGTGTACTGGAGCGTCGGCTTAGAGCCCGACGCCTTGGTGCTAGACGAGTTGTGCGACGACGCAGATCGCGTCGCGCACTGAGGTGTTAAACCACCGCGCCTGAGTTCTCGTCGTCAGGATCGCCCGCAGCTTTGACGGGGGTCTTGATCAAATCTTCGCGTTGAATGCCCAGCCACATCGCAATGGCAGCGGCCACGAACACCGAGGAGTAAATGCCGAAGCAAATACCGATGGTCAGCGCCAGCGCAAAGTAGTGCAGGGTGGCGCCACCGAACAACAACATCGACAACACCATGAGCTGCGTACAGCCGTGGGTGATGATGGTGCGGCTGATGGTGGAGGTGATGGCGTTGTCGATGATCTCGACCGTGTCCATCTTGCGGTAGCGCCGGAAGTTCTCGCGGATACGGTCAAAAATCACCACCGACTCGTTCACCGAATAACCCAGAACGGCCAGCACCGCCGCCAGCACGGGCAACGAAAACTCCCACTGGAAGAACGCGAAGAAGCCCAAGATGATGACCACGTCATGCAAGTTGGCGATGATGGCAGCCACCGCGAACTTCCACTCGAAGCGCATGGCCAAATAAATCATGATGCCGATGACCACAAAGGCCAAGGCCTTGAGGCCGTCCGCAGCCAATTCGTCGCCCACTTGTGGGCCGACAAACTCGGTGCGGCGCAGCTGCACATTGGCATCGATGCTTTTCAAAGCAGTCAGCACCTGCTCGCTTTGCTGGGCTGAGCTCTGGCCTTTGACGGCAGGCATGCGAATCATCACATCGCGGGCGGTGCCAAAGTTTTGCACTTGCACGTCGTTCAGGCCGAGCTTGGCGATTTGGTCGCGCACCACATTCAAGTCGGCAGGTTGGCTGTAGCTGACTTCCATCAGCGTGCCGCCCGTGAACTCGACCGACAGGTGCAAGCCACGGCTAAACAAGAAGAACACCGCCGCCAAAAAGGTGATGAACGAAATGGCGTTGAACGCCACCGCGTTCTTCATGAACGGGATGTCTTTGCGGATCTTAAAAAATTCCATGACTCAATTTCTTTCTTGTCGCCACGCGATCAGGCGCGCCACACGGTGCCGATGGACACGCTTTGCAATTTCTTTTGACGGCCGTACCAAACGTTGACCAAGCCACGCGAGAAGAACACGGCCGAGAACATACTGGTCAAAATGCCCAAGCAATGCACCACGGCAAAGCCGCGCACCGGGCCCGAGCCAAAGGCCAACAAAGCCAAGCCAGCAATCAAGGTGGTGACGTTGGAGTCTAGGATGGTGGCCCACGCACGGTCGTAACCGGCGTGGATGGCCGACTGGGGCGAGGCACCGTTGCGCAGCTCTTCGCGCACGCGTTCGTTGATCAGCACGTTGGCGTCAATCGCCATACCCAACACCAAGGCCATCGCCGCCATGCCGGGCAAGGTGAGCGTGGCTTGCAACATCGAGAGCACCGCCACCAAGAGCAACAAGTTCACGGCCAATGACACGCTGGAGAACATGCCAAACAGCATGTAGTACACACACATGAAGGCCGTCACGGCCACAAAGCCCCAAGTGACCGAGTCAAAACCTTTGGCGATGTTTTCGGCACCGAGGCTTGGGCCAATGGTGCGTTCTTCGATGATTTCCATCGGTGCAGCCAACGAGCCAGCGCGCAACAACAGCGCGGTGTCGTTGGCTTCCACGGTGCTCATGCGACCCGAAATTTGCACACGACCACCGCCGATTTCGCTGCGAATCACAGGCGCGGTGACGACTTCTCCCTTGCCTTTTTCAAACAGCAAGATGGCCATCCGTTTGCCCACGCTTTCACGCGTCACGTCTTTGAAGATGCGCGCGCCTTTGGCGTCGAGCGTCAAATGCACGGCCGCTTCTTGGTTTTGGGTGTCAAAGCCGGGTTGCGCATCGGTGAGGTTTTCGCCGGTCAAGATGACTTGCTTCTTCACGATCACCGCTTGGCCGCTGCGCTCCAAAAAGCGCTCGGTGCCAAAAGGCACAGGGCCGTTGCTGAGTTCGGCGCTGCGGGCTTCAGCGCTGTCGTCCACCATGCGGATTTCTAGCGTGGCCGTGCGACCCAAAATGTCTTTGGCCTTGGCCGTGTCTTGCACGCCAGGCAGTTGCACCACGATGCGGTCGGTGCCTTGCTGTTGAATCACAGGCTCGGCCACGCCCAACTCGTTGATCCGGTTGTGCAGCGTGGTGATGTTTTGTTTGATGGCTTGCTCTTGCACGCGCTTGGCGGCCACGGGGTTGATCACCGCGGTGAGCTTGAAGTCAGCGCCATCGGGTGCGCTGGTCGTTTGCAAATCGGCAAACTGGTCTTGAATCACGCGCTGGGCAGATTCCAAGGTGGCCATGTCGCGAAAGCGAATTTCGATGGTTTGGTTGTTACGGCTAATGCCGCTGTGGCGCACGTTTTTCTCGCGCAAGCCGGTGCGAATGTCACCGGCCAAGGATTCGGCTTTTTTGGTCAAGGCCGCAGGCATGTCCACTTGCAACATGAAGTGCACACCACCGCGCAAGTCCAAGCCCAAATACATGGGCGAGGCGCCCAAGCTGGTCAGCCATGCAGGGGAACGGGCCAAGAGGTTCAAGGCCACCACATACGCAGGGTCGTTGGCGTCAGGCACCAAGGCGTGCTGAATGGCGTCTTTGGCTTTGAGCTGGGTGTCGGTGTTGTCAAAGCGGGCTTTGAGCGAACCGTTGTCCAAAGTCAACACCTCAGGCGTGAGGTTGGCCGCTTTCAGGGCGGCTTCAACGCGCTCTTGAACGGCAACGTCCACTTTCACGCCAGGTTTGCCTGCGCTCACTTGAACGGCAGGCGCTTCACCAAAAAGTTGGGCAGCGTGTAGATGCTGCCAATCAACAAAGCGATCACGATGATCGCGTATTTCCAAAACGGGTAACGGTTCATGATCGCTTCGTTATCAGTGATTACTTGACAGAGCCTTTGGGCAACACTTGCACCACAGCGGTACGCTGCAATTGCACTTCCACGCCAGGAGAAACTTCCAAGCTCAGGGTGTTGTCGCCGAGTTTGGTGACTTTGCCGAGCAGGCCGCCAGCGGTGGCGATTTCGTCACCTTTGGCGAGTGCGTCGATCATGGCTTTGTGTTCTTTTTGACGCTTCATCTGAGGACGAATCATCACGAAATACAAGACCACGAACATCAACACCAAAGGCAACATGCCTGTGAGGGAAGACATGATGTCGCCACCGGCAGCAGCGGCAGGGGCGGTTTGAGCAAAAGCAGAAGAAATCAACACGATCGAACTCCAATAAGAAGGACTCCCGCCTAGGTGCAAAACGCCTAAGCGGGCCAATCGCGGATTGTATGCGGCAGGGGTGTAACGGGGATTAACCCTGCCACGCGCCCATCAAACTCGCCCACTTGCCACGCACCGCCGCCAAATGACGGGCTTTCACGTGGCCAAAGCCTTTGATTTGCTCAGGGAGTCGGGCAATGTCCAGCGCCAGCGCGTGGTTGTCCGCGCTGAGTTTGGCGAGCACTTGGTCAATGCTGGCTTGGTATTCGCCAATCAAAGCGCGCTCGGTGCGACGCTCTTCGGTTCGGCCAAACACATCGAACGCCGTGCCACGCAAGCCTTTGAGGTGCTTGAGCAGTTTGAAGCCCGTCAATATGAGGGGGCCAAATTTCTGCTTTTGCAACTCGCCTTTGGCGTTGGTCTTGGCGATCAAGGGCGGGGCCAAGTGGTAATTCACTTTGAAATCGCCCTCAAACATGCCGCTGATTTTTTGCAAAAACGCGGCATCGGTGTGCAAACGGGCCACTTCGTACTCGTCTTTGTAGGCCATGAGCTTGAACAAGTTGCGCGCCACGGCCTCGGTCAAGCTGGTTTTTTGCAAGGTGGCTTCAGCCGCACGCACACGGTCCACCGCCATGCGGTAGGTTTGCGCGTAAGCCGCGTCTTGGTAGTCGGTAAGAAAGGCCACGCGTTGGTCAACGATGGCATCCACGTTAGGGCGGGCATGGAACTGCACCACTTGGGCGGGGTTTTGCGAAGCGTCAACCAGCGCATTCACGCCCACAAGGTCGTGCGCGCAATGACGGCCCCACGTAAACGCCGCCTTGTTTTGCTCGATCGCCACGTTATTGAGTTCAATGGCTCGCATCAGCGCCTCTAGCCCCAACGGCACCCAACCCTTTTGCCAGGCGTAGCCCAGCAACATAGGGTTGATATAAATGCTGTCACCCAGTGCCTGCAAAGAAACGCGGTTGGCATCAAACGCGCTCACACCGTCAACACCGACGGTCTGCGCGATGTCGGCCAAGCATTGGTCGGCGGGGTTTTGCCAGTCGGTGTTTTTCACAAACGCGGCGGTGGGCGTGCTGTGCGCGTTCAAGGCCACATGGGTGCGGCCGGCCAGCATGCGTTGCAAGGTTTCTTTGCCCGCCGAGACGATGGGGTCGCAACCGATGATCAAGTCGGCTGCGGCCATGCTGACCCGCGTGGTGCGAATGGTCTCTTGGGTGTCGGCAATCAACACATGGCTCCACGTCGCGCCACCTTTTTGCGCCAAGCCCGCCGAGTCTTGCGTGACGATGCCTTTTCCTTCAATGTGCGCGGCCATGCCCAACAACTGGCCGATGGTGATGACACCTGTGCCCCCCACACCCGCCACCACCATGCCCCACGCGTGCTTGGTGCTGGGCAAAGTGGGCTCTGGCAATGCCCCATCGGGCATGGCGATTTTGGACACCCCTTTGGCCTTCTTTTTCAGCTGCCCGCCTTCAACGGTGACAAAGCTGGGGCAAAAGCCTTTGAGACAACTGGTGTCTTTGTTGCAGGTGCTTTGGTTGATGGTGCGTTTACGGCCGAAATCGGTTTCTAAGGGCTCCACGCTCAAGCAATTGCTTTGCACGCCGCAGTCACCACAGCCTTCGCACACGAGTTCGTTGATCAGCACGCGTACGGCGGGGTCCACCATCGTGCCACGTTTGCGACGACGACGTTTCTCGGTGGCGCAGGTTTGGTCGTAAATGATGACCGTGCAGCCTTTGATCTCGCGCATCTCGCGCTGAACGCGGTCCAGCGCATCGCGGTGGAACACATCCACACCGCTCACCAAATCAGCGCCTTCGTATTTTTCGGGCTCGTCGGTCACGATGACGATGCGTTGTGCGCCCTCGGCCTTCATGCTCTGCGCAATTTGCAAAGTGTTATGACCCTCTGGGCGCTCGCCCACGGGCTGGCCACCGGTCATGGCGACGGCGTCGTTGTACAAAATTTTGTAGGTGATGTTCACCCCAGCCGCCACACTTTGGCGGATGGCCAAAATGCCGCTGTGGAAGTACGTGCCGTCACCGATGTTGGCAAAGATGTGTGCGTCGTTCACAAAGGGTTGTTGCCCCACCCAAGGCGTGCCTTCGCCGCCCATTTGGGTAAAGCCCGAGGTGCTGCGGTCCATCCACAAGGTCATGAAGTGGCAGCCAATACCGGCCATGGCACGCGAACCTTCGGGCACTTTGGTGCTGGTGTTGTGTGGGCAACCCGAGCAAAACCACGGCTGACGGTCGGCCTTGACCTCCACCGTGGTCATCGCCTGCTCTTTGGCGGTGATGATGGCCAGCTGCGCATTGATGCGGGCGGTGGTGTCAGCATCTACGCCGAGTTTGAGCACGCGCTGGGCAATCGCCTTGGCGATCAACGAAGGGTTCAGGTCAGCATTCGCACGCAACAGGGTGCTGTCTTTGGGGTTGGGCACCGACCACTCGCCGCCGCCCGCGCTCGTCTCGTTGAACTTACCCAGCACCACCGGACGCACATCGGCGCGCCAGTTGTAGAGCTCTTCTTTGAGTTGGTACTCAATGACTTGGCGCTTCTCTTCGATCACCAAAATCTCTTGCAAGCCCGTGGCGAACTCACGCGTGAGCTGCGCCTCCAGCGGCCACACCACAGCCACTTTGTGCAGGCGAATGCCGATGCGGCGGCAGGTGTCGTCGTCCAGCCCCAAATCGAGCAAAGCTTGGCGCGTGTCGTTGTAGGCCTTGCCGCTGGCGATCAGGCCTAAGCGGTCGTTCTGCCCCTCAATCACGTTGTAGTTCAAGCGGTTGGCACGCACATAGGCCAAAGCGGCGTACCACTTGTAGTCAAACAAGCGCGCCTCTTGGCTAAGCGCGTCGTCGGGCCAGCGAATGTGGATGCCGCCTGCGGGCATCTCAAACTCAGGAATCACGATGTTGACGCGGTCAGGATCAATCACCGCGGTCGCGCTGGACTCCACAATTTCTTGGATCGTCTTCATGCCCGACCACACGCCCGAAAAGCGGCTCATGGCGATGCCGTGCAAACCCAAATCCAAAATGTCCTGCACGCTGGCTGGGAAGAACACCGGCGTGCCGCAAGCTTTGAAAATGTGGTCGCTTTGGTGCGCCGCTGTGGAGCTCTTGGCAATGTGGTCGTCACCTGCAACGGCCAACACGCCGCCCCAAGGCGTTGTGCCCGCCATGTTGGCGTGTTTGAACACATCAGAGCAACGGTCCACACCGGGTCCTTTGCCATACCAAATGCCGAACACGCCATCAAACTTGTTGCTGCCTGGAGGCGCAAAGCCCAATTGCTGCGTGCCCCACAAGGCCGTGGCGGCCAACTCTTCGTTCACACCGGGTTGAAACACGATGTGCTGCGCCTTCAAATAATCTTTGGCTTTCCACAAGGCTTGGTCGTAGCCCCCCAGAGGCGAGCCACGGTAGCCGCTGATGAAGCCCGCGGTGTTTTTGCCTTGCAACGCATCGCGTTGGCGCTGCAGCATGGGCAGCTTGACCAAGGCCTGCACCCCACTCATGAAAGCTCGACCCGCATCGAGGCTGTATTTGTCGTCCAGCGTCACGGTTTCGAGGGCGCGGCGAATGTGCTCGGGCAAGGGGGCGTTCATGCGTGTCTCCGGTTGGGTCGTCGTGACGCGAAGTGTAGGCCTCGCAGGGTGCCAAGGCGTTACCTTGGAGACACGCGATCCATGAAAAACAAAAAAGCCCATCTGTTGCCAGATGGGCTTTTTTTGCGATTCAAGCGAATCAGTTACAGGCAATAGACCTTCGCGTCGTAAGGTGTGTAAATGCTGCTGGTCAACATGCTCAACAAGCCATTCACAAAAGACGTCACGCGCTCAACCTTGACCACTTTGTCAGCGCCGCCGCAAACAGCCGCAGCGTCAATGGTTTGTTGTTGCTCACCCAAGCCATGCACAAAGAATGTTTGCATGTCTTGTTTGCCGAGCTTGCCCGTATTGCCATTGATGATCGCTGTCTGCGTAGAGCAAGCGCCAAGCATGGCGACCATGAATATGGATAAAAGAAGTTTTTTCATAGCAATCGTCCTCGATCAACGGATACAAAACACGCGAATTTGGCGGGGTGCATAAATACCCAAGGTCACAAAAGTCAAGGCAGCGTTAGCGGCCGTCACTTGGGTTTCTACGCGTTGGACCTTCTTCGCACCACCGCAGACTTTTGCAGCATCAACTTCTTCGGTTTGACCCACGCCGTAGACCCAGAAAGATTGCGAATCGTTGTAAGCAGCGGCATCTTGGGTCGCAGGCTGCAAATCGAAACGCTGAACAGCACAACCCGTGAGGGCCAAAGCTGTCGCAGCCACCATGACAAGTTTTTTCATGACAAAGAACTCATAAAGTTATAAGAACAAATACTATAGTTCAAACTTTTAGCTTTACTGGTTCAATGCAAACGAATTTGATCCGCCGGCTGGGGAAGTGCATCAAAGCCCACGCTCCAACCCGCTTTTTCTTGCAGCTTGTTCAGCAACGTCATCATGATTTGCAGCACATGGGGCGGCAACTTCAAGTTCACGCTGTTTTTGGTGATCAGCTGCAACTCAATCGCGGTTTGCCCATCGTCTTGTTGGTTGATCACCAAGCCGATCACCAACAAGGGGACTTCACCCAAGGGCTTTTGTGCCGCGGGTTTGTAAGCGTCGTTGAAGTTGGCCTGCTGCGCCACGGCTTGTTGTTGGAACGACTGCATGGCTTGCGCCACTTGGGGCTCGTGCGTTTTCTCAAGCGCTTTCACCGCCACATGTTGGGTGCCCTGAATCAAACCTTTGAGCATCATGCGCGTCAGCCAAAAACTGAACTCTTCGCCCGTGCTGGTGTTGAAGCGAAACAGCACCCGGTCTTCTTGAGAAATCCACTCGCCATTGAATTGTTGAATTGACATGTGCTTACCTCGGCCACAACACCCAAAGGCGTAAAGGCTGTTTCATACGACCTGCAAAATCCCCGGCCTCAGGGCCTGTTCCCGCAAAATAATCTGCGCGCACCGCACCCACAATGGCGCTGCCCGTGTCTTGCGCAAACACCAAGCGCTGCAAATTCACATTCGGACCGGCAGACGCCATCCACACGGGCGTGCCGTAAGGAATCGAATCTTTGTCCACCGCAATCGAACGCCCCGCGGTCAAAGGTACGCCTTGTGCACCGCGGGGCCCCAAGCTGGCCTCCGCACCCGTTCGCGTTTCTTCACGGAAAAACACGTAGCGCGGGTTGCTCCACAACATCTCTTGCACCAAAGCGGGATTGCTTTGCTGGGTCGCCACAATCCACGCTTTGATGCCCGGCCATGACGCGTCGCGGATCAAACCGCGGTCCAGCAACCAACGGCCCACGCTTTGGTAAGGCCACTCGTTCGCCCCCGCAAATGCCAAACGCACCACACGCACGCTGCCGTCGGGGTTGGTAAACCGCACACGGCCCGAGCCTTGGATGTGCAGCACCAGCGCATCCACGGGGTCGGACAACCACGCCACTTCGCGCCCTCGCAAGATGTCACGGGCGGGGGGGTGCGTGTCGATCTCTTGGCGGCTGAACCAAGGTCGACCGCTGCGCTTGGCCTCGCTTAGGGCTTCGGGTGGTGCGTACAAAGGCACGTCAAAACCGGGGCGCTGAGTGGGCGACGCATCGAACAGCGGTTCGTAATAACTGGTGAGCAGCCCATCAGCCGCCCCCGTGTCTGCCGCCTCAACACGATAAGGCTGCAACTGACTCATCATCCACACGCGGCGCTCATCCACGCTGCCCAAGGAAAGTTGACGCACGTTTTGGCACAGCGGCGCAAAAACGGGGCCGGGGCGTTCGCAGTTTTGCAGCCACGCGTTCCATGCGTCTTGCAAGTCGTCGTTCTGCCATCCGGGCACCTCGCCCCACGACACTGGCACCCAACGGCTGCGGTAACTGGTGCGCGGATTGGGCGTGCCCGGCATGCCGGCCAACGTGCCCGTCGCGCGGGGCAAATCTGGCACGACCCTGGCGCTCGGCAAGGGCTCTGCACGAGACGCAGGGCGGCTGTATTCGTCCACCGGCACACGATAGCCCGAGCCTGTGCTGCAAGAAACCAAGCTTCCTACAATCAGAACCCCCACCACATGCCACAGGATTTTTTTCATGTTCTTGATTTTGCTTGAAGCGCTGGGCGCAGGTTGCATCTTGGTGGTGATCGTGTGGTGGACCATGTTCTCAGGCCGCAGCGAGACCGAGGCCCAGCACCAAGCCGCACTGGACCAAGCGGCTGCCGACAGCGCCAAAAACGCGTCCATAAGCGAAACAACCGAACGCGACCACTGAAGCGCCACAAAGCCATCGCCTCACATCAATCGGCACGCAACAAATTGGCCAACTCCACCGCGGACTTGACGGCCATTTTGTCGAACACGCGGGCGCGGTGCACCTCCACCGTGCGCACGCTGATGTCGAGCTGATCGGCAATCAATTTATTGGGCAAGCCCTCGACCACCAAGCGCATCACATCGCGTTCACGCTCGGTCAGATCGGCCAAGTTCTGTTGCAGGTTGGTGCGGTGACGGTGCTGTTGCAACGTGTGTTGCGAACGCGCCAAGGCTTGTTCAATGCGGTCGACCAAGGCGTTGTCTGAAAACGGTTTTTCATAAAAATCAAACGCGCCACGCTTGACCGAGTCCACCGCCGTGGGCACATCGGCATGCCCGGTCAAAAAGATGACGGGCAACACATCGAGCAACTGGCGTTCAATCAACTGCTCGAACAGCGCCAAACCACTCATGCCGGGCATGCGCACATCCAACAGCAAACAGCCGGGCTGGGTGGGTCGCCAAGGTCGATCGGTTTGCACGTTCAAAAACGCCGCAAACGCATCCGCGCTGTCAAACGACTGGCTGGGCAAGCGGCGCGAGCGCAGCAGCCATGCCAACGCTTCGCGCACGCCCGCGTCGTCGTCGACGATAAAAACCAAGGCATCTTCGGTGGGTTGCATGCGCGATAACTCCGTTCAAGATTGCGGCAAGGTGAAGCTAAACACCGTGCCGCGTGGCTGGTTGGCGCGGTGGCTCAAAAAGCCACCGTGCTGCTCCACCACGGTGCGGCAGAGGCTCAGGCCCAAGCCCATGCCTTCGGCTTTGGTGGTGAAGAAAGGGGTAAAAAGTTTTTCGGCCACGGCCTCTGGAATGCCCGCGCCCACATCGGCCACGGTGAACTCCAACCAACGGCTCACCGCATTCGAGGCCGCAGGGCGCACCGCCAAAGTCAGCACTTTCTGGGGCGTGTCATCGCCCATGGCTTGCATGGCGTTGCGCGACAAATTCAGCAGCACTTGCTCGACCATGGTGCGGTCGCACAACACCGCAGGCAGATCAAGGGCGCAGCGCACGTCCACGCGCACCCCCAATTTACGGGCTTGCAGAATGACCAAGGGCATCACGTCGTCCAACAGCGCGCGCGGGGTGACGGCCTCACGCGCTTGGTCACGGCGGCGCACAAAGTCGTGCACGCTTTTGATGACCCTGCCCGCGCGCTCCGCCTGCTGGCCGATGCGTTGAATGGCGCTGCCCAAAGAGTCGGCCAGTTGCGCGTCTTGCAGCGCGGCGTCTTGCAGCAGGTTCAAGCTGCCGGTGGCATAGCTCGAAATGGCCGCCAAGGGTTGGTTCAACTCGTGGCTCAACAGCGATGCCATTTCGCCCACAGTGGCCAAACGCGCCGTGGCTTGCAGACGTTCTTGGCTGGCCCGCGACACTTCTTCGACGCGGCGTTGTTCGCTGATGTCCAGCACCGCGCTCATCCAACCCGTTTGTTGACCCGTCGCGTTGATCAGCGGTGCTTCAAAAATTAAGACGGCAAAACGCTCGCCGTTTTTGCGCATGAACACCGACTCCACACCCTCGCGCGGTGGCGCATTACCCGCCAAGCGCAGGGCTTGGCGTTTGCCGTATTCGTCCACCATTTCTGGCGGCCAATACAGCGCGGGAATGCCGTGGCCCATCAACTCTTTGGCGTCAAAACCGACCATCTCGCAAAACGCGGGGTTCACATACGTGATGCGGCCTTGGCTGTCACGCGCCCGCAAGCCGGTGACCAAGGAGTCTTCCATCGCCTTGCGAAACGCCAAGGCGTCTGCCAAGTCCAGCTCCACCCGCTGGCGTCGACGCATGTCACGCGCCAGCATGGTGAGCACCGTCACCAGCGCAATCGCCATGGCCGTCACCAACGCGGTCAAGACGTTGGGGAAAAAGTCTGGCGCAGCCCGCCAACTGTCCATGCGCAGCACCATCGCGTGGCCCGGGATGTCCAGCAACTGCTTGGCCGTGAACGTGCGTGAGCCACGACGCGGCGTGCCGTGCATGGCCAAGCGCGTGCCATCGGCCTCGGTGAACGACACCTCTTGGCTGCGCGTGAGCTGCGGGCCCACCATGTTCACCAACACCTCTTGCAAGCTGTAACTGGCCACGGTGTAGCCGGTGAGTTGCCCATCGGTGATGACGGGCAAACACAAATCCATGATCTCCAAGCCCAAGCCATTGGCCAACGGTACGTAGTTGCTGGCGCCATACCCAGGGCCGCTTTGGCGACGCGCCACACCACAGGCTTGCACGATCTCGGGCTGCCGCGACGGGCGACCCATGCGCGCAAACACCGGCGCGCGAAACGGGGTGTCCACGGCGGCCAACAAATTCAACTCGGCATCGCGCCATTCGAGGCGCACCCATTCGCGGTGTTCGCGCAACAACCCAGCCGCATCTTGGCTCCACGGCACAGCGCTGCGGTCTGCAAACTGCAGGGCTTGCAGGCTTTGCACGTTGCGGGTGAGCGCGGTGCGAATGTCACTCACGGCGTCCGCCGCATCACGCTCGATGCGGCTTTGCACTTGGCTCACCTCGTAACGCCCCGCCAGCCACACCAAGGTGCTGAGCATGGACAAGACGAGCAGCACCAGCAGCACCCACAGCACCCATCGACGCAACAAAGTACCCGCGGGAAACGGCATCAGTCCACCTTGGTCACACGGGGGTTGGCCCATGTGCCGTCAATGTGAAACTCGCTGGTGCCAGCGCGTACCAAGGGTCGGCTCAAAATCAATTGCGCCAAGTAACTGGTCAGGCCAATCACCGGGTTGATGGTGGCCATGTAGAGCGAGGCCGTGCCCGCGTTGATTTCAGGCACCACCACCACTTTGAGGTCTTGGGTTTCACGCGCCAAGTCGGCGCTGCCTTCCAGCAAGGCACCGGCCACTACGCCCTTCATTTGCAGGTTGTTGGTGAAGGCCACACCATGCTCAATGCGCACATCACCACGCACGAAATCAAAGGCGAAACCGTCGCTGAACACGTCGCTGAAATCGAGGGTCAAGCGACGCGGCAGCGCTTGCAAGTTCAACACGCCCAACAAGCGCGCTGCGCCCGGGTCGGTCTTCAAGAACTGGCCTTTTTCAATGTTCAGGTTGAGCTTGCCCGCCATGCTGGCGTAGTCCAAGGTGATGGGCGAGCCCTGCCACGACACTTGGCCCTCCAAGCGACCATGGCCATCGCGAATGGCGTCGGGCGTGCCCAAGCGGGTGAGCAGCTCACCACTGTTGCGCACGTCAAGGCGCAGGTTCAGCTGCGTGCGCTGCTGTCGTGGCGCATCAACCATCCAGCTGCCGCTGGCGTTGAAGGTGGCCTCGGGCACGATGAGGTTGAGTTTGTTCAAGCGCCATTCGCGCGCCGCGTTGGCACCGGTTCGGTTGACGGCCTCAATTTCTAAACGGCCTAGTTTTTTGCCGCGCAGGGTGAGTTCGTTCACCACAATGTCCAGCGCCGGAATGCTGCTGGGCTCTTCGGTCAACAAGTTCTCCACCTCGGGCACCAAGCTGGGCGGAATGTTGAGGTAGGCCAATCGGGCAAACAGCTGCGCAGGCGTGCTGCCGTTGGCAGGGCGCACCTCGGCTGAGCCATTCAACTCGTCCGCGCTGAGGTTCATACGCCACACCTCACCCACGCGGGTGCCGCCCACCAGCACATGGTGAATGGCGCGCTCCGACACCTTGATTTGGTCCGCCCGCAACACCACGGCATGAGGAACGTAGTCTTGCGCCTCGTCCGAGGCGGCTGCCTCTTGACCCACAAAGACGGACTTGGCCGTTTTGCCCGCCGCATTCACCAGAGGCACACCGGTGAATTGGGTCAGCGCTTGGTTCCACGCATCTAAATCGACAAACGGCAGCTGCAGGTTCAGGCCGACACCGCTGTCGCGCAAGATCAAATCGTCCACCACATCGCTACCCACCGCCACACCACCGCGCAACACTCGAGTGCGCGGGCCGCTCAGGTCACGCACATAGGCCAGCGCCAGCACGCGGCCCACGCTGACTTTGATCTGATCGTGCAAGACACGGGTTTTGGGCGCCAAGGACTCGCGCGTGAGTTGCATCTCCACCCGCAAAGGCAGGGTCGCAGGCCCCAGCTTGGTCATGGGTGCGGGCAAGTTCAGCGCCATGCCGCGCAAATCGCTGGTGATGAGCAATTCGGGCTGGCCTCGGCGTAGCCCCAACGTAGCGGCATACGACGAAAAGCCCGTGGCACGCTGCGCCAAACGCGAGGCAAACCCCAATTCACGCGCCTGACGCAAACCCTCGGCCGTCACACTGCCGTTGATCTTGAGTTGCAAGGGCGATTCACTGGCCGCTGCTTCAAACGACAAGCCGCCGTCAATTTGCGCATCGCCACCCAAGGCGCGGGTGCGTAGGTTTTTAAGGCTGAGGCCGCGCTCGCTGAACTGCAGCACGCCGCGTGTGCGGCTGAGCACCGGAATGCCCGGCATAACCTGCAGCTCGTTGTCGATGAACGACACGCTGCCTTGCACTTTGGTTTTGTTCAGCGTCTCCAGCGGCACGCTCAGGCTGAGTTTGTAATCGGCATCGCCGCTGGCTTGGCTTTGGCCCAGCACTTGGCCGGTCAGCTCGTTCAAGGCCGATTGCGACACCATGGCCAACACCTCGGGCAAGGGCCCGCGGGCTTCACCCGTCACGCTCACCACGGCCTTGGCCATGTTGGGAATGTGCGCCTCCACCTTGTGCCACATGACTTTGGGTGCGCCCGTCAGTTGGGTGCTGCCTTTGAAATGCAAGGCGCTGCGCTCGAACACCAACTCGCCATTGAGGGCCTTCAAACTCGGCCATTGCTGCCCCGCAGGCGTACCCGTTTTGGCGGGTACGTAGGCGTATTGGCCTTGTGCGATTTGTGCGGAAATGCGGAACTCGCCCAACTTGGGGTTGTCAAACGGCATGTCGGCCAAGTTGCCGCGCAAACGCAGCTTGACGTTGCTGGCGTCGCCCGCTTTGACCGCCTCGTGCACGTAGCCACGCACCGAGGCTGATAGGTTATTGGGCAAATAGCGGTAGACCTGCGCCACTTGGGCGCGGCTGAGGTTGGCCGTGAGGTCGAGCACGCCAGGCAGGCGCGCGCTGCCCACGCCGGTTTTCCAGCTGCCGCTGAAGTCGCCCGCCAAATCGGGGTTGCTCAGATGGCCTTGGGTGAGCTTGACCAGCACTTGGTCGCCGTCCAGCTCCCACGCAACTTGCGCGGATGCGTCTTCCAACACGATGCGCGGATCGTCCAAACCCATGGGCAAGGTCAGGCTGCCATCTTGGATGTTGAGCTTGGCATTGCCGCCGCGCTGGGTGACCTCAAACGTCAGCTGTGCGGCCTGCACGCCGGGCAAGGCGGCCAGTGGGCTGTCGGCCACCGTGTCACGCTTGAGCGAGAACTGCTGCACAGTGCCGCGTGCGGTGTAGGCCAGTTGCGGCTCGCCTTTGGATGGGGTGGTGCGCTGCCATGTGGCGCTAAGTTGGTTCACTTGGCCTTGCGGCTGGACCCGCGCCAACAGACCGCGTGCCGTGTCAGGCAAGGGCAGGCGCTGGCTGATTTGTGCCAAGGCGGCCAAGTCGAATCGGTCGGCGTTGAGGCTGCCGGTCGAGGCATCGTCGGTTTTCCACTTGGCGCGCAGCACGCCGCCGGGCCAATGCTCACCGTCTTGGGTGTCAAACACCAAATCTTCACTGCTCAGGCTCACCTCGCCACCTTGCCAACTGGCTCCCAAACGACCATGCACATGGCGCAAAGCCAAGGGCTTGAGGTTGGCACCCAAGGTGGCGGTCACCTCATCGAGCGCCATGTCAGCACTCACGCCAACGAGCTGCGCGTTGGCCACATCGGCCCACAGACGCAACGCGCCACGGCCTTCTTGCAGGGACCGATCGGGGTCCATCGCCAGCCATTGGCGCAGCGTCGACAGGTCCAAGTGCGGCGCGTCGGCAAACAACTCGCCACGCCAATGCGCCACATCGCCGGCCCGCTGCCAAGGCGCTTGCTTGAACTTGCCGCGCAAAGAAAAGCGTTGCCCCAACGCAAGAGGCGGCGTCGCATCGAGGCGCACGTCGTGGTGCAACCAATGGTTTTGCATGACCAAATCAACATCGGACATGAGCAACGCCGTCGCCTCAGGCCCGAACCGCAGCTCGTCGCGCCAACGCACCACGCCGTCGCGCAGCACAAATTCGGATTGTGAGAAGAACCAATCGGCCCCGCTGCCGTCGCCCGCCGAGGCTCCTGTGTCGATGCCCGCCACCCACACATGGCCAGCGCTGTCGCGACGGATGTCGAGCTCGGGGCGGTCAATGGTGAGTTGCTCAAACTGACCGCGCACCAGCGAGCGCGGTGAAATGGCCACCTGCACATGCGACAGCTTCAAGGCTTCGCGGCCTTGGGCGTCCAACACTTGCAAGTCGTGAATGTCGAACAAAGGCACCCACCAGCCCCCTTCGGCGCTGATGCTGCCGATCTTCACCGGCATGCCCATGGCACGCGAAGCTTGGGTTTGCAGCAGCTCTCGGTAATCGCCGATGCGCGGCACAATGACCATGTTCAAGGTGCTCCACGCCAAGATCATGACCAACCACACGGTGCCCACCACCCACAAAGCCGCATAGACCGCACGCGTCCAACGCGAAGGCGTGACGAGGGGTTCAAGAGGCGTGACTGACAGATCTGACAATTTATTCATGGTACTCACAACGTGACTGGAATTATCCCCCCCTCGACCGGCGACTTGAGCGCTCATTCACGTCTGGTGCAAAGGCTGCGTCGCCGCTATGGTGACGCCTTGTTGGCCTTGCCGGCAGGCGCTCCCGTTCGAGCCACGATGCAAGCCTGTTTTGACACCTTGCGCCAGCAGCACAGCAGCAACGACGCCCTGCGCATGCTGCGCCAGTTCGTGATGGAACGCTTGGTGGTGCTTGACACCAGCCAGCAAGCCCCCCTTGGCGTCATCACCCGCGCCGTCACCGAGTTGGCCGAGTTCAGCTTGGATGTGGCATATGTCCAAGCGCAACAGCAGTTGGATGACTTACACGGCTCGCCATTAACCCCCAGCGGCGAACGCGCTGTTCTGTGGATCGTTGGAATGGGCAAGCTGGGCGCACGCGAATTGAACGTGTCCAGCGACATTGACCTGATTTATGTGTACGACGAAGACGGCGATACCGCTGGCAAGCCCGACGGACGCGGGCGCATCAGCAACCACGACTATTTCGCCAAAGCAGTGAAGCTGATTTACAGCCAAATTGGCGACACGACTGAACACGGTTTCGTCTTTCGCATGGACTTGGCGTTGCGGCCCAACGGCAACTCTGGGCCTAGCGTGGTGTCGCGCCAAGCGCTGGAGGAATATTTCTTGGTCCAAGGGCGCGAGTGGGAGCGCTTTGCTTGGCTCAAGAGTCGCGTGGTGGCACCTTTCAGCGAGCCACTGAATGCCTTGCGCAACGCCACCGAACTGCGTGACACCGTGCTGCCCTTTGTGTTTCGTCGTTACCTTGACTACAGCGTTTTTGCAGCACTGCGCAGCTTGCACCAGCAGATTCGCAGCCAGACCCTCAGCCATAGCGCGGGTCGACCCGAACGGGCCAACGATGTGAAACTGGGTCGCGGGGGGATTCGAGAAATCGAATTCACCGTGCAACTGCTGCAAGTGGTGCGTGGCGGCCATTTCCCCGAACTGCGCACACGCCCCACCTTGCACGCTTTGCAACGCCTAAGTGACGCCAAGCTCATGCCCGCTGCCACCGCCGACGCGTTGGCCAAAGCCTATGTGTTTTTGCGCCAAGTCGAGCACCGCATCCAGTACTTGGACGACCAACAAACCCACATGCTGCCCACCGCTGAAGCGGATTTGCAATGGATCGCGAACACCTTGGGCTTTGTTGATGTGCCCGCTTTCATTGCGCAACTCAACGCTCACCGAGAACAGGTGGCGTCTGAGTTTGACCGCTTGCTCGGTCAAGGCGAGCACGCAGACACCACCACAGGCAACGACAACACAAGCGCTGACAGGGCCCGTCCTCACGCCGAGACCTTGGGTTCACGCCTCACCCTGAGCGACTTGCTGCCTGAACTCAACGCCCGCTTGGCACAACGCGTGTCTGACTGGACCGAGCAGCCCCGCATCCGAACCCTGCGCGACGATGCCATGCAACGGCTTCTCAAACTTTTACAACGCACCAACGCGTGGCTCGAAGAGGGTCGCGTGAGCGAAGACGCAGCCATACGCTGGTGCGACTGGATGGAGCCAATGCTGCGGCGCGAAAGCTATTTGGCGCTGCTGGTCGAGCGACCACGCGTGCACGAACAACTGATGCGCCTGCTGGGAATGGCGCGCTGGCCTGCCAAATATTTGCTGCAACACCCAGGCGTGATTGACGAGTTGGCTAGCCCCGCTTTGCTGAGCGAGCGATTTGATGCCATCGCGTTTGAACAAGAACTTGAACAGCGCCTGCAAGCACTCCAATCGACCAACCAAGCCGACGAAGAAACGCTGCTCAACTTGTTGCGTCGCGCCCACCACGCCGAGGTATTTCGCACCTTGGCCCGCGATGTAGAAAAGCGCATCAGCGTCGAACAAGTAGCCGACGATTTGAGCGCGCTGGCCGACAGCTTGCTGAAAATCACCAGCCGTTGGGTATGGCAAAACGTCAAGCAACGCCACCGCGATGAACCGCAATTTGCCATCTTGGCCTACGGTAAATTGGGTGGCAAAGAACTGGGCTACGGCAGCGACTTAGACATCGTGTTTGTGTACCAAGACGCGCACCCACAAGCTGGCGAAATTTACGCCGCCTTTGTGCGCAAACTCATCAACTGGTTGAGCGTGAAAACCAGCGAAGGTGATTTGTACGAGATTGACACGGCACTTCGCCCCAACGGCAACTCGGGACTGCTGGTTTCCACGTTCGAAGCCTACGCCAACTACCAAGAACAACGCGGCGACAACACGGCGTGGACTTGGGAGCACCAAGCCATGACGCGGGCACGCTATGGCATCGGCATGCCGGAACTCAGAGCACGCTTTGACGCGGTTCGCGCCAACGTCATCAATGCGCCCCGCGAGCACCGAGCACTGCGAGAAGAAATTGTGGGCATGCGTAACAAACTGCGTGCAGCACGACCTGTGAAAGACGGATTTTTTGATGTCAAACACAGCGCGGGCGGCATGGTGGACGTGGAGTTTGCCGTGCAGTACGTGGTGCTGGCACATGCCCACCAACACCCAGCGCTGCTGGAAAACGTGGGCAACATCGCCTTGTTGCACCACGCAGAAGCGGCCGGTTTGTTACCCACTGGGGTAGGCGCGGCAGCCGGCAGTGCTTACCGAGAACTGCGGCGGGTGCAGCACCGTGCGCGGTTAGACGAATTGCCGACACAGGTCCCCGTCGCTGAGTTGGGCCCAGAGCGCACCGCGATCTTGGCGCTGTGGCAAGCGGTGTTTGTTTAAAACTCTCAGCCTTGGCGGATTTTTTTCACCAAGGCCGTGGTGGAGTAGCCATCCACAAATGGAATGGCTTGGGCACGGCCGCCATAGGCCAACACCACTTGGGTCTCGGCCAATTTGGCCATGTCGTAATCGCCGCCCTTGACCAGGACATCGGGACGCAGTTCAGTGATGAGTTCAAGCGGCGTGTCCTCGTCAAACCACGTCACCAAGCTGACCGACTCCAGCGCAGCCATCAAAGCAGCGCGATCAGCTTCGTTATTTAAAGGACGGTCGGGCCCTTTGCCCAAGCGACGCGCGGAGGCATCGCTGTTGAGCGCCACCACCAAGCTGCCGCCCAAGGAGCGGGCTTGGGCCAAATAGCTGGCGTGACCACGATGCAGCACGTCAAAAACCCCATTGGTGAACACCACGGGTCCTTGCGCACGCAAAGCTGCCAACCGAGCGGGTGCATCGGCACGCGACACCAATTTGGACAAAAAGGCAGGGGCGGGCAGGGAGGTGAAGGTCATGCTTTCAATTTTAGAGCGGCACTGCGCCAGCGCTTGACGTGGAAGGCGATATCCGAAAATCCCCCCAGAATGTCCACTTGAGGGACCTTGCGCCGTCGCAGCGCCAAAGCCTGCCCACCTGCCCAAACTTTGACGGCATCTGACAAATGACGCCTCAACTCTTGCAGACCCTCCACGACATCATTGGGTTTGATCAAACTGCTGAAACTCAGAGCCACCACATCTACGCGGTGCGCCACTGCCGCAAAGGCGATGTCGAGCACCGGCGTCTGAGTGCCCAGAGACAAGCAAGTACACCCCTGTTCCACCAAAACGCATTCCACCATCAACAAACCCAATCCATGCGGTTCTTGTGGGAAGGTTGTCAACAACACACGCGGTCCGAGCGCGTGCTGGGGCACAGTGCATGTGATGATGCCAAGGCGCATGACCCGAATGACGCACTCCGTGAACAAATGTTCTTCAAAAATCGCCAATTCCCCTCGAGCCCAAGCCTCCCCCACACACATCAGCAGAGGCGCCACGATCTCGATCACGAAGTCACTCAAACCCTCGCGCGTCATGTCTTGCGTCAGCAAGGCTTGTAATGCTTCGCTGTCATGACTTTTGATCAAGCCAAAGTGCACCTTCAAATGCTCAGGTATGGGGCCGCCCAACACCTCACCCTCCGACGCTTGCCCCAAAGTGAGCAAGGTTTCCATGGGCAGAGAGACGATACGACCGGGCCGATGGCCTTGGTCCATCAAGCGGCGAATGACGCGCAGCTTTTCAACTTGCTCGAAAGGGTAGCTGCGTTCGCCAAAGGCGTCCCGCCCGGGCACGGGAAAGCCGTATCGGCGCTCCCACACACGTAAAGTGTCCTTACCAATACCGGTGTCTCGCTCGACGGCGGCAATCGAAAGTGTCGGAACCTCTGAAAGAACTGGGGTATTCATGTGTAAAAAAATCCAGTGGCAACCATGGGCATTCGTTTTGTCTCAGACAATACGCTAAGAATAAGCCATCATGGGGTCCTATGCAAAATAAATCATCACGCCTGAACATCGTTCGTTGGGCGCTCTTGGCCAGCGCTTTGGCACCTTGGACGGCGCTGCACGCCGCAGATGCCCCCAACACCGCGGCGTCAGCTACAGCGCAGGCCACTTGCCCGCGTGTGTTGCAGCACACGGTCTTGCGACTGCAGGATGAAAAGCCCCAAGCCCTGTGCCAATACGCAGGGCAGGTGGTGGTGGTGGTGAACACGGCCAGCTTTTGCGGCTTCACGCCCCAATACAAAGGCCTAGAAGCCCTGCACGCCAAATACAAAGACCGAGGTTTGGTGGTGCTGGGCTTTCCCAGCAATGACTTCTCGCAAGAGCCCGACAGCAACGCCAAGATCGCCGACTTTTGCGAGAACACCTTTGGCGTGAAGTTCCCTATGTTTGTGAAAACCACTGTGCGCGGGCCAGACGCGCTGCCGTTGTTCAAGCAATTGGCGGAGCAAACAGGCACCACACCCAAGTGGAACTTTTACAAATACATCATCAGCCGCGACGGCCAAACCGTCAAAAGCTTCAGCAGCATGACGGGGCCACAAGACAAAGCCTTTGTGCAAGAGATTGAAAAACAATTGGCCGCCAAAGGTACAACGCCATGACACAACGCGTTGCCATCGTTGGCTCAGGCATCTCGGGCCTGTCCGCCGCTCATCACTTGCACGGTCATGCCGAGCTCACCCTGTTTGAAGCGGGCGACTACTTTGGCGGCCACACCCACACCGTAGACGTCACCTTGCCCACGGCAACAGGCGCTCAAACCCACGGTGTGGATACCGGTTTCTTGGTCTACAACGAACGAACGTACCCGGGTCTGATTGGTTTGTTCGAGGAACTGCAGGTGGCCACTGCCAAATCGGACATGTCGTTCTCGGTGCAAGTACCGGGCGCGCCCGGACAGCGCGCCTTGGAATGGAACGGCGCCAACTTGAACACGGTGTTCGCGCAGCGCAGCAACCTGTTCAAACCGCGTTTCTTGAACATGCTGCGCGACGTGATGCGCTTCAACACCTTGGCCACAGCGCTGGCCGAACGCAACCAGGACCACGAACTGGCGCAACCGCTGCAAGAATTTTTGCGCACCCACGCGTTTGGCGACACCTTCCGCGACTGGTATTTGCTGCCCATGCTGGGTTGCATCTGGAGTTGCCCCACCGACCAAATGCTGCAATTCCCCGTCGCCACGATGGTGCGGTTTTGTCACAACCACGGCCTGATTCAAGTCAACAACCGCCCGCAATGGCACACCGTGGCCGGTGGCGCGAAACATTACGTCGAAAAAATTGTGGCGCGCATCGCCGACAAACGGCTGAACACAGCCGTGCTGCGCATCGAGCGCGACGCCCAAAGCGCCACCGTACACACGCACACAGGCAGCGAGCGCTTTGATGCGGTGATCTTGGCCACCCACGCGGGCCAAGCATTACGCATGCTGGCCGCACCGACACCGCAAGAACAAGCCACCCTTGGCGCGATTCGCACCCATGCCAACCGCGCCGTGCTGCACACCGACACCTCGGTCATGCCCAAGAAAAAACTCGCGTGGGCGGCTTGGAACTACGAACGCGCCGCACAACACAACACCGAGTCGGCGCGTGTGTGTTTGCATTACTGGCTCAACCTTTTACAGCCCCTGCCATTCACGCAAGACGTGTTTGTTTCGCTCAATCCCGTGCACGAAATCGACCCGGCGCATGTGCTGGGCGAATACGACTACGCCCACCCTGTGTTTGACTTAGCCGCCATTCAAGCCCAAGCGCTGATGCCGCAATTGCAAGGCCAACAACGCACGTGGTTTGCAGGCGCTTGGATGGGCTACGGCTTTCATGAAGACGGCTTCAAAGCTGGGCGCGCTGCCGCACAGAGCTGGTTGGCGTCTTGCACTTAAGCTCGCACTGAACCACCGATGCACACACCCAACACGCCGCCGCCCCACGATGCAGCTCACAGCGCAGCGCATCACGCTGTGCCAACGGCCGGGGCATCGGTGCTGGCCGCTTCAGCGACGCCTGAAGCGGGCTTGATCGGGTTTGGCCAAGTGCGTCACACCCGCTTGCGTCCCGCCCAACATGCGTTTGCCTACGCCACTTATTTTTTGATGCTGCCGATGCGCCACTTGGCGGAGGTCAACACCACCTTGGCCATCAACCGTGCAGGGGCGATCAGCTTTCATGACGTGGACCACGGCGATGGCCGCAGCACAGCACAAGGCGGGGCCTTGGCTTGGCTCGATGAACTGCTTCAGGCCGAGGGCATCACCGACGCCACGGGCGAGGTGTGGCTGCATTGCTACCCACGCGTGCTGGGCTACACCTTCAAGCCCGTGAGCTTTTGGTATTGCCACGCGGCAGATGCATCACTGCGCGCCATCGTGGTCGAGGTGAACAACACCTTTGGTGAACGCCATTGCTATTTGCTTGACCGCCCGGAGTACGGCGTCGAACTGCGCGCTGACAAGGTGTTTCACGTCTCGCCGTTTTGTGCCGTGCAAGGCGACTACCGCTTTCGCTTCATGCGCACCGCCACACACACCGTGGCCCGCGTGGACCACGACGATGCCCAAGGCCCGTTGATCGAAACGAGCGTGAGTGGCGAACTCCAACCCATCACGCGCACCGCCTTGCGACGCGCTCTGTGGCGCTACCCCCTGATGACCGCGATGGTCATGGTGCGCATCCACTGGCAAGCCTTCAAGCTGTGGCGCAAACGCGTGCCGTTTTTCAGGCAACCCGCACCGCCCAAACATTTTGTGACCCGCTGATTCAAAGACACCACCAGCCATGACCACCACCCGCAACGACACCGCCCAACGCGCCAGCGCACCCTCTGACATGCCCTCGGCAGCTCGGCGTGTACTCGCCCTGCTGCAACGCCTCAAACATGGCACCTTGCATGTGCAATGGCCCGACGGCAGTACCGAACAATTTGGCGAAACGCCAGCCCAAGGCCCAGCCTTACATGCCAGCCTGCATTTGAACAACTGGACACCACTGACACAGGCCCTCAAATCGGGCGACATTGGTTTTGCAGAAAGCTACATCGCGGGCGACTGGACCACCCACAACTTGGCTGACTTGTTGCAGCTCTTGGTCGCCAATCGCCGCGACATGGACGACCTGATTTATGGCCACTGGCTGGGCCGCTTGGTCTACCGCGTGAAGCATTTGCTCAACCGCAACACGCGCAGCAACAGCGCTAAAAATATCCACGCCCATTACGACTTGGGTAACGCGTTTTACGAGCTGTGGCTGGACGGCACGATGAACTATTCGTCCGCTTGGTTTGACGGTGACCGCAGCCAACCCATGGCCCAAGCTCAGAGCGCCAAAGTGCGCCGCGCCTTGCGCATGGTCGACGTCAAACCCGGTGACCGCGTGATGGAAATTGGCTGCGGCTGGGGCGCACTGGCCGAGATGGGCAGCACCGAGTTTGGTGCTCACATGAGCGGCGTGACCTTGAGCCACGAACAACTGGCCTACGCCAATCGCCGCATGCAAGCCTTGGGCAAGCAAGACCAAAGCAACCTGCGTTGGCAAGACTACCGCGACATCAACGACGGCCCGTATGACGCGGTGTGCTCCATCGAAATGATCGAAGCGGTCGGCCAAGAGTATTGGCCCACCTATTTCGCCACCGTCGCCCGCTTGCTCAAAAGCGGCGGCAAGGCGTGCATCCAGAGCATCGTCATCGACGACAGCTTGTTTGACCGGTACGTGACCAGCACCGACTTCATTCAGCAGTACATCTTTCCCGGTGGCTGCTTGCCCTGCCCACGCGAGTTCCGCGCCCAAGCAGTGAAGGCGGGCCTGAAAGTCGTGGATGAAATGGCCTTCGGCTTGGACTACGCCGAGACCTTGCGCCGTTGGCGTCAGCAGTTCATGGCCGACCAAGCGCAGGTGTTGGCGTTGGGCTTTGACCTGCGCTTCATCCGCATTTGGGAGTTCTACCTCGCCTACTGCGAAGCCGCCTTTGAGCAACACAACATCGACGTGGTGCAGTACACCTTGGTCAAACCATGAACACGCGCCGCAGGCTTCTCACCGTTGGCCTGCAGGCCGGGCTGATGCTGGCCGCCGCTGGGCAACTGCCCAACGCCGCGGCACAAACCCCACCCAGCGACGCGTTGCCAATCCAACGCTTGCAAAAATGGCTGGCTACACCGCGACTGATGGGGCAGCAACGTTTTACCTTTTGGGGCTTTTCGGTCTACGACGCCAGCCTGTGGGCGAATGCAACTTTTTCAGCCAGCGATTGGGACAAACAAGCCTTGGTGTTGGATCTGCGTTACCTGCGGGACTTCAAAGGCAGCGACATTGCCCAGCGCTCGATGGACGAGATGCAAGGCCAGCGCGCACTCACGCCCGCGCAAACCCAAAACTGGTCGACACTGCTGAGCCAACTCATTCCCAATGTGCGCGCAGGCGAGCGACTCACGGGCATCTACGTTCCCCAAAAAGGCCTGCAACTCTTGCACCAAGAACAGCTGCTGGGCGAGATGCGTGATGCCGAATTGGCCCAACGCTTCATGGGGATATGGCTGGCCCCCGAGACCTCGCAACGTCAACTGCGACAACAACTTTTAGCAGGTGCACAACCATGAAACCTCTCAACCCAACCATCACCGATTGGCAAGGCCGCAGTGTGTGGCTGATTGGCGCCTCCAGTGGCATTGGCTTGGCGACCGCCCAAGCCCTGCACACAGCAGGTGCCCGCGTGGTGGTGTCGGCCCGCAAATCTGAGTTGCTGCAAGCGTTTGTCGATACCCACCCTGGCGCCCAGGCCGTGGTACTCGACGTGAGCGATCCCGCAGCGATGCGCCAAGCCGCGCAACACATACAAGCTGAACAAGGCTTAGATGTCGTGATCTACTGCGCCGGCTATTACAAACCTGTACGCGCCACGGACTACAACCTGGACGAAATGCTGCGCCACCAAACGGTCAATTACGTCGGCGCGCTCTACATGCTTGATGCCGTGCTGCCCGCGCTGTTGGCCCAAGGCTTTGGCCACCTCAGCCTCGTGGCCAGCGTGGCGGGCTACCGAGGGTTGCCGCAAAGCTTGGCCTACGGGCCCACCAAAGCCGCCTTGATTCACTTGGCCGAGGCTTTGTATCTGGATCTGTCCACCCAAGGTTTGGGAGTGAGCGTGGTGAATCCTGGTTTTGTGGAAACCCCGTTGACCGCGCAAAACAACTTCCACATGCCCGCCTTGATTGGCCCAGAACAAGCTGCTCGTGAAATGCTGCGCGGTTGGGCCAAAGGGGCTTTCGAGATTCACTACCCCAAACGTTTCACACGCTGGCTCAAGTTCATGCGTGTGCTGCCCTACCGCTGGTACTTTGCGTTGGTGCGCCGCGCCACGGGGATGTGAACCCCATGGACAACACTGACACCTGCGAAGCCGCACTCCAACGCGTGGTCGACTTTTTTGAACAGTTGCAGCCAGCCGACGTTGCCCGCATTGCCGACATCTACACAGCCGACGCGCAGTTCAAAGACCCGTTCAACGAGGTGCAAGGCGTGCCCGCCATTGAAGCCATCTTTGCGCACATGTTTCGCGAGCTTTATGCGCCACGTTTTGTCATCACCCAGCGTGTGCAGCAAGATGCGCAATGCTTTGTGACTTGGGATTTTTTGTTTGGCATGCGCCGCTTTGACGCAGGTCGCACACAAACCATTCGCGGCGCTAGCCACTTGGTGCTGCGCGAAGAGGCGGGCGTGTGGCGTGTAGCCATACACCGCGATTACTGGGATGCTGCCGAAGAGTTGTATGAAAAGCTGCCCGTAGTGGGCAGCTTGATGCGTTGGCTCAAACGACGAGCCAACAGCTAGCTCTGGGTTAAGCCGGCAGCGTGTCTTTGAAGCTTTGGCGCTGTGACAAGCGCTCAAACAAGTCAGCCAAATTGGCGTGACGCTCGCGCCAGTTGATGTCGGGGAAACGGAAATCGAGGTAACCCAAGGCACTGCCCAAGGCGATGTCGCACAAGCTCAGATGGATGCCCACGCAGTGGCTGCGCTCGCCCAAGCCGCGGCTCATGGCGGCCAAGCTGTCGTCAATTTTTTTCATCTGACGCGCAATCCACGCTTGGCTGCGCTCGTTGTCTTTGCGACCGATCCAATGGGCTTCTAAGCGCGCCAGAATGGCGGCGTCCAGCAGGCCGTCGGCCAAGGCTTCCCATGTTTTCACTTCGGCGCGCTCACGGCCACCTGCAGGAATCAACTTGCCCACGGGTGACAAGGTATCGAGGTACTCCACGATCACGCGTGAGTCAAACAGGGCCTCGCCGCCTTCCATGATCAAGCAAGGCACTTTGCCCAGTGGGTTCGAATCGGTGATGGTGGTGTCGGCCGCCCACACGTCTTCGGTGACGAACTGAACGTCTAGTTTTTTCTCGGCCATGACGATGCGCACTTTGCGCACGTAGGGGCTGGTGACGGCACCAATAAGCTTCATACGTTCATTTGAAATTAACAGAGTGCGTATTTTATAGAGGTCTATTGCATGCACGCCTGTCAGCGGCACCACCTAAAATTGCAGGATGAGCAATACCCATACATCCCAAGCCACCTCGCAAGCAATCTCCCAAGTCACCGCCCTCTCGCCACTTGATGGCCGCTACGCCGGCAAAGTCGCCGCCCTGCGCCCCTTGATGAGCGAGCAGGGCTATATGCACCGCCGCGTGCAGGTGGAGATTGCGTGGTTCATGGCTTTGAGCGATGCGGGCTTTGCCGAATTCAAACCGTTGAGCGCTGCCTCACGCGCCTATCTGATCAGTTTGGTGACCGACTTCAGCACAGAAGATGCGCTTGCGATCAAAGACGAAGAGAAGGTCACCAACCACGACGTGAAAGCCGTGGAGTACTGGATCAAGAAAAAATTCAAAGGCCACGCCGAACTTGAAGCCGCTGCTGAGTTTGTGCACTTTGCCTGCACCAGCGAAGACATCAACAACACCAGCCACGCACTGCAATTACAAGCAGGCCGTGATGAAGTGATCTTGCCCGGCCTCGACGGCCTGATTGCCAAGCTGCGCGAGATGGCGCACGCGTTTGCCGATGTGCCCATGCTCAGCCGCACCCATGGCCAAACCGCTAGCCCCACCACCGTGGGCAAAGAAGTGGCCAACGTGGTGATGCGCCTGCGCCAAGTGCGCGAGCGCATTGCTGGCGTGCACATCATGGCCAAGATGAACGGCGCAGTGGGCAACTACAACGCGCACATGAGCGCTTGGCCTGACTTTGATTGGGAAGCCTTCAGCCGCAAAGTGGTTGAAACGCCAGCGCCTTTGGGCCTCGGACTGACCTTCCAGCCGTACAGCATTCAAATTGAACACCACGACTACATGGCTGAGTTGTTTGATGCTGTGGCGCGCGCCAACACCATCCTGATTGACTGGTCACGCGATGTGTGGGGCTATGTGTCATTGGGTTACTTCAAGCAACGCCTGAAAGCGGGCGAAATTGGCTCGTCCACCATGCCACACAAAGTCAACCCGATTGACTTTGAAAATGCCGAAGGCAACTTGGGTTTGGCCAACGCCGTGCTCAAACACCTGAGCGAAAAGCTACCCATCAGCCGCTGGCAACGTGACCTGACCGACTCCACCGTGTTGCGCAACATGGGTGTGGCCTTGGGCTACACCGCATTAGCGTACCAATCGATGATGGTGGGCTTGAACAAACTCGAACTCAACGAAGAAGCCTTGGCGAACGACCTCGACGCCGCTTGGGAAGTGTTGGCCGAGCCTATCCAAACCGT